>JAUMZB010000096.1 GCA_030528345.1 Eikenella sp.
TCGACGTTTTTCAGATTATGGGTGCGTGCGCCGCGGATGCGGATGGTGTCGTTGTCTTGCTTGCTCATAGAAGGCTGCCGAAGCGGAAAATAAACGCGCGATTTTAACACCTTCCGCGCGCTTTTTCAGGCAGCCCGAATACTCGCTGCGGATTATCGTGATAAAATCACAGCCCATTTGATTGAATGGTTTTCAGGTAGCCTGTTTTGCCATACAGGCTACCTGAAAACATTGTGAAGAAGACCCTCTATGAAACCCACCATCGCCCTTGTCGGCCGCCCCAATGTGGGCAAATCCACCCTGTTCAACCGCCTCACCCGCACCAAAGACGCGCTGGTGCACGATTTGCCCGGCCTCACCCGCGACCGCCATTACGGCCACGGCCGTGTAGGCAGCAAGCCTTATCTGGTGGTGGACACCGGCGGTTTCGAGCCGGTGGTGGACAGCGGCATTCTGCACGAAATGGCCAAGCAAACCCTGCAGGCGGTGGACGAAGCCGATGCGGTGGTGTTTCTGGTGGACGCGCGCACCGGCCTTACCCCGCAAGACAAAATCATTGCCGACCGCCTGCGCCAAAGCCCGCGGCCGGTGTTTTTGGCGGTGAACAAAGGCGAGGGCGGCAATCAGGCGGTGCTGGCAGCCGAGTTTTACGAGCTGGCGCTGGGCGAGCCGTATGTGATTTCCGGTGCCCACGGCGACGGTGTGTATTACCTGATGGAAGACATTCTCGGCCGTTTCCCCGATGCCGAAGAAGAGGGCGAAACCGCCAAGCACCCGGTGTTTGCCGTGATCGGCCGCCCCAATGTGGGCAAATCCACCCTGGTGAATGCCATTTTGGGCGAGGAGCGCGTGATTGCCTTCGATATGGCCGGCACCACCCGCGACAGCATCCACATCGATTTCGAGCGCCACGGCCGGCCGTTTACCATCATCGACACCGCCGGCGTGCGCCGCCGCGGCAAGGTGGACGAAGCGGTGGAAAAATTTTCCGTCATCAAGGCCATGCAGGCGATTGAGGCAGCCAATGTGGCGGTGTTGGTGTTGGACGCGCAACAAGATATTGCCGACCAAGACGCCACCATCGCCGGTTTTGCGCTGGAGGCCGGGCGGGCGCTGGTGGTGGCGGTGAACAAATGGGACGGCATTGATGAAGAGCGGCGCGAGCAAATCAAGCGAGACATCGCCCGCAAGCTGTATTTTCTCGATTTCGCCCGTTTCCACTACATTTCCGCCCTCAAAGAAAAAGGCATAGACGGCCTGTTTGACAGCATCCAAGCCGCTTACAATGCCGCCATGATCAAAATGTCGACGCCGAAAATCACCCGCGTGCTGCAATCCGCCGTCGAGCGCCAAGCCCCGCCGCGCGCCGGCCTGGTGCGCCCCAAAATGCGCTACGCCCACCAAGGCGGCATGAATCCGCCGGTGATCGTGGTGCACGGCAATGCCTTGCAGCATATTTCCGACAGCTACACCCGCTACCTCACCCAAACCTTCCGCAAAGCCTTCAATCTGCAAGGCACACCCTTGCGCATTCAATACAATGTGTCGGACAACCCGTATGAAGAGCGCGCGGACAAAGTGAAAAACCAGCCGCTGCGCCGCGTGTCCCTCAGCAAGCGCATCGCCAAACGGGAACACCAAAAAGCCGAAAAAGACCGCATCCGCAAACCGAAAAAACGCCAGGTGAGCGTGAAAAAGCAGCAGGCGAAGTAAACGGCCGGATCGGGCCAGCTGAAAGCGGTCGGCTGTTCAGGTAGTCTGAAGCCTTCAACCACTCCGTCTGCCGGATAATGGTGTTGGCGATTTCTCTGATGGGCGGCGAATATCGATAATCCAATAGATGGGATGGCGGGCGGATGAAGACATCACCCGCTTTGTGCCATTGGGAGACGCTCGGCGAAAACAGGCGGTTTGCCGTTTGGATTGATGGTGCTTTCCGTAAAGGCATCGGCCGTCTACGAGCGGCTGAGGATTGAACCATTTAATATAACTAATTGATTTAAATTGGTTTATATTTTCAAGCACTCGGGTGGCGAAAGGCCGGTGAAAGCCTGTGGTAAGGATGAAAGCGGTTTGATCAAGCCAAGTGTCTTGAATAAGCCGGTTTATCTGGCTTGTGTGTGCGGGCTACCTGAAAGCCGTTCGGGCGGATGGGGGCGGAACAAGCAGGTTGGCGACATTGGTGAAACTCGTATGAGCCGCACCTCCCTGCGTTTTTTACGCTGTGGGCTGTCTGTGCTGCATGAACCCCGGCGACCATACGTGCTGCGCCTTGAACGGTATCCTGGGGGTTAGAAAAGTTTCAGGCTGCCGATTGGGCAGCCTGTTGTTTTAGAAAGGAATATCGTCGTCAATATCGTCTACCGGGGCCGGTGCGGCGGGTGGTGCGGCTTGGCGGCGGGGGGCGGGGGGCGGTTCGTTGTTGTAGGTGGGCGGGGCATCGTAAGCCGGGGCTCCGGGGGCGTGCTGGCCGGCCGGGGGGTAAGTGCCGCCTTGGGCCGGCGCGTTTTGGTAGCCGCCGTCATCGTATTGGCTGCCGCCGCTGC
>JAUMZB010000031.1:0-19405 GCA_030528345.1 Eikenella sp.
CTGAACGCTTTAGAATAAATCCATGCCAGATAATGGCGGGACTAAACACCTAGGGCATAAACGCGCAACGCAGAAATGCGCCGCAGATGGGGGTTTGGCAAAGGTCTCAGCCTGACTGTATTGAATGATGGCCGGGTGACGGCCTCGATTTTCCGACCGGCCGATAAAACACAGGCTACCTGAAACCCGTTCAGGTAGCCTGTGTTCTGCCCGCGGCGGCTTATTCGGCAGCCGGCACCACGGCCACGGTGATGTTGGCCACGGCATCGGAATGCAGCGCCACTTCCACTTCGTACTCGCCCACGGCTTTCAGCGGGCCGTCGGGCAGGCGCACGTTGGCTTTGGCGGCTTCCACGCCGAAGGCACAGATGGCCTCGGCGATGTCGGCATTGGTCACGGAACCGAACAGGCGGCCGTCCACACCGGCTTTTTGCGCCACGGTAATGGTTTGGCCTTCCAGCTTGGCCTGACGGGCTTGGGCATCGGCCAGAATTTCGGCTTGACGGGCTTCCAGTTCGGCGCGGCGGGCTTGGAAGTCGGCCAGGGCGGCTTCGGTCGCGCGCTTGGCTTTGCCTTGCGGAATCAGGAAGTTGCGGGCGTAGCCGTTTTTCACGGTTACCACATCACCCAGATTGCCCAGACCGCCGATGTTTTCTAACAGAATGATTTGCATGTTGAAACTCTCCGTTGCTTATTTGTGTTGGTCGGTGTACGGCAGCAGGGCGAGGAAACGGGCGCGTTTCACGGCCACAGACAGCTGGCGTTGGTAGTGGGCTTTGGTGCCGGTGATGCGGGCGGGGATGATTTTGCCGTTTTCCGCGATGAATTCTTTCAGCAGATCAACGGATTTGTAATCGACTTGTTTGATGCCTTCTGCGGTGAAACGGCAGAATTTTCTACGTTTGAATGATTGACGAGCCATGTCGTTTAACCTTTATATTCGTGAATCGTTTGTATGTGCAATATCGGACGGCGGTATTTTTGGCTGTAGGCGCTGAGAAAACCGCTGACTGCGACGGCGCAGCCTGTCCGGGATTGCCAGACGGCCGCCTCGGCTCCGATCAGTTTGGCCTGTATGTCGAAACGGGCCAGATAGCGCGCTCCGGCGTCTTGCTGCCAAGATTCGTGCTCCAGCAGCAGATCCAGCACGGCGGTGCCGGCGGGGGTGTAACGCAGGGTATCGGCGGATTTGATGCGGGCGGTGAGGCGGAGGATGTTTTCCAAATTACGCTTCGGCAGCCGGGGTTTCTTCGGCTGCGGCTTGGCCGCTCAGCAGGTTTTTGGACTTCTCTTCTTTCATCATCGGAGAAGCCTCGCTCACTGCGGCGTCCATTTTAACGGTGAGGTGGCGCAGTACGGCGTCGTTGAAGCGGAAGCCGGTTTCCAGCTCTTCCACCACCTCAGGCGTACATTCGATGTTCATCAGCACATAGTGGGCTTTGTGGATTTTGTTGATGGGGTAAGCCAGTTGGCGGCGGCCCCAGTCTTCCAGGCGGTGGATGTTGCCGCCGCCGTCGGTCACCAGTGATTTGTAGCGCTCAACCATGGCGGGCACCTGCTCGCTTTGATCCGGATGAACGATAAACACGATCTCGTAATGGCGCATGTTTTCTCCTTACGGCTGTAAAGCCTTTTGCCATGCGGATGCAAAAGGCAAGGGTTGAAAAGGGCGGAATTTTAAAGGAAAGCCGTTTGCGCGGCAAGTGTTTGGGCGGCAAAGATTCAGTTGCCGAGTTTTGCCGGCGCCGCCCGTCCGCCCCAGGCATTGGCCGCACTGACGCCGATGATCAGCGCCACGCCGACGTATTGCCAGAGATTCAGACCCTCGCGCAGCCACCAGGCGGCCAGCGCCACGGCGGTGAGCGGCTCGATCACGGTGAATACGGAAGCGCGGGCGGCCGGCATTTTTTCCAAGCCTTTGATATAAAGCGCATACGGCAGCAGGGTGCCGACCACAGACAAAGCCGCCACCGCCAGCCAAACAGGCGGCGCACCCGCCGACAGCCGCTGCCAAGCCTGATGGGTATCGGGCAGAAAGGCCATGGCCGCGGCGCTGATGAACACCGAAGTGAACAACACCAGCATGGGCGGATTGCGGCCCATGGCGCGCTTGCCGAGCACGCCGTAGAGCGCGTAGCAGACGCCCGACATCAGCCCCAAACCGATGCCGGCCCAATTGACCCTGCCGATGCCGGCCAGGGTGAGGCCGACGCCGCAAGCCGCCAACACGGTGAGCGCGGCAGAACGGCGGGTGATGCCCTCGCCCAGCAGGATGCGGGCAAAAATCAGGCTCCACACCGGCGCGGTATACAGCAGGGCCACCGCCAGCGAACTGCCCACCTCGGCCACGGCGCCAAAGTAAAACACCGTCATGCCGAACATGCCGAGCACGGACTGCCAAAACAGGGCGGGCAGCTGGCGGATGGCGAGGTGTTTCAAATAGCGGGCAAACCACGGCAGCAGCACCAACAGCAAAACCGCGGCAGATGTGACGCGCAGGGAAGCGGCTTCCATACCGCTGAAGCCCTGCCGGTTGAGAAACGTGCCCAATACGCCCAAACAGCCCCAGCAGACGGCGGCGATGATGATTTGGCACATGCCCAGAATGTGCGGATTCATGGTTTCAGGTAGCCCCAAGCACAGGTTTTATCAAATAAAATTCAATAACTATCCAGCCAATTGGAAATCACAATCAACAAATGCGCCAGATTTTCCCTGCCTCCGCGTCTGAATCCATACCGACAAACAAAGCAAAAGGAAACAAAAATGAAAGCATGGATTCACAAATTTCAACAATCCGACCTCGACATACACATTTTGCGCCTGAGCGTCATCGTCTTATTTGCCGTATTCGGCAATACGAAATGGTTTGAATTCGAAGTGGAAATCTTAAAGCCGATTATTTCAAATAGCTGGCTGAGCTTCTTATACAGCATTTTCGGCTTCCATTACACCAGCTATTTATTGGGCATTATTGAAAGCATCGCCTACATCGGACTAATCGCCGGCTTCTTCAAACCCAAATACGGCTTAATCGGCAGTGCGCTGGTTTTATCGACCGCTTTAGTCACCGTCAGCTTATTGCCGCAACTGGGATTTGACGGCTTTATTTTCAAAGACATCTTACTAATCGGCATCGTTCCGGTTTTATTGAAATATGATTTAAACCGGATTTGCCCCGCCCGATAAGCCCCGCCAAAAGCGGAGAGCCGCCGCAGGCGCGGGATGGCGGCCGAGCATGCCGTCGCCAAGTTTTCAGGCTGCCTGAATGTTTTCAGGCAGCCTGAAACGCATCCGCGCCGGCCGTGCTCAGCCGGTATTGCGCAAGCCTTGAGCCACACCGTTGATGGTGAGGTGGATCAGCTGCAGCAGGCGGCCGTTATCCGGCTGCTGCCGCAGCCGCGCCAACAACTTGGCCTGCAGCCAGTTCAGCGCATCCAGATAGGGCAGGCGCAAGGCCAGCGAGCGCGCCAGGCTGCGGTTGTCGGTAAGCAGGGTGTCGCGCTGCAATAATTGCAACAGGGCTTGGCGGCTGCGGGCGAACTCGGCTTCGATGCGGGCAAACAGTTCGGCCGCAACCGTCCGGTCGGCAGCCAGCGCCAGATAGGCGCGGGCGATGTCCAAGTCGGCCTTGGCCATGACCTGTTCCATATTCGACAACATGGCTTGGAAAAAAGCGCTGTGGGCGGCCATGTGCCGCAATCGCGCCAAATTCGCGGGGTCGGCCGCCAGCAGCGCTTCCACGGCGCTGCCGAAGCCGTACCAAGCCGGCAGCATCAGGCGGTTTTGCGTCCACGAAAACACCCAGGGGATGGCGCGCAAATCCTGAATCCGCGCCAAGGTTTTGCGGCTGGCGGGGCGGCTGCCGATATTGAGGCTGGCGATTTCCCGTATCGGGCTGGTTTGCAGGAAATAATCGATAAAACCGGGATGGGTGATCAGGGTGCGGTAGGCGGCGAAGGCAGCCTCGGAGAGCGACTGCATCAGCGCCGCATCCGGCGCTTCGCCGCGCTGCGGCAGCAGGCTGGCTTCCAGCGCGGCCGCGGCCAAGGTTTCCAGATTGCGTTCGGCGTTGTCGGCGTCGGCATATTTGGCGGTAATCACTTCGCCCTGCTCGGTGATGCGGATCTGCCCGGCCACGCTGCCGGCCGGCTGCGCCAAAATCGCCTCGTATGCCGGGCCGCCGCCGCGCCCCACGCTGCCGCCGCGGCCGTGGAACAGACGCAGGCGCACGCCGTGGCGGGCGAACAGCCGCACCAGCGCTTCTTCGGCCTGATACAGCGACCACTGGCTGGTAACGTAACCGCCGTCTTTATTGCTGTCGGAATAGCCGAGCATGATTTCCTGAATATCGTCGCAACCGGCCAGCAGCTGGCGGTACCAGGGCAGGGAAAACAGGCTGTCCATCACCGCCAAACAGCCTTGCAGGGCACCGATGGTTTCAAACAGCGGCACGATATTGAGGCGGCTGCGCACGCCGCCGTTTTCCAGTCGCAGCAGGCCGGTTTCTTTCAGCAGCAATGCCAAGGCCAGCAGATCGCTGACGTTTTCGGCATTGGAAATAATGCTTTGTCTGATGGCGCCTTCGCCGAAACGCTGTTTGATGTCGGCGGCGGCCTGAAACACCGCCAGCTCGCGGGCGGTGTCGTCGCTGTAGCGCACATAAGGGTTGTACAAGGGGCGCTGGGTGGCCAGCTCGCGCAAGAGCACGCGCTGTTTGGCGCTTTCGCCCAGGGCATGGAAGTCTTCCAAATCGGCGCGTGCAAACAACTCGGCCACAGTGTCGGCATGCTTGCCGGCGTGTTGGCGCAAATCCAGCGGCATCAGGTAAAAACGGAACACCGAGGCGGCGCGCAGCAAATCGGCCAACTGGCCGTCGGCCAGCAAACGGCTGCCGTTGGCGGCCAGCGAATCATAGAGCGCCTGTAAATCGGCGATAAAGGCATCGGCGTCGGCATAAGGCTCAAGCAGGCCGAAGCGGCTGCCCAAGCCCAAACCGAAGCCGCGGCCGCTGGCCACCAGCCGCGCCACGATATAGGCCACGGCGCGGCGGTACGGCTCTTCTTCGCGGGCCCGCTCGGTGTCGGGCGATTGCGCCGACATCGCCAGCACCGCCTCGCTCACATCCACGCGGCGCACCGACATCGACAAGGCCTCATACAAGCGGCCCAACTCGGCGCGGTAAAAACGGAACACCGCATCGGCCTGGCGGCGGAAGGCATAGCGCAGGGTGTCGGCGTCCACAAAGGGATTGCCGTCGCGGTCGCCGCCGATCCAGCCGCCGATGTGCAGTACATCGGGCAGGCATACGCCGGGATAGGCTACCTGAAGCGCATCCTGCATTTTGCGGTACACCCCCGGCACGGCACGGAAAAAACTGAGCGGGAAATAAGCCACGCCGTTGTGGATTTCGTCGGCCACGCTGATTTTGAAATGGCGGGTTTCATTGGTCTGCCACAGCGACCACAACACGGTTTGCACGCGGCGCAACAGCCCGGCTTCGGCGCGGCCGCCTTGGCAGGCGCTGCGCTCGTCGAGCAGGGTGCGGATTTCGCGGTGGAACTGCAAAATGGTTTGCCGCTGCACCTCAGTGGGGTGGGCGGTGAGCACCGCCGCCACCGTGGTGTGCGCCAGCTGCTGCCGCACTGCCTCCGCCGCCACGCCCTGCTGCTGCAACAGCGACAGCACATGGGCAAAACTGGCCTTGCCCGGCGCTTGGTCGCCGGCCTCGTGGGCGCGGCGGCGGCGCTGGTGGTGGGTGTCTTCGGCGATGTTCAACACCTGCGCAAACAGGCTGCAGGCGCGGATCAGGTTTTCCAACTGATCATCATTAAGCTGCGGCAACACCCGCTCGATCACCGCCTGCGGCGCTTCGCCGGCCAGCAGCGCCGCCACCGTGTCCTGCACCGGCGCGCCGGTTTCGGCCGCCAGCACGCTTTGCAGCGCATCGCTTAAAAAGGCCACATCGGCGGCCAGGGGGGCGTCTTTCGGGTTGTCGAGCAGGGGATGGCGGTGCATGGCGTTTCTTTCTTATTGTCCGAACAGGGTAGGTCGGCCGCAATATAGCAGCCGCTATCGGCCGTGTGCAATGCCTGTCCGAGAGCGGCTGCTCGAAGCGGGATTCCCTGTATAATCCGCCCCTCTGCACACATCCCCCACACCCGAATCATTACAAGAAAGTGTTCCGAATATGCAAGAATCCGCCCACCCCGCCGCGCCGGCCGATTGGCTGGCCGACACCGGCCACGGCGTCAAAGAATTTTTCATGGGTCTGTTCAACCGCGACGAGTTCGGCCCCGCCCTGCTGATGCGCAGCGTTACCGACAGCCGGGGCTGGACCGAACTGCTGCTGATGCTGGCCCTGTTGGCGGGCACCTATTTCGTTTCCCGCATGCTCACCCGCCGCCTGCCGCCGGCGGACGGGAAAATGCCGCTGGCGCGCCATCTCCTGCGCCGCCTCAGCTGGCCGATTCTGATGCTGCTGGCCGCCGTGGTCGGCATGTTTGTTTGGCAATATCTGTCGGCCTGGCCCTCGCTGTGGCTGCGCCTGCTGGCGATGGCGGCGCGCTGGATGATTCTGATCCGCGTTGCCTTGGCGGTATTGAATTCCGCCCTGCCGACCAACCGCTTTACCGACCGCCTGGAATACTCGATGGCCGCCGTGCTGTGGGTGGGCTTTGTGCTGTGGATTTCCGGTCTGGACGACATCATCATCGGCTGGCTGAAAAACCTGCAATTTACCATCGGCTCCACCAAGCTGAGCCTCTACACCGTGCTCACCGGCCTCTTGTGGGTGGGCATCATGATGGTGGGCGCGCTGTGGCTGGCGCGCTACATCGACGGCCGCCTGAAAAACAGCACCCGGCTGGATGCCAATCTGCAGATTGTGCTGTCGAAAATCGCCACCACCCTGCTGGTTTTCCTGTCGATTCTGATCGCCCTGCCGCTGGTGGGCATCGACCTCACCGTGCTGTCGGTATTCGGCGGCGCCTTGGGTGTGGGCTTGGGTTTCGGCCTGCAGAAAATCGCCAGCAATTACGTATCCGGCTTTATTATTTTGGGCGACCGCTCCATCCGCCCCGGCGACCGCCTGACGGTGGACAACTTCACCGGCTACGTTACCAACATCACCGCCCGCTTCGTGGTGCTGCGCAGCGTCGGCGGCCAAGAGGCGCTGATCCCCAACGAAACCTTCGTCACTTCCACCGTGATCAACGAATCCTATTCCGGCAAAACCCTGTGGCAGAGCTTGGACGTTCAGGTAGCCTACCATACCGACTTACCCCAAGCTTTGCGGATTATGGAAGAAGCCGCCGCCGCCCAAGAGCGGGTGCAGAAAGACCCGGCGCCGAATGCGGTTTTGGTGGGTTTCGGCGACAACGGCATCGACCTGAAAGTCGGCTTTTGGGTCAAAGACCCGGAAAACGGCTTTTTGGGTCTGTTTTCCGCCATCCTGCTCACCATCTGGCGCCGTTTCAATGAAGAAGGCATCGAATTCCCCTTCCCACAGCGCGAAGTGCGGATTCTGAACGACGCCCCCCAGCCCGATGCCTCGGCGCTGACCAAGGCCGGCTATCTGGAACAGGCCGACACCGTCTCCAGCGAAAGCAGCCGTCCGCAATGAGCCCGGCATCCGGACAGAGGTTTAAACGGCCGGTCTCGGTGCTGGTGGTGCTGCACGACGGCGGCGGCCGGGCGCTGCTGCTGGAGCGGGCCGACCGCGCCGGCTTCTGGCAGTCGGTCACCGGCAGCCTGGAAGCCGGCGAAACCCCCGCCGCCGCGGCATTACGCGAAGTGGGCGAAGAAACCGGCCTGCTGCTGCCGCCCGAACGCCTGGCAGATTGGCACCTGAGCACAAGCTACGAGATCTACCCGCACTGGCGCCACCGCTATCCGCCCGGCACCACCCACAACACCGAACACACCTTCTCCGCCATCATCCCGGCCGACGCACCCGTCCGCCTGGCTCCGCGCGAACACCGCGCCTGGATGTGGCTGCCCCTGGCCGAAGCCGCCCGGAAAGTGTTTTCTCCCTCCAACTGCGCCGCCCTGCTGCGCCTGGCCGGATGGCCGCCCGAAGCAGGCGGTACAACCCCAAAGGCAGGCGGCCGTTAAACCCATCCATCCCGCTCGGTTGGCACACCGTTTTCAGGTAGCCTGAGGCTACCTGAACAGCCACCCCGATTCGAACACCACATGGCAAACATGACACACAAAAAACACGCCTCCGATATTCCCGCCCTGCTGGCCCAAACCGCCGTCGCCGGCGACGCCTTCGGCCTGCTGCAAGGCGTGACGGCCTGGATGCGCCAAGGCGGCGCGGCGCAGGCCGAACGGCGCATGCGCATGCTCAGCCGCTGGCTGGCGCAAGACCCGAAACTGGCCGCCGCCGTGGCCACCCTGCTGTGCCGCTGGCTGAGCAGCGTGCGCGTATATCCCACCCTGATCACCATCGGCATTTTTTCCCGCCAAGGTTTCGGGCACGAGCTGCGCCAGCGGCTCTACGAACGGCTCAACCCCGCCTATAAAGACCGCAACGACCTGCGCGACGTACTCTCGCTGCTGTTTGCCCACCCGCGCGACCCCGAATGGCTGCAAGCCGTGCCTTTCCGCGCCTGGCTGCGCCTGTTCGACCTGCTCAACCGCCATGCCGACCCCGGCGTGCGCCAAACCTGCCGCCGCCACCTCGCCCACGACAGCCTGTATGCGGTGGAAATGCTGTCGGTGTGGATTGCCGCCGAAGAGCTGGAACCCGACCTGATCCGTCTGGAACCGAAACTTTTGGATGTGGATTCGCCGCTGGTCGGCCTCAAACGCGAAGTATCGGAATGGTTGGACCACCGCCGCACGGGCCGCACCTTTGATCCCGCCCATTTGAACGTGATGCTGGCGCAATGCCGCGAGCTGGTTGACCGCCTGCGGCGCAAAGGCACGGGTGCCGGCGCCGGCTCCTCAATGACTGTGGCACACCTGCTGGAACGCCTCAGCCAAACGCTCAACCGCCTGGAAGAATTGATGGCGCTGCACGACACCCGTCAACGCAGCGCCCGCCTGCTGCGCGCACTCAAACTGGCCGGCGGCATTGCCGCCGCCACCGTGGCGCGGCGCAGCATCGCCCCCCTGTGGCGCGGCAGCGTGAAAATGCTGGCACGCAGCATCAGCCAAAACTCCAGCCGCCACGGCGAACACTACATCACCCGCAACCGCAGCGAATACTGGAGCATGTTCCGCTCTGCGGCCGGCGGCGGCGTGCTCATCGCCCTGATGGCGCTGCTGAAAATCCACCTCGGCAGCACGGTGGCCGACCCCTTTATGTATGCGGTGCTCTCCAGCCTCAACTACGGCATCGGCTTTGTCATCATCCACATGCTGCACTTTACCGTGGCCACCAAGCAGCCGGCGATGACCGCCTCCAGTTTCGCCCAAGCGGTGGAGCGCAACGACAAAGGCCGCGCGGTCAACCTCAAACTGGCCCAACTGCTGATCGACGTATTCCGTTCGCAAAGCGTGGCGGTGTTCGGCAATGTGTTTGTCGCCCTTTCCCTGGCTTCGCTGATTGCCTGGGGCTACCTGAAAAGCCAAGGGCAGCCTTTGCTCGACGGCGCGGCGGTGGCCTATGAATTCAAATCGCTCAGCCTGTTTAGCCAACCCACCTTATTGTTTGCCGCCATCGCCGGCATATGGCTGTTTTGCTCGGGCATCATCGCCGGCTTTTTCGACAACCGTTCCGACTACCTCAACCTGAAAATGCGCCTGCGCGAACACCCGCTGCTCAAACGCCTGCTGTCGGCGCGGCAGCGCGCCCGCCTGGCCGACTATCTGCACGCCCATTACGGCGCCATCATGGGCAACTTCTGTTTCGGCGTGCTCTTGGGCATGACCGGCTACCTCGGCCACCTCACCGGCCTGCCGCTCGACATCCGCCACGTGGCCTTCTCCTCGGCCAACCTCGGCTATGCCGCCGTCAGCGGCCGCAGTTCGTGGGCGGTCTTCGGCCTCAACCTGCTGTTCGTGCTGGCCATCGGCCTGGTGAACCTGGCGGTGAGCTTTTCCATCACCCTGTGGGTGGCGCTGCGCTCGCGCGATGCCGTGATCGACAGCCCTTTCCAAATCGTGCGCGCACTGTTTGCCCTGCTGAAGCAAAAGCCGTCCAGCCTGTTTTTCCCGCAGGCCGACAGCGCCCCGCCGGCGGGCAACGGCAAAAAAAACGGCGGCCATTAAGCCGCCGCCGCACCGCGTCCAAAACAAAACCGCCTGCTGCCGGACAGGCGGTTTCGGCGGCCGCGCTCAGAACCACTCTTTCTTGCCGATCACATAAACCTGCTCGAACTCCTCATCGGAGCATTGCAGATACTTCACAATATCGATGATGCAGAACACGCCCACCACCAAGGGGCCGAGGAAAAACACAAACGAACCCAAAATACAGATCAGCAGGTAAATGATGCCCACCTTGTTGATGCCCAAATAAAACTTGTGCACGCCGAAGGGGCCGAGGAAAAACGCCAAAACGGCAGCAATGATGCGTTTGCTGGGACCGGAAGATGCGGTATTTTCAGACATGGTCTTCTCCTATCGCGAAGCAAGATAAACACAAAATAATCCACTACTCCATCACTCCTGCCGGAGTGGTTCGATAATAACAGAATCTTTATTCGAAAGACACGCCGCCAAGCCCTGCCGCCGCCCGCAAGCCGCTTCAGGCAGCCCGAACCAAAACGGCATAGGCCGTCTGCCGCCCGACTATACAGGCCGCTGCTTTTCAGGTAGCCTGCCGCCGCTTGCCTGCCCCGATTTCCCTTACTGTCAACATGCCTACCTATTCCCGCCGCCAGTTTCTGGCTTTGTCCGCCGCCGCGCTGCTCGCCGCCTGCAGCCGCCACGCCCCCGCTTATGCCGCTCTGCCGCGCGGCAGCCGGGTATTGGCTTTGGGCGACTCGCTCACCGCAGGCTACGGCGCCGCAGCCGAAGCCGCCTATCCGGCGCAGCTCGCCCGCCTCACCGGCTGGCAGGTGGACAACGGCGGCGTGTCGGGCGACACCTCGGCGCAGGCTCTGGCCCGCCTGCCCGCCCTGTTGCGGACGCGGCCGCAGCTGGTGCTCATCGGCATCGGCGGCAACGATTTTCTGCGCCGACTGCCCGAAACCGACACCCGCCGCCACATCGGCCGCCTGCTGGAAAACGTGCGGCAGGCGGGCAGCCAGCCGCTGCTGATCGCCATGCCGAAAGTCGGGCTGGCCGCCGCCTTCGGCCATTTGAGCGACCACCCGCTGTATGCCGAATTGGCGGCGCAATACCGCGTGCCGCTGCTGCGCGGGGTGTGGTCGGACATCCTCTCCGACGATGCGCTGAAATCAGACGCCATCCACGCCAATGCCGCCGGCTACCGCCTGTTTGCCGAGCGTTTGGCCGACTTCCTGCAACAGCAGGGTTTCAGGTAGCCCCTTATGCCGCCCTATACCTTTTCCCCCATCGCCGTGGTGCGCTCGCCTTTCCGGCAGAAGTTCGGCATTCCGCGCCAACCGCATCTGGCGCCGTCGGCGGAAATCTGCATCGAGCTCCAACCCGAATTCGGCACCGACTGCGTACGCGGCTTGGCCGGCTTCGGCTATCTGTGGGTACAGTTCGTGTTCCACGACACGCTGGACGAAGGCTGGTCGCCGCTGGTGCGCCCGCCGCGCCTCGGCGGCAAACAGAAAATGGGCGTGTTCGCCACCCGCAGCCCGCACCGGCCCAACCCCTTGGGCTTGTCGCTGCTAAAACTGGAACGCATCGACAATGGCCGCCCCCTGCGCATCTGGTGCAGCGGCGCCGACCTGCTGGACGGCACGCCGGTGCTCGACATCAAACCCTATATCCCCTTTGTGGAAGCCCGGCCGGATGCCGCCGCCGGCTTTGCCGCCGAAGCGCCGCCCAAGCTGAACGTGGTGTGGCAGACCGATGCCGCCGCACTGCCCGAAGCGCTGCGCCGCCTGATTGAAGAAAGCATCGCCCAAGACCCGCGCCCGGCCTACCAAGACCTGCCCGAGCGGATTTATGTGATGGCGCTGGCCGGCTACGAAATCCGCTTCCGCATCACCGACGGCCAAGCCTCGGTGCTGGCGGCGGAAGTGACGGATGAGCCGCCACCATAACGGCCGACCCCATCCAGCCAAACAGGCTACCTGAAAACATTTCAGGTAGCCTGTTGCCGTTGGAGCCAATCATTTATGTGGCCGATTGGCCGTGACAGGTGCGGTAGTGGGCGATCAGCGCGGCGGTGGAAGCATCGTGCGCGCCGCCGGCCGCGCCATCCAATTCGGGCAGGATGTACTTGGCCAACACCTTGCCGTATTCCACGCCCCATTGGTCGAAAGAATTGATGCCCCACACTGTGCCCTGCACAAACACCTTGTGCTCATACAGCGCCAGCAGCATGCCCAGATAATAGGGGCTGATCCGCTCAACGGCGAGGGTGTTGCTGGGGCGGTTGCCGGGAAAAGTCTGCTGCGCCGCCAAGCGTCTTTTTTCGGCTTCGGGCAAACCGCAGCCGGCCAGCGCCGCCAAGGCTTCCGCCTCGGTTTTTCCGCGCATCAGGGCCTCGGCTTGGGCGAAGGCATTGGCCACCAGAGCGGCATGTTGGCTGTCGAGCGGCGAATCGCCGTGCATGGGCACGATGAAATCCAAAGTAATCAGATCGGTGCCCTGGTGCACCAACTGCATAAAAGCGTGCTGGCAGTTTACGCCCTCCTCGCCCCACACCACCACACCGGTGCGGCAGTCGGCCGCTTCGCCGCTGCGGCAGCGTGCTTTGCCGTTGCTTTCCATGTCCAATTGCTGCAAATGGGCGGGGAAACGGCGCAAACCGTGATGGTAGGGAATCACCGCATGGCTGGCGGCACCGTGGAAATTTTGCTGCCAAATGCCGATCAGGGCGGCCAATACGGGCATATTGCGCCGCCACGGGGTATGGAAAAAATGCTCGTCCATGCGGTGCGCACCGCGCAGGAAATCGCGGAAGTGGGCGCTGCCCACGGCACACATCAGCGGCAGGCCGATGGGCGACCACACGGAATAGCGCCCGCCCACCCCGTCGAACATGGCAAATATGCGCTCGACGTCCACACCGAAAGCTTTTGCGGCGGGCACATTGGCGGAAACCGCAGCAAAATGGCGGCCAACATCCTTCTCTGTCCGACCCTGCTGCAGAAACCAGCGGCGGGCGGCTTGGGCATTGAGCAGGGTTTCCTGGGTGCCGAACGATTTGCTGGCCACAATAAACAGCGTGGTTTCGGCATCCAGGCCGGCCAGGGTTTCGCACAAATCCGCGCCGTCGATATTGGCGACAAAATGAACCTTGAGCGCCTGCCGGTAAGGCTGCAGGGCCAGCACGGCCATGCGCGGGCCGAGATCCGAGCCGCCCACGCCGATGTTGACCACATCGGTGATCCGCCGGCCGGTACAGCCCAAATAACGGCCCCGGTTCAGGCTGTCGGCAAAATCCAACGCCCGTTGCAGTTCGCGGTGCACCGCCGGCACAATGTTTTCGCCGTCCACGCAAACCGGTGCGGCGTTTGCAGGCAGCCTCAGCGCGGTGTGCAAGACGGCGCGCTGCTCGCTCTCGTTGATTTTGTCGCCGCGGCGCATGGCATCGCGCCGCCCGGCCAGACCGCATTCGTCGGCCAAACGGCACAGCAGGGCCAGCGTGTCTTCGCCGATGCGGTTTTTGCTGTAATCAAACAGCAGGCCGTCCAAACGCTCGTGCAGGCGGGCAAAGCGGTCGGGCTCGGCGGCGAAACGGTCGCGCAGATGCAGATGGCGGGTGGCCTGAAAGTGTTCGTTCAAGTCCTGCCAGGCGGGAAGACGGGTCGGGTTCATGGACTCAAATTAAGAAGATGAAAGGCAGGCTGCCTGAAACGGTTTCAGGTAGCCTGCCGCAAGCGGTTTACCCGGCAGACGCGGCCGGCTCGGGCAGACGGATAAAGTGGGCGCGGTAATGGCGCAGCTCTTCGATACTTTCCAAAATATCGTCCAGCGCCTTGTGCGATCCTTTTTTCACCACGCTTTTGTACACTTGCGGGTGCCAGCGGCGGGCCAGCTCTTTCAGGGTGGAGACATCGAGGTTGCGGTAGTGGAACCACGCTTCCAGCTGCGGCATGTGGCGGGCCATAAAGCGGCGGTCTTGGTGGATGGTGTTGCCGCACATCGGCGTGCTGTTCTTGGGAATCCAAGCCGACAGAAACGCCAACAGCCGCCGCTCCACTTCCGCCTCGCTGAAAGACGAGTCTTTCACCCGCCGGGTAAGGCCGGTGCGGGCGTGGGTGGCGGTGCACCAGGCATCCATATTGTCCATCACTTCATCGCTTTGGTGGATGGCATACACTTCCGACTGCGCCAACACATTGAGTTCGCTGTCGGTAATGATCATCGCCACTTCGATGATTTTGTCGCGGTCGGGGTCGAGGCCGGTCATTTCCATGTCCAGCCAGCACAGGTGGTTGGGGTTTTGCACACAATTTCCTTATTCTGATTCTGCCTGGGCGGCCATCGGCATCTGCCGCCGCCCCGCTTGGCCGCAGCCGGCCGGCAACGGCGCACCGCCGGGCGCGGCAAAAACATTCTTCATCAAGGATGCCGCCAAACAAGAGCGCGCATTGTAGCCGATAAGCGCCGGCAGGTCTAAACACCGCCGTTCGCCGGCTTTACCTTTCCCGGCAGACAGGTCACAATTCGGGCTGCCTGAATACTGTCTGCCGAGCACCACGCCATGGCCTTACACATCGAAATCCTGCCCGTTACCCCTTTCCTGCAAAACTGCGCCCTCTTGTGGGACGACGAAAGCCGCGAAGCCGTGCTGACCGACGTCGGCGGCGAAGCCGACCGCCTGCTGGCCGAAGCGGCCAAACGCCGACTGGTGCTGAAAGGCATCTGGCTCACCCACGGCCATGTCGACCATGCCGGCGGCGTGGCCGACCTCACCGCCAAAGTCCCCCTGCCGGTAGCCGGCCCGCACATCGACGACACCTTCTGGCTGGACGGCCTGCCCGAAGCCACCGCCGCCTACCGCTTCCCCCATTCCCCCGCCATCCGCCCCGATACCTGGCTGAACGAAGGCGACGAACTGAGCGTAGGCCGCTACCGCTTCCAAGTACTGCACATCCCCGGCCACACGCCCGGCCACGTGGTGTTTTACTGCCCCGAAGAAAAACTGCTGATTGCCGGCGACGTGCTGTTTTACGAATCCATCGGCCGCACCGATTTCCCGCGCGGCAACCACGCCGACCTCATCCGCAACATCCGCGAGAAACTGCTGGTCTTGCCCGAAGACGTGCGCGTGCTGCCCGGCCACGGCGCCATGACCACCATCGGCCACGAGAAGCGGCACAACCCCTTTCTGTAAAATTGAAGCGGGTAACTGTGAAAAATATCCGGTTTGTGCCGGCAAAGCCCGGGCAGGGGGTAAATTCGGGTTAAATGCCCTTTCGCCGCTGTACCGCCTGCATTAGCATGACCCCGATTTGAACTCAAAGGGCAGCTGTTGGCCGCTGTCGCGCAACAGCCCCCTTGAGGTTTCTTCCCCCACCCAACAGGAGTGTTTACATGCATATCAAAACTTTGGCTCTGCCCGCCGCCCTGGCTCTGGTATTGGCTGCCTGCGGCACCGCCGCCCATCATCACGGCCACGGCCATCAAGGCCATAACCACGGCCACCAACATCAAGGCCAAGCCGGCAAAGCCGAAAACTTCAGTTGCCAAAACGGCCTGTCCGTTACCGTGCGCCAGCTCGGCAACGACCGCGTCGAATTGCGTTTGGACGACAAACGCACCGTTATGAGCATTGCCCGCGCCGGCTCCGGCGAGCGCTATGTTTCCGACAACGGCCTGTTCGGCAGCGGTGCCGAATGGCATCAAAAAGGCGATGAAGCCGCTTTCAGCTTTAAAGATCCGTACGGCAACGCCGTAGACACCTCTTGCCGGCGCGGCCGATAATCCCGCATCCGGCTTGAGCGACTGCCCTTAAAACGGCAAAGGCTACCTGAAAACACTTTCAGGTAGCCTTTTGCATAACAGGCAGCCCGGTACTCAGCGGCCGCGGTCGTCCAAGCATTGGGTTTCTGCCGCTTTCCGCTCCTGCTGCGGGCGGACGGTTTGGAAATCGCCTTCGATCACATCGTCGCCCTGGTTGCCGAACCGGCGACCGAAACCGCGCCCGGCCCGCACCGCCGCCGGCCCGCCCTTAATCGGCAACAGCAACACCAGCGCCAGCAGCGTGGAAGCAAAACCCGGCGACATCAGCATCAACGCCGCTACAATGTAGCGCAGCGGCCACAGCAGCTGGTAAAAGGAAACCTTGCCCTGTTGGCCGAACAGCGAGCCGGCCAGCATTACCGAGGGAAAACCGAGGTTGCGCAACATCAGCAGGCCGGCCGCAAACGACACCGCCATCAGCAGCAGCGTGGGCAGGCCGCCCAACCAGTCGGCCATCAGCACAATGGAAGCAACTTCCGCCAGCAGCAGCGCCAACAGAGAAAATCCGAGATACGGCATGAGGGTTCTTTCTAAATGGATTCAGGGCGCTACTATAAGCGCAAAACGGCAAATTTCAAGCACCGCCGGCGCTCGGCGGCAAGAAAAACGCCCGGTCGGGCCAACGGCTGCCGCCCAAGCCGCCGTCTCCCGACCGCATCCCGCCGCAACGCAAACCGACGCGCCGTATAATATGATGCGGTTTCGGCTTTCCGTTCGGGCAGTCCACCCCCCGCGCAGGCTGAGTCCTTTGCCCCACCCCAGGATACGGATACGGCTTAGGGCTTGTCGTCATAATGCTTGCGAAGCGGTTTTTTAGCTTCGCAAGTCCGCTGCGCTACCGAGGCAAAATCTGCAGCTGCCAGGCTCACTCGAAGAGGGCGGTTTTACACGCTTCGCTAGTAAAACCAGCCAGCGCAGCAAGATTGGACATCTTGCGAGCATTTTTAACGCAGCAGATGCGGATTTTGACCAAAAATACCGCCGCAATGCTTTGTGACGACACGCCCTAAAGCGCAGCAGCGCAGCGGACACGAACGCCGGGCATCCCTGCGGGACAGGCCCGTCGCCTAGATAGGCGGCGCAGACATACCCCGCGAACGGGAAAAAAGCTGAGGCCACCAGAAACATTGTCCAACCTCCCGCCGCCCCTCATGGAGCACACGGCAAACAGACCACGGAGCACCTTATGAATTTTTTCCGCAACTTCGTCAGCGCCCTTTCCTGCACCGCCCTTTTGGCCGCCTGTGCCGGCACGCCTGCGCCCGACGGCAGCGGCGCCGTGCCCGAAGGCCATTACCGCGTCCAACGCGGCGACACCCTCTACCGCATCGGCCGGCGCTTCGGCCAATCCGCCGCCACGCTGGCGGCCTGGAACCGGCTGCGCGACCCGTCGCAAATCGAAGTCGGCCAGATTTTACGCGTGCGCCCGCAAGGCCGCAGCAGCACCACCGCCACCCGCAGCGGCAACGTCAGCGTCAGCCGCCCGGCCAGCCGGACCGCGGCTCCCGCCCGTTTGCAGTGGCCGGTGCGCGGCGACATTCTGTCGCGTTTCAACGGCACCTCCAACAAAGGCATCGACATCGGCGGCCAAGCCGGCACGCCGGTGCAGGCCGCAGCCTCCGGCCGGGTAAGCTACGCCGGCGAAGGCCTGCGCGGCTACGGCAAACTGATTCTGATCAACCACGGCGGCGGCATGCTGACCGCTTATGCCCACAACCAAAGCCTGCAAGTGCGCGAAGGCGAGCAAGTGGCTGCCGGGCAAACCATCGCCCGCATGGGCGACACCGGCACCGACCGCGTCAAACTGCACTTTGAAGTGCGCCTCAACAACCGCGCCGTCAACCCATTGGACTACCTGCCCAATTAAATCCGGCCGCTCATGGCACGGTTTTCAGGCAGCCTGCCGTCCATCCCGTTTCCCGATGCAGGCTACCTGAAAGCCGCGCCGCTGGTATATGATGGCACCGTTTTTGTTTCAATCCGACTGGGAGCCGACCCCATGCCCGCTTGGACACCCCCCGATTTCGAACAAAAAATCTGCCCGCCAGAAGAATTGGCAACCCGGCTTGCCGGCCTGCCGAGGCCGCTGGTGATGACCAACGGCTGCTTCGACATCCTGCACCGCGGCCACGCCACCTATCTGGCGCAAGCCCGGGCTTTGGGTGCGTCCTTGGTGCTGGCCTTGAACACCGATGCTTCGGTGCGCCGCTTGGGCAAAGGCAGCGACCGCCCCATCAATACCCTGGCCGACCGCGCCGCCGTGGCCGCCGCATTGGCCAGCGTGGATCTGGTAACGTGGTTTGACGAAGACACCCCCGCCGCCCTCATCGAAACCGTCCGCCCCGATATTCTGGTCAAAGGCGGCGACTGGCCGCCCGAACACATCGTCGGTGCGGCGGAAACCCTCGCCCGCGGCGGACAAGTCCACTCCATCCCCTTCCTGCACCCAAACTCCACCACCCAAACCCTGGCCAAAATCCGCGCCTCGGAGCAGGCATCATGATGCAGGCCGCACACTGGCAGCTGCTGGCCGAGCTGGCCGACGGCGCCCCCCGCCACGTGACCGAGCTGGCCAAACGCCTGCGGGTCAAACCGCAGCAACTCAACGGCCTCTGGCAGCAGATGCCGCCGCACATCCGCGGCCTGCTGCGCCAGCAGGACGGCCGCTGGCGGCTGGTGCGCCGCCTCGCCGTCTGGGACGCCAAACTGCTGCGGCAACAGGCACGGCAACACGGCTGGCAGGCCGAACTGCTGCACGAACACCCCTCCAGCAACACCTACCTGATGGAACAGGCCAAAAGGCTACCTGAAAGCATCCACCGCCAAGTGGTGTTCGTGCACCGCCAAACCCACGGCCGCGGGCGGCAGGGCAAAAGCTGGGAAAGCCGCCTGGGCGAATGCCTGATGCTCAGTGCCGGCTGGCACTTCGACTGCCCGCAAACCGCTTTGGGCGGGCTGGCGCTGGTAACCGCCCTCGCCTGCTGCCGCGCGCTGCAAAAAGCCGGCGTGGCGGCACAAATCAAATGGCCGAACGACTTGGTGGTGGGCGGCGAAAAACTCGGCGGCATCTTAATCGAAACCGTGGCCAATCAAGGACGCACCGCTGCCGTGGTGGGCATCGGCATCAATTTTGTGCAGCCGAAAACCGTAGCAGACGCCTCATCGGTGCAAACCCAAGCGCAGCAAGCCGGTGCCCGCGAAGTGGCCGGCGCCCGCGAAGTGGCCGGTGCCCTGCTGGCCGAACTGGCCGCCGCTTTCCGCCGCTTCGAGCAGCACGGCCTGCAACCGTTCTTAGACGACTACCACACCCTGCACCGCGACCAAAACCGCCCGGTGCGCCTACTGCACAACGGCGAAGTACTGCTCGAAGGCACCGCCTTGGGCGTGGATGCCGGCG
>JAUMZB010000031.1:19505-24047 GCA_030528345.1 Eikenella sp.
CTGCACAACGGCGAAGTACTGCTCGAAGGCACCGCCTTGGGCGTGGATGCCGGCGGTGCGCTGCACATCCGCGACGCGGCCGGCAAAGAACACAGCGTGGTCAGCGGCGAAATCAGCCTGCGCCCGCTGCACGACAACGCCCCGGCCGCCCCCGCGCCCGCCGCCGGCAAATACCTGCTTTTGGATGCCGGCAACAGCAAGCTGAAATGGGCCTGGCTGGAAAACGGCCGCATGACCGCCGCCAACAAAGCGCCATACTGGGATTTGTCCGCCTTGGCCGAAAGCTGGCGGCAGTACGGCGGCGAACAGGTGCGCATTGTCGGCTCCGCCGTCTGCGGCGCCGTCAAAAAAGCCGCCGTGGCCGAGGCCTTGGGCCGCCCGCCCGAGTGGCAAGCCTCCATGCCCTCCGCCTTGGGCATCCGCAACCATTACCGCCACACCGAAGAACACGGTGCCGACCGCTGGTTCAATGTGCTGGGCAGCCGCCTGTTCAGCCGAAACGCCTGCGTGGTGGTCAGCTGCGGCACGGCGGTCACCATCGACGCCCTCTCCGCCGACAACCATTATCTGGGCGGCAACATCATGCCCGGCTTCAACCTGATGAAAGAAGCCATGGCCCTCCATACCGCCCACCTCAACCGCCCCGTCGGTCGTCCCTATCCTTTCGGCACCACCACCGCCAATGCGCTGGCCGGCGGGATGTCGGATGCCGTTTGCGGCGCCGTGATGCTGATGCACCGCCGCCTGCAGCAGAAACACCCCGGCCGGCCGGTGGACATCATCATCACCGGCGGCGGGGCGGCCAAGGTAAAGCAAGGATTACCCGAAGACTTTGCTTTGGACAACCCCATTCAAATTGTGGATAATCTCGTGCTTTACGGATTACTCAACTGGGTGAGTCAGGCATGAAATGGCTGTTTGCCATCTTGGTGGCGTTGAATATCATGGTTTTCGGCGGCATGCTGTTCAGCCGTATGGCCGCGCCGCAACAGCAGCAGGCCGCCGTGCCGCCCGCCGCCGCCCAGCCCACCGTGGTACAGATCCACACCGGCAACCCGCAGCAAACCACCCCCGCCGCGCCCCAATCCCCCCAAGCCGGCTCCGCTCCGGCGCCGGCCACACAACGCACCCCGGCCGCCGCCCCGCGCCGTACCAACGAAACCGCCGGCAAGCCGGCCGATCCGGCCGCACCGAAAAACAGCGACAGCGGCATCCGCGCACCGGCCACCGCCTGTACCGCCGTGGCCGTGATGCCCGAAGACGACTACCACCGCATCAAAGGTCTGCTCAGCCGCTGGCCGCATTCCGCCACCCGCGTGGTCGAGCGGCGTCAAAACAGCCGCCAGTCCGCCGCCCGCTACCAAGTCAGCGTGGCCGTTGAAGGCAATGAGCAGGAAACCGCCGCCAAACTCAAATCGCTGGGTTTCAGCACCGCCCCCGCCGGCGGCCGCCTGAACATCGGCACCTTCAACAACGAACAGCAGGCCGAGCGCGCCGCCGCCCGTGCCCGCCAAGCCGGGCTGGTGCCGCAAATCAACCGCACCGGCCAAGGCGGCAGCGAACAATCCGCCGCCTTGGGCGAATCCAAAATGCAGCTGACCTTCATTAACGTGGACGATGCCGCCGCTACCGGCATCAGCGGCGTAATCGGGCGCTACGCCGCCTTGCGTCGGGCGCCTTGCCGCCGTTAAGGCCTCGCCCGCCTGCCCCGCAACCCAAGGCCGAACACAGGCCGCTTTCGATACCGTGTGCACCTGGTTTGCAAGGCGGCCAAACCGCCCCGCTGCCGCCTGACCGCCTGCCTTCCCCTCTCCGCTTCTTTCCCATTGTGCGAGTGCATCCTATGGACACCCCCCTGATTCAGCAAGTGACCAAACGGCTGGCCGCCCGCGGCGAAACCGTTACCTGCGCCGAGTCCTGCACCGGCGGGCTGTTGGCCGCCGAGCTCACCCGTCTGCCCGGCAGCTCGGCCTGGTTTGAAACCGGCTTCGTTACCTACAGCGACCAAGCCAAACAACTGCTGCTGGGCGTAAATGCCGCCACCCTGCGCCACTACGGCGCAGTGAGCGAAGAAACCGTGCGCGAAATGGCACTGGGTGCGCTCATCGCCGCCAAGGCCGATTATGCGCTGAGTATTTCCGGCATCGCCGGACCGGACGGCGGCAGTGAAGAAAAGCCGGTCGGCACCGTCTGGTTCGGCTTGGCCACCAAACAGCGGATTTGGGCCAAGCGGCATCAGTTTTCGGGCGACCGCCAAGCCGTGCGCGCCCAATCGGTGCAGTTTGCCCTGCTGCTGCTCAAACGCTATCTGGAGCGCTGAAGCCAATATGGCTGCCGCACAACCAACTCATCCTACCGTAAAGTTTTGTTATTTTTCTTTAGCTCCAAGTTGCCCAAAACCGCACTCATGAGACGGATGACTTTCAGGCAGCCTGGGCTTTCTTTTTCCGATATGGATTAAACCGCCATCCTCTTTCCCTTACCCACTGCACCCCCACACCTTCAACTTGACAATGGCTTGAAAATAGAAATAGTTCGTATTAGAATACACGAACTATGCAAACCGAAGACCGCTCCCTTTCCCTGATTGTTTTGTTGTGCGTGATTGCCGCGCACATCGCCGTTTTTTTCGGCATCGCCTTTTTCAAAACACCCGAGCCGCCACTGGAGCCGCCCGGGCTGAGTTTCGTGGATTTGGGCATCGCCGGCGGCGGGTCAGGCGGCGAAGGGGGCGGCACGCCCGGCGGCGAAAGCGCGCCGCCTCAGGCCGAACCCGAACCGCCCAAGCCGCAAGCCAAACCGGAGCCGCCCAAGCCGCAGCCCCGGGTCACGCCCAAACCGCAAGAACGCATCCGGCCGGTGATCCGCCGGGACGACCGGCCGGCCGATGTGGTACAGCCCAAGCCGCAGCCGGAACCTGAGCCAAAGCCGGAACCCAAGCACGAAGCTGTGCGTCAGGAGCGCCCGAGCAATACCCAGCCTGCCGATAACCGCAATACACAAACCCCCTCATCGCAAAGCTCGTCCGGCAGCGGTCAAGGCAGCGCCGCCGGCTCGGGCAGCGGCGGCAGCGGTGCCGCAGGCTCCGGCCGCGGCCAAGGGCAGGGCAGCGGTGACGGCACCGGCCACGGTTCGGGTAGCGGCGGCGGCAGCGGCGGCGGTTCCGGCAGCGGCGGAGGCGGCGGCGGCGACGTGACCTTACCCTCGCACACCGGCGGCTTCCTGAACAACCCCCGCCCGCCCTATCCGAAACAATTGGAAGAAGACGGCGTCAGCGGCACGGTGCGCCTACGCGTGATGGTGGAAGCCAACGGCAAACCCTCCAGCGTGGAAGTGGTGAGCGCTACCCACCCCCTGTTTGCCCGCAGCGCCAAAGAAACCGTGGCCAATGCCTACACCTTCCGCCCGGCCACCCGCAACGGTCAGCCCGTCCGCCACCCCTACACCTTTACCATCCGTTTCCGGGCGCCCAACTGAGCCTCCCCATTTCCAACTTGATTGCCATACATAGGAACATCCATGGATTTATTACAAGTCTTCAAACACGGCGACGCCGTCTTGATTGCCGTTTTCCTGATTTTGGTGCTGATGAGCATCGTCACTTGGTGGATCATCATCATGCGCGCCATCAAGCTGCATAAAATCAAACATGCCTGCCGCGGCACCGTGGAAGCCGTGGCCACTTCAAGCAATGTCGAGGACATGCTGCGCAAGGCCAAAGCCCATCCGTCCCCACTGAGCGAGCTGACCGAATCGGCCGTGGCCGCCGCCCGCCAATACCGCGCCTGCAGCGGCATCCCGCTGACCACCATTCCGCTGGCCGACTATCTGGTGCAGCACATCCGCAACCAGCTCACCACCATCAAACGCCCGCTGAACGGCGGCCTCACCGTGCTGGCCTCCGTCGGCGCCACCGCGCCGTTTATCGGCCTGCTCGGCACCGTCTGGGGCATTTACCGCGCCCTGATTAACATCAGCGTACAGGGTCAGGTGAACATCGCCACCGTGGCCGGTCCCATCGGCGAAGCGCTGGTGGCCACCGCCATCGGCCTGTTCGCCGCCATTCCCGCCGTATTGGCTTACAACTTCATCGTGCACCACAACAAAAAAGTGGCTCAGGTATTGGACACCTACGCCTACGACCTGCACGTCAAGCTGATGAACGACAAGGAGTAAAGCCATGGCTTTCGGTTCGATGAATGAGGGCGACGACGCCCCGATGGCCGACATCAACGTCACCCCGCTGGTTGACGTGATGCTGGTGCTGCTGATCGTTTTCATGATCACCATGCCGGTGATGACCCACTCCGTGCCCCTGCAGCTGCCCACCGCCTCGGAAAAACAGCAACAGGAAAACCAACCGCAGCCCAAAAACCCGCTGCGCATCAGCATCAATGCCGACGGCCAATACCACTTGGCCGAGGGCGAAGCGATCTCCTTTAAAGACCTGGAAGCAAGGCTGCTGCAAATCGGCAAGGAAAACCCCGATGCCGTCATCGCGATTGCGGCCGACAAAAACGTGCCCTTCGAGCGGGTGGAGGA
>JAUMZB010000032.1 GCA_030528345.1 Eikenella sp.
AAGAAGCGCAAACCATTGCCGACGATTTGGGCGTAAAAATGAGCGAAGTGCTGGAAATGGAGCAGCGCATGACCGGCAAAGACGTGGCGCTGCTGGCCGACAACAGCGACAGTGAAGACAGCTACGCCCCCATCGACTGGTTGGCCGATACCCACAACGAACCCACTCAGCAAATCGCCCAAAAGGCCCACCACCTGCTGCAAACCGAGGGTTTGCAAAATGCACTGGCACAATTGGACGACCGCAGCCGCCGCATTGTAGAAAGCCGCTGGCTACAAGACGACGGCGGACTCACCCTACACGAGTTGGCTGCCGAATACGGCGTGTCTGCCGAGCGCATCCGCCAAATCGAAGTGAAAGCCATGCAAAAACTGCGCGGCTTCCTTACTGCGGAAGAGTAAGCCGGCCTCGCCATAAATCATCCCCTCAATGTTTTGACAACATTGAGGGGGTTTTTTATGGCTGGAAAACGGCTTTCAGGTAGCCTGAAACCTTGGCAAAACCCCATCTGCGGCGCATTTCTGCGTTGTGCGTTTATGTCCTAGGGTACGGCTCGCCCGCCTTCCTGTCTACATTGATATACCTGTCCCGCAGGGATTCCCGGCGCTCACGCCCGCTGCGCTGCTATGTCTTGAACGGCATCCGCATCCGGAGGTTTTGCCAAGGCTCCGGCCTGCTGACAGAGGCCGAACCGGCTTACGGACAAGCAACATCCCGCATACCTTTAAAAATTATTTCCTCTTAAATACTTACAAGCCAAATACTTTCAGACGCCCTTCCAACGGCTCGAATGTTTTCTTACCGGCGGGCTTTTCAATACCGCCAAACACCATTTGTGCGCGCAATGTCCAATCGGCGGGAATCCGCCATTCTTTAGCAACGGCATCGTCAATCAAAGGGTTGTAATGTTGCAGGCTGGCACCGATGCCGGCTGCGGCCAGCGTGGTCCATACCGCGTATTGGTGCATGGCATCGGTGTGCTCGGCCCAAACAGGAAAATTATCGGCATAAGCAGGAAAGCGTGCCTGCAAACTGTTGACAACGGTTTGGTCTTCAAAAAACAGCACCGAGCCGGCCGCCGCTTTAAACCCATCCAGCTTCTTCCGGGTTGGGTCAAAGCTTTCGGCAGGCACGATAGCACGCAAGGCGTCTTCGGCAAACTGCCACAACTTTTCATGTTCCGCCCCGAACAACACCACCACACGGGTAGATTGGGAATTGAACGACGAAGGCGTATGCAACACGGCATGCCGGATGATCTCAACCACTTCGGCAGCGGGCAGCGGCAGATTTTTGTTTAAAGCATAAACCGAACGGCGGGTTTGCGCGGCTTGTTGGAGTACGGAGTAAGTCATGATGGTTTCCTTATGCACAATGGGAAAGTTAAAAAGCAAACAAGCGCCAATCAAGCTATCTGAAAACTTCGTTACCGCTTTTCAGGTAGCCTGCAGCATTAATGATGATGCGTTGGCGCATCGGATTCCGGCAAACGGCACAACACGCTCTCTGCATGGCCATGTGCCGCGCCCTCGATTTGAATGCTGCTGTGCCGGATATTCAGGGCATGCAGCCTGTGCTCGATTGACTGCTGCAACTCGGTAATCTGCGCCACGCTCAGCGCCTCGTCCACCACCAGATGGCAGGATAAAGCATGCAGGCCGCCGGCAATGCTCCAAATATGCACATCGTGCACCGAGCGCACCCGGCTGTCGGATTGCAGCAGCCCCAGCACGGCCTCCATGTCCGCCTCTGGGCTGGCCTCCATCAGCACCCGCCAAGCCTGACGAGCCGTTGACCAGCCGCCGCGCACAATCAGCACCGCCACCATCAGGCTGGTGGCCGGGTCGGCCCACAACCAACCGAAAGCCATCATCAGCACTGCCGCCGCCATCGCCGCCAGCGAGCCAAACAGATCGCCCAGCACATGCAGATAAGCGGCTTTCATGTTCAGATTATTCCCGACATCGCCGTTGCGGTGCATATACCAAGCCACGAATATATTCACCGCCAACCCGACGGCGGCAATCACCAGCATTTCCAGCGAGGCCACCGGCTGCGGCCCCATCAGGCGCAATACTGATTCGTAGGCAATATAGGCGGCAATCGCCAACAAAGTCAGGCCGTTAAACAGGGCAGCCAGAATTTCCAACCGCTTGAAGCCGAAGGTGTACCGCCGCGTGCTGCCCTTGCGCCCCCAGGCTACGGCCAGCAAGGCCAGCAACAAAGAGGCCGCGTCGCCGAACATGTGGCCGGCATCCGACAGCAAGGCCAGGCTGTTCGACCACAAACCGCCGATGAATTCGACAAACATGAATCCGGCAATCAGGCCGAAGCTCACCGCCAGCGTACGCAGATTGTTGCTGCGGGGATGGGCGTGATCGTGCCCGTGACGGGCATGGCGGTCGGCAGACATAATGCGGCTCTTGAAATCTTACTGATCCGGCCTATGGTGCCCCAGCGCCGGCCGCGCCGTCAATCAAAAAACCGCCGGCTGCGGGAAACGGGCTGCGGGCGGTTTGAAATGCTTTCAGGTAGCCTGTGCTCAGTCGGCGGAGTCCACCGAACCGCTGTTTTGGTACAGGGTAAACAAAGGCACACCGGCGGCGCGGATGTTGCCGCCGCCGGGCAGATCGGTAAATTCCAGAATGGCGGCCGCCTCCACCACCTGCCCGCCGAGCTTGCGGATGAGGTTGACACCGGCCAGCATGGTGCCGCCGGTGGCCACCAAATCGTCTACCAGCAGCACGCGGTTGTTCCGGCGGATGGCATCGGTGTGGATTTCCACCGTGGCTTCGCCATACTCCAGCGCATAGCTCTGCGCCACAGTGTCATAAGGCAATTTGCCTTTTTTGCGGATCGGCACAAAGCCCACATTCAATTGATAAGCCAAGGCGGCGCCGATGATGAAGCCGCGTGCGTCCAAGCCCGCCACCACATCGATTTCCTGATTCATATAACGGTAGGTCAGCAAATCCACCAGCAGGCGGAAATATTCCGGGCTCTGCAACACCGGCGTAATGTCGTGGAACAAAATACCGTTTTGCGGCCAATGCGGAATTTTGCGGATCTTCTGCGCCAGCATGTCAACGGTCATGACTTCGGGATGGAACAGCATAGCGGTACCTTTCAGGTAGCCCGGGGCGTGTCGTCACCAAGCCTTGCGGCGGTATTTTTGCTCAAAACCCGCATCTGCGGCCTTATCCCCCAAGGGACGCAGAAAATGCCCGCAAGATGTCCAATCCTGCTGCACCGGCCGGTTTTACCGGCAAAGCGTATAAAACCGGCCGCTTCGAGTGAGCCCGGCAGCTGCAGATTTTGCCCCGGTAGCGCAGCGGACCGGCGAAGCCAAAAAACCGCTTCACAAGCATTGTGACGACACACCCTAGACGGAAAACAAAGCGCACAATATAGCACAAAAAACCGCCGCCACACCCCGCCCAAGCCGAATTTGGTTACAATCGGCCTTCCTGCGTGTACAGAATATTCGTGTCATGGAAAACGTCCGCCCCAGCAGCACCGCCCCCGATTTAAACGACTACCGTGCCTGGTTCGCACCCTATGCCGCACGGCAAGGCGAAACCGAACGGCAGATGCTGCAGCGGGCGCTGGCGCTGGCCGAACGGCATTATCCGCCCGACGCACGCACCCATGCCGGCGAACCGCTGCTGGCCAGCGTGATGGGCGCCGCGCAAATGGTGGCCGAAATGGATCTGTTGCCCGAAGCCGTGGCCGCCACCCTGCTCACCGACATCGCCGCCCACTGCGCCGACTGGCCGCTTCAGGTAGCCGAACAATGCGGCGAAACCGTGTGCGGCCTGGTGCGCGGCATCGACGAAGTGCAGAAACTCACCCACTTCGCCCGCATCGACCAGCTCGGCACCCCCGAAGAGCGCGCGCGGCAGGCCGAAACCATGCGCAAAATGCTGCTTGCCATGGTAAACGACATCCGCGTGGTGCTGATCAAACTCGCCCTACGCACCCGCACCATGCAGTTTGCCGGCAGCACGCCAGACAGCCCCGAAAAGCGCGCCTTGGCCAAAGAAACGCTGGATATTTTCGCCCCGTTGGCCAACCGCCTCGGCGTGTGGCAGCTCAAATGGCAGCTCGAAGACCTGGGCTTCCGCCACTACCGTCCCGAAGAATACAAACGCATCGCCCGCCTGCTCGACGAAAAACGCGAAGAGCGCCTGCAATACATCGCCGACTTCCTCCAACAATTGCGCGGCGAACTCGAACGCTACGGCATCCGCCGTTACGATGTGGCCGGCCGCCCGAAACACATCTATTCCATCTACCGCAAGATGGAAAAGAAAAAACTCGATTTCGACGGCCTCTACGACATCCGCGCCGTGCGCATTCTGGTGGACAGCATTCCCGAGTGCTACACCACACTCGGCCTCGTGCACAGCCTGTGGCAGCCCGTACCCGGCGAGTTTGACGACTACATCGCCAACCCCAAAGGCAACGGCTACAAAAGCCTGCATACCGTCATCGTCGGCCCCGAAGACAAAGGCGTGGAAGTGCAGATCCGCACCTTTGAAATGCACCAATTCAACGAATTCGGCGTCGCCGCCCACTGGCGTTACAAAGAAGGCGGCAAGGGCGACACCGCCTACGAACAGAAAATCGCCTGGCTGCGCCAACTGCTCGACTGGCGCGAAAACATGGCCGAAAGCGGCAAAGAAGACCTCGCCGCCGCCTTCCAAACCGAGCTGTTCAACGACACCATCTACGTGCTCACCCCGCACGGCAAAGTGCTCTCCCTGCCCGCCGGCGCCACCCCCATCGATTTCGCCTACGCCCTGCACAGCAGCCTCGGCGACCGCTGCCGCGGCGCCAAAGTGGACGGCCAGATCGTGCCGCTGTCCACCCCGCTGGAAAACGGCCAGCGCGTGGAAATCATCGCCGCCAAAGACGGCGCGCCCTCGGTCAACTGGCTCTACGAAGGCTGGGTGAAAAGCAACCGCGCCATCAGCAAAATCCGCGCCTACATCCGCCAGCAAAACGCCGAAAGCATCCGCGAACAAGGCCGCCTTCAGCTCGACAAAACCCTGGCCAAAATCCAGCCCAAACCCAATCTGCAAGACTTGAGCGAAAAACTCGGCTACAAAAAACCCGACGAACTCTACACCGCCATCGCCCAAGGCGAAGTGACGCCGCGCGCCATCCAGAAAGCCTGTGGCCTGCTCAACGAACCGCCGCCCGCCCCCGTGAGCGAACACAGCATCGTCAAGCGATCCAAAATCAAAGCCGGCAACAAAAACGGCATCCTCATCGACGGCGAAGACGGCCTGCTCACCACCTTGGCCAAATGCTGCAAACCCGCCCCGCCCGACGACATCGTCGGCTTCGTCACCCGCGGCCGCGGCATTTCCGTCCACCGCAGCAACTGCCCGGCATTCCGCAATCTGGCCGCGCAAGCGCCCGACAAAGTCTTGGCCGCCGCTTGGGCCGGCCTGCAGGAAGGCCAAGTGTTTGCCGTCGATATCGAAATCCGCGCCCAAGACCGCGGCGGCCTGTTGCGCGACGTCTCCGAAGCCCTTGCCCGCCACAAACTCAACGTGACCGCGGTACAAACCCAATCGCGCGACCTTGAGGCCAGCATGCGCTTCACCCTGGAAGTGCGTCAAGTCAACGACCTGCCGCGCGTATTGGCCAGCCTGGCCGAAGTGAAAGGCGTGATGAGCGTCTCCCGCCTTTAATGCCCGAAGCAACGCCCTCAGCTTGCGCCCGTCCCCCCTTTCAGGTAGCCCGAAACCGCAGGCTTGGGCGACAGGCTACCTGAAAGGGCTTGCGCCCGTCCCCCTTTCAGGTAGCCTGAAACCTTTGCAACACAAAAAACAGCAGCACTTCTTTTGAAGCACTGCTGTTTTTCCAGCCCACACCGCAAACTTTGCCATCATCCGCCCCGACACCAGCCGGCAACCAGCGGAAAACTTAGCGCATCTGGTGTTCTTCATACGGCAAAACAGCCTAAAGACTGCCTGAAAAAAGGCTACCTGAACGCTTTCAGGTAGCCTTTGCCGTCTCAATCCGATTACTTGAAGAAATCGCCCATGCCGGGCGGCAAACCCATGCCTTGGGTGACTTGCGCCATGTGTGCCTGGGTGGCGCCCTCCACCTTGCGCGCAGCATCGTTGAAAGCGGCGGCAATCAAGTCTTCCAGCATCTCTTTATCGGAAGCGGCATCGGCAGCCAAAGCGTCGTCGATGTGGATGCGTTTGATCTGGTGGTGGCAGGTGAGGGTGATTTTCACCATGCCGCCGCCGGCTTCGCCTTCCACTTCGATATTGGCCAATTCGGCTTGCGCCTGTTTCATTTTTTCCTGCATTTTCTGCGCCTGCTGCATCAGGCCGCCCAGTCCGGCTTTGCCAAACATATGCTGACTCCTATGGATGTTGAATGGAATAAATAAGGGAGAAGGGTATCTTCCGCGTTTTGTCTATCCAGCGGCCTTATGTTTCGAGCCCGCTATTTTCGTGCAATTCTAAAGTATCGGGCAACCAGCGTGCGCCGAATAATGACAGAATATCCTGTGCTGCGGCATCCGCCTCCAGCGCTTCTTGCGCACGGTGGCGGTTTTCGGCCTGAATCCTGACTTGGCGCATGGCCGGGGTTTCTTCATGCCGTCCCTCCTGCCAATCACACAAACGGATGCGCACCGGCCGCCCGTAGGCTTCGCTTAGCCTGTGCTCAATACGCTGTATTTGTTCGCGTCCGCCAACCGCTTGGCCGGCTTCAGCTACCGCCAGCTGCAACAGCCCGGTTTCGGCATCAAAGCCGACAAAAGCCATGTGGCGGGCGGGCATTTGGGCGGCGCCGATTTTGCGCGCCAAAATAGAAACAATGGCATGCCAGTTGCTTGAATTGAGTTCCGGCAGCTGCAAAGCGGTAAAGTCGCCAACCGGCTCTTCGTCCGCTTCCATGTCGGTTTGCTGCGGCGCCGCTTCGGCAAACGGTGCCTCGGAAGGCTCGGCAGGCAAGCCGTCGTGAACCGGCGGCAACGGCGGTTCATCCGCCTCTGCCGTTATCGGCGCAGACTCGAACTCGCGCGGAATGTGTCGGTTCTCATCGTGCAACCACGGCGGCGTATCGTTTTCAGGTAGCCTTTCGGCTTCCGCCTCAACGGCAACGGGAACCGCAACGGCTTCTACTTCGGCAGAAGCTGACGGAGGTTCCGGCTCCGTATCCGCCACAACGGTCGGCACCGTTTCTGCCGAAGGCAAAGGCGCTTGATCCGGCACGGCAACCGTCGGTGCCGGTGCCACAGACACCGGCTGGTGCAATTCGGTACCGTGGATTTCGCCGTCGGCCGGACAGGCTTCGGCAGCCAGCGGCGAAAACGCCAACATGCGCAACAAGGTCATCACGAAACCGGCGTATTCGTCGGGCGCCAGAGGCAAATCCTGCTTGCCGTGAATCGCACATTGGTAATACAGCTGAATCTGCTCCCCGCTCAAATGCGCGCCCAAACGGCTCAAAGCGGCCTGCTCCGGGTCGTGCAGCAAGGCAGCCGGCACGGTTTTCCACAGCGCCAAACGTTGCAGCAGCAGAGCCAGCTCACCCAGGGCATTGTCGAAACCGACGGCGCGCGCGGCCATATCCTGTGCTTGGGCAATCAGGGCGACACCGTCTTGGGCAATCAGCGCCTGCAGCAATTCGTACAGATACTGCTTGTCCACCGCGCCGATCATCTGCCGCACATCGGCTTCGCCCACCCGGCCCGAGCCCATGGCAATCGCCTGATCCAGCAGGCTTAAGGCGTCACGCATCGAGCCGGCGGCCGCCCGCCCCAATAGGGCCAGGGCTTGGGCTTCGTAGGCAATCTGTTCGCTGTCGAGCACATGCGCCAAATGGTCGGACACCTGTTGGGCGGTCATATTGCGCAAGACAAACTGCAGGCAGCGGCTGAGCACGGTAACCGGCACTTTGTGCGGATCGGTGGTAGCCAGGATAAACTTCACATGCTCGGGCGGCTCTTCCAGGGTTTTCAACATGGCGTTGAAAGCCGACTTGGACAGCATGTGCACTTCGTCGATGATGTAGACTTTGTATTTGCCGGCCGTGGGCGCGTATTGTGCGTTTTCCAGCACTTCGCGGATGTTGTCGATACCGGTATTGGAGGCGGCGTCGATTTCCAGCAAATCGACAAAGCGGCCTTGGTCGATGTCTAGGCAGCTTTGGCAGGCTCCGCAGGGTTCGCCGTGCTGCGGCGCGGCGCAATTGAGGCTCTTGGCCAAAATGCGGGCGATGGTGGTTTTGCCCACCCCGCGCGTGCCGGTAAGCAGGTAGGCATGATGCAGGCGGCCTTTGTCCAACGCGTTTTGCAAGGCTTTGACAACGTGCTCTTGGCCGACCAAATCGGCAAAAGTTTTCGGACGCCATTTGCGGGCAAGCACTTGATAAGCCATCGGCAGGCTACCTGAAAGACAGTTTGAAAGGCGGCGATTTTAGCATTTTTCCCCCGCCGCCACAGACAAAATAAAACCCCCGCCAAAGCAGGGGTTCGGTATCTGGCTCCCCGACCTGGGCTCGAACCAGGGACCTGCGGATTAACAGTCCGTCGCTCTACCGACTGAGCTATCGGGGAATGCCGCGGCATTATAAATGAAACAGCCCGGCGGTCAAGCCCCGCTGATGTCGGCGGCCGGCTCCTTTTCCCGCCCGCCGGAATGCTATAATTTGCCCGTCCCGTCGGGCCCATCAAAATTAAGGTTGATTTATGAACACTTCACGCATGCACGGTTTCACCCTCATCGAACTGATGATCACCATTGTCATCTTGGCCATTTTGGCTTCCATGGCCTACCCCAGCTACGACTCTTTCGTCCGCAGAGCCAGAATGGAAGAGGCCAAATCCAGCATCATGACCACCGCCAAAGAAATGGAGCGCTATTATTCCCGCCACCGCACCTTCGCCAATGCGCCCGATCCGGCCGACACCGACTATTTCGACATCGCCTTTGCCGCCAGCAACCCCAAAGACAGCAGCTATGAAATCATCGCCAAGCCCAAGGCGAGCTATGCCCGCGAAGACAAAGCCATTTCCTACAACAGCATCGGCATTTTGGTCCGCTGCGACAAAACCACCATGAATAACTGCGAACATTACTGAGCAACTATTCAATTCACACCCAAAGCCGTTTATACTGCAGCTTCCTTCTCCGGCACAGACACAGGAGCAACAGCATGAACGGCTTATCTTTTTTCCGAAAATCCGGCTTCACGCTCACCGAAATGCTGATCACGATTGCCGTCTTGGCCATTCTGGCCGCCATCGCCTATCCCGGCTACCAGTCTTTTGTCCGCAAATCCCGCTTGGAAGAAGCCAACGCCGCCCTGCTGGAAAACAGCCGCTTTATGGAACGTTTTTACAGCCGCCAGCGCAGTTTCAAAGCCAACTCCACCACTTGGCCGGCATTGCCGGTCACACAAACCGGCCACTTCTGCATCAAATTCCAAGGCAGCGCGCGCGGCGTATTGGGCGACAAATACACCATCAAAGCCGTGGCCTTCGACCCCGAATACGAACCGCGCGTATTGCTGATCAACCAAGACCAAAGCGTGCGCATCTGCGAAAGCAGCCGCAGCCGCTGCGACAGCCGCGACACCTTCTCCGGCAGCAGCGGCGTGGATCGGAACTGCACGCTGTTTCATTAAGAGTGCGGCGCCGGAAGGCTTGCAAAGCGGTTTTTTAGTGCTTCTGCCGCCGAGGACAGATCCGCAAACGCTTTCCGGCGACCCGCTCCCAAATGCCGCCGGCCCATCCGGGTCACTTTGTCCGACACGGCACACACAAATGGCAGCGCAACCGGACGCAAAGCGCCACTCGGCATCCGGCTAAATCCGCTATAATCGCCCCTTTTCCAACCTTCAGGTAGCCGCATGAACCTTTCCGCCCTGCTGGCCGACAAAATCGCCAATGCCGACTGTCTGCGCCTGATCGAGCGCGACCGCGCCGGCTTCAGTACGGCCGAGAACCGGTTGCTGGCCGAAATCCTGCGCGACCACAGCTTCGACGCGGTGCAGCAGCAGGCCCTCGCCCAAGCCGTTTCCCAACAGGCCCGTTTCGACCCCGACGCCCTGCACTACGAAGAGGACGACGAAGACACCACCGCCGTCTGCCCGCACTGCCTCAACCCGCCGGTGCCGCCCTTACGCGACTACCTCATGTGGCGCCAACAGCAGGCCCGCGGCTGACGCAGGCTACCTGAAACCCGACCCGGAATCCCCATGCGCATCATTTCCGCCAACCTCAACGGCATCCGCTCCGCCTACAAAAAAGGCTTCCACGACTACCTCGCCGAAGCCGGAGCCGACATCGTCTGCGTCCAAGAACTCAAAGCCCAGGAAGCCGACCTCTCGGCCGACATGCAGCGCCCGCACGGCATGCACGGCGTGTGGCACTGCGCCGAAAAACGCGGCTACAGCGGCGTGGCGGTGTACAGCAAACGCGAACCCGATAAGGTTCAAATCGGCATGGGCATTCCCGAATTCGATGCCGAAGGCCGCTTCGTGCGCACCGATTTCGGCAATCTGTCCGTGATTTCCCTCTACCTGCCCTCCGGCAGCAGCGCGGAGGAGCGCCAGCAGGTGAAATACCGCTTTCTCGACGCCTTCTACCCCATGCTGCACGAGATGAAACACAGCGGGCGCGACATCGTCGTGTGCGGCGACTGGAACATCGCCCACCAAAACATCGACCTGAAAAACTGGAAAGGCAACCTGAAAAACTCAGGCTTCCTGCCCGAAGAGCGCGCATGGATCGGCAAAGTGATTGCCGAACTCGGCTGGGTGGACATCTGGCGCACCCTCTATCCCGAAGTGCCCGGCTACACCTGGTGGAGCAACCGCGGCCAAGCCTATGCCAAAGACGTAGGCTGGCGCATCGACTACCACATGGTGACCCCCGAGTTGGCCGCACGCGCCTGCGGCGCCCATGTGTACAAAGAGCAGAAATTCTCCGACCACGCCCCGCTGGTGGTGGATTACGATTACCCGCTCTAGGGCGTGTCCTTCAAAGGCGGGCACATCGTTTGCCGGCAAACCGTTGCGAAAGAAGCCGGCGACGCTGATGCACCCGACCGGCCGACACCTGTTGAAGCGCCCACACCGCCCAAGCAAGCGGCCGGCACACGGCGACCCGAAACACCGGGGGCTGTGAACCGGCTGAAAACATCTGTACCGGGCTTTGCCCGCCTTTCACGTCTGCACCTGAGGAGAATCTGCCATGAACCGCCGTCCGCGCCCCATTCTGCGCCCACCCACGCCTGCTTATGTTGCCGCCTCTTGGGCGGCACTGGCCATCGGCATGCTGGCCTATTTGGTCGGCCTGTGGCGCGCCGAGATGCAGCTCAACGAAAAAGGCTATTATCTGGCCGTGCTGCTGTTCGGCCTCTATGCCGCCGTCAGCCTGCAAAAAACCGTGCGCGACCGCGACGAAAACCTGCCGGTTTCCGCCCTCTATTTCAACATCAGCTGGTTCGCCCTGGCGGCGGCCATCTGCCTGCTCGGCATCGGCCTGTTCAACGCCGAACTCCTGCCCAGCGAAAAAGGCTTTTATCTGATGGCCTACACCTTAAGCCTGTTCGCCGTGGTGACCGTACAGAAAAACACCCGCGACCTGGCCGCCGTTCCCCGCTTTGCCGACGACGATTAACAGGCTACCTGAAACCGCCCGCTTTTACCCATGCCCGCCGACGACCTTACCCTGTTTCTGCTGCGCGATGCCGACGAACCCGAGATGTGGATCGACCGCTGGGCGGTCAGCTACCCCGTGGTGCAAACACTGGCCTGCCGCCGCAGCGACGGCATTGCCGAATGGCAGCGGCAGGTGCAGCAGGCTTGGGAGGGCATTTCCGGCCGGGTGATGGCGGTGGCGCACGGCGCCGGCGTCTCCGCGCTGATGGCTTGGCAGTACCGCAGCAGCCTGCTCGACCAGCGGCGCATGCGCGGCATGATTCTGGTGTCGCCGCTGCCCGACGCCTGCCCCGACGATGCCGAGCACACCCTGCTGCGCAGCCGCGCCAACTGCCCCGCCGCTTTGGTGCTGGGCCGCACCGGCAGCGATCCCTTCTGTTCCGAAGTTTGGGCTGCCGACATGGCCGCCCGTTGGGGCGCGCGCCTGCTGCACGCCCCGCAACCAGGCCGGCTGAACACGCCGCTGCACGGCTGGCAGTGGGGCATGAAGCTGATGCAGGAAATGCTGCTGGCATGAGGCAAGCGCTCCTGTTTTCCCGATCGCCGCATTTTCAGCCGACCGAAAGGCTGCCTGAAAACATCCGGAGGCAACATCGGACATGCCGTCACGATTCAGAACGGCCGTCATCTCCGCTTCATCACACAACCCCGCTGCCAAACACCCCCAATCCGACAGCCGTCCCCCTCCGGCCAAACACAGGCGCCGTCCGAATTGCTCCGCCCGACCGCCGGGGCATCCCCGTTCGTGACGGCCGGTTGACAGTGCGGCGCATCCCGCCGCCCACTTCAAGCCCGCCGTGAGCGGCACAAACGCCGGAACGGCAAACAAACGGCCGGCCCTCCCGGGCCCCGCCCGCCACAAAACCGCCGCACCGGTGCCGAACCGGCCTATAATGCCGCCCCTTCCGCTATGGCCTCTGCGCTTATGTCCCGTTTCACCGCCCTAGTCCCACAACTGCTGCCCTTGGCCGCAGCCGCAGCCGCCTGCATGGCTTTAGCCGGCCTGCCCGCTTTGACCGCCTACGGCATCGGCCCGCTCACGGTGGCGATTGTGGCGGGCATGGTACTGGGCAACACGGTGTTCCCGCGCATCGCCCCTCATCTGGCCGACGGCTTGACCTTCAGCAAAACCCGCCTGCTGCGGCTGGGCATCATGCTGTACGGCCTGAAAATCACCCTGCCGCAACTGGCGGCCGCCGGCTGGCCGGCGCTGGCGGCCGACATCGGCGTGGTGGCCGGCACCTTTCTGTTGGCGGTGTGGCTGGGCAAACGCCTGCGCCTGCCGCCGCAAACCGCCGCCCTCATCGGTGCCGGCAGCGCCATCTGCGGCGCGGCGGCGGTGTTGGCCGCCCAACCGGTGCTGAAAGCCGAAGAGCGCGACGCGGGTGTGGCGGTGGCCACCGTGGTGGTGTTCGGCACGCTGGCGATGTTTGTTTACCCCGCGCTGGCCGCCTGGCTGGTGCCGCCCCAAGCCGCCGACGCGGTGTGGTTCGGCTGGGGTCTCTACACCGGCGCCAGCGTGCACGAAGTGGCGCAGGTGGCGGCGGCCGGCGCCGCCATCCACCCGCTCGCCGCCGATGTGGCGGTGATCACCAAAATGATCCGCGTGATGCTGCTCGCCCCTTTCCTGCTGGTACTGCCGTGGCTGATGCGCCGCCTGCACCCGCAAAACGGCGGCATCGGCAGCAGCCGGCTGGCCATTCCGTGGTTCGCCCTCGGTTTTGTGGCCGTGGTGGTGCTCAACAGCCTGATCCGCCTGCCCGAAAGCTGGCATCACACCCTGATCCGTTTCGATACTTTCCTGCTCACCACCGCCATGTTTGCCCTGGGGCTGACCACGCGCTGGCACAGCGTGCGCCAGGCCGGCATCCGCCCCCTGCTGCTGGCCGGCGGCCTGGCGGCGTGGCTGCTGCTGGGCGGGGCGCTGCTTTCGTATGCCGCCTGTTCCCTGCTCGGCTGAAGCACCCTCTTGGTCATGCAGGCTACCTGAACAGTCGGGACCACGCTTTCAGGTAGCCTGCCGCCCGTTTTTTGGCTACACTCGCGCCTTTGCCGTTTTAGAGAAAAAACTTCACGCCGGTTGTTTGCCGGCAGACAAGCGCCGTGCAGACATTGCGCCTGCAGCGGCCGGTCGGCGACATTGCGACGCCGCAAAATCAGAAAAGGAGCCCGCCATGAGCACCCTCTCCCCCATCGCCCTGCGCCGCCAAACCGAACGCAAGCCCCATGCCACCGCCCAATACTGGCGCAAATGCCAAGTGGAAGAACTGTTCGCCCTGCCCTTTTTAGACCTAGTCTATCAAGCCGCCCAAATCCACCGCGAGCACTTCCATCCGCAAGAAATCCAACTCTCCACCCTGCTTTCCATCAAAACCGGCGGCTGCCCCGAAGACTGCGAATACTGCCCGCAGTCGGCGCACTACAACACCGGCCTGGAAAAAGCCAAAATGATGGACGTGGCGGAAATCGTCGAAAAAGCCCGCATCGCCAAATCGCGCGGCGCCAGCCGTTTCTGCATGGGCGCCGCCTGGCGCGGCCCCAAGCCCAAAGACGTAGAAACCGTGTCCGAAATCATCAAAGCCGTCAAAGGCCTGGGCTTGGAAACCTGCGGCACCTTCGGCATGCTGGAAGACGGCATGGCCGAAGACTTGAAAAACGCCGGCCTCGACTACTACAACCACAACCTCGACACCGACCCCGACCGCTACAACGACATCATCCACACCCGCCGCCACGAAGACCGCATGGACACCTTGGGCAAAGTGCGCGGCGCCGGTTTGAAAGTGTGCTGCGGCGGCATCGTGGGCATGAACGAAACCCGCCCCGAACGCGCCGGCTTAATCGCCAGCCTGGCCAATCTCGACCCGCAGCCCGAAAGCGTGCCGATCAACCAATTGGTGAAAGTGGAAGGCACCCCGCTGGCCGATGCCGAAGACTTGGATTGGACGGAATTCGTGCGCACCATCGCCGTTGCCCGCATCACCATGCCGAAAAGCTATGTGCGCCTGTCGGCCGGCCGCAGCAATATGCCCGAAGCCATGCAGGCACTGTGCTTTATGGCCGGCGCCAACTCGATTTTCTACGGCGACAAACTGCTCACCACCGAAAACCCCGAAGAAGACGGCGACCGCCTGCTGATGCAGAAACTGGACCTCTATCCCCTGCAGCATCAGGCCGATGCCTGACACACAAACCACAGGCTACCTGAAACCCTTTTCAGGTAGCCTGAATTTCTGTTTCTCATCCCGCCGGGCAAAAATAAGATAAGGAGAACCGCCCGTGACGCCTCAGCATCCATCCCCAGACTCCGACTCTGCCGCCCAAGCACGCCACACCCGCCTCCGCAAGCTCGGCGGCCTGCTCCTCGCCTGTTTTGCCGCCGCGATATTCCCCACCTGGCTCGGCTTGGGCGTGCTCGCCGCTCGGCTGGGCTGGGCAGTGTCCGCCACCCAGCTGATGGCTTGGCTGGCATCCGCCCTGTTGGCCTGCGGAGCCTGGCCGTGGATGCTGTATATGATGTACTACGATCCCCGGCATCAGCCTGAATCCCGCTTGCCTGTGCAGCATACGTGGTTCGGTTCCACCCCCGCACCGCCGCCGCTCCCGCCGCTGAGCCGGGCCGACCGGGCGCTGCGGCTGCTAATTTTACTGCTGGGCATGGTGGCCCTGTTTTTCCTGTGCGGCAACGAAACACCGTTTGCAGACCTCACAGAGGCGGTGTCCACCCTATCGGTCCAACCGCATGCCTACGGCCCCTTAAGCGGCTTTCTCGCCCTCATGCTGCTGGCCGCCATCGGCCCGCCGACGCTGTACTTCGCCGACCACCAACTGGAGCAGACCCCGCCGGACAGCCTGCACCGCCTCATCCTTGCCCGGCAGACCCATTGGCTGGTCTGCGCCGGCCTGGCTTGGGCGGCCTGCTTCCTCGCCGGCCAAATGACCATTCCGATAATATTCGAGTATCTCTAAGATATTGAAAAAATAATCAATAAAATAATAGGTTACATAGAAAATGTATGAACCCGTAAAACCTTGGTTGGATTTCCCCGCCCAAGTTCAACTACTTAAAACAAGAGGGCTGCTTATCGATGATGCGCAACGGGCAGAAAAGTATTTGCGCCGTATCGGCTATTACCGCTTAAGCGGATACCTCCATGCTTTCCGCCAATGGGACAGGGAGAAAAAATACTATTAGATACCTTCCAACCCAACAGCCATTTTGAGAGTGTCTTATCGCTATACCTGTTTGATAAAAAGCTGCGTCTGTTGGCATTGGATGCTTTAGAGCGGATTGAAGTGGCGGTACGGGTGGATATTTCGCACCTTTTAGGCAGTAAAGACCCGCTGGCACACGAAAATCCGGCGTGCTTCGATGGCAAATTCACCAAAAAGGTTCAGGCCAAAAACGGACAAACCAAATATCAGGAATGGTATACGCGTCTGGAGGAACTCGTTAGAAAAGCCCGACAAAGAAAAACATCTTGTGTTGTTCACAATTTGGATAAATACGGGCATTTGCCCATTTGGGCGGTATGCGGTTTGTGGGATTTTGGCGCAATGTCCCGTTTATACGGGGGCATGAAGCGAGCCGATCAAAATATGATCGCCCATAAATACGGCGCACTGCACGGTGGCGTGTTTGCCAAGTGGTTACGCAGCCTGAATGAAATACGCAATATTGCCGCACATCACGACCGCTTGCGGAATGCCCGCATTGTTCAACAATCCGGCCCGATTACCAGCGATAATTATTGGAAAAAACTCGACAACTACCGTCCGTTTTTCTATTTCTGCATCATGCAGCAGATGATGGGGATATTGTGCCCGCGCTCCGAATGGGCAGACAGGTTTGATAAGATTTTGAGCGAATTTCCTGCCGGAGCAGCCAATATCAGTTTAATTCCATTCGGACTACTGGAAAATTATCAGGATTGGGACTTATGGAAAAAATAAAGGCCGCCACATGCCGAAGCAGAGGTAGCAGCCGTTTCAGCTAGGATACTACGCCGAAATAACATTGAAATCAACCAATCCATTACCGGCATGACAAAGCGCCCGTTTTCAGGTAGCCTGCCGCCTTTGCTTTCCCATACCTGCTTATCTAGGAATCCCGCCATGTGCCAGCTGTTGGGCATGAACTGCAACACCCCCACCGACATCGTGTTTTCCTTCGAAGGCTTCCGCCGCCGCGGCGGGCTCACCGACCACCATGCCGACGGCTTCGGCATCGGCTTTTTCGAAAACCGCGGCGTGCGCCTGTTTCACGACGACCAACCCAGCGCCCACTCGCCGGTGGCCGACCTGATCCGCGCCTACCAAATCAAATCGGAAAACGTCATCGCCCACATCCGCAAAGCCACCCAAGGGCGGGCCGAGCTGGTGAACACCCATCCGTTTATCCGCGAAATGTGGGGCGAATACTGGCTGTTCGCCCACAACGGCCATTTGGAAAACTTCCACCCCGCCCTTGGGCAATACTACCGGCCGGTGGGCGGCACCGATTCCGAGCGCGCCTTCTGCCACATACTCGAAGAGTTGCGCCAGCGTTTCAACAGCAAGCCGCCCGCACCCGTGCTGTTTCAAGCCCTGGCCGAACTGACCGCCCGCATCCGCTGCCACGGCCTGTTCAACTTCATGCTTGCCAACGGCGACATACTGTTTGCCCACGCCAGTACCCTGCTGCACTACATCGTACGCCAGGCACCGTTCGGAGAGGCGCAACTGCTGGACGACGATGTAACGGTGGATTTTGCCGCCGTCACCACCCCCAACGACCGCGTGGCCGTGATCGCCACCCTGCCGCTCACCGGCAACGAAACATGGACCCAGCTGGCGGTTAACGAGCTGGTGGCTTTCCGCGACGGCGACATCATCCTGCGCAACCGGCCTGCCGAGCCGAAATACCTGCCGGTGGCCGAAGGCTTGGCCTTGGCGCGTGCCGTAGGCGCGGTATAAATTTTCAGTCAAAAAGCGTTCAGGTAGCCCTAAGGCTACCTGAACGCTTTTCTATTTCTATGGTGTGTCGGGTCATCAAACTTCGGCGGGGCGGCCATTCTTGTCCGCCGGCCCTCAGCGGTACAGCCCGTGTTGTCGGATATATTCGTTGACCGCCGGCGGTACCGCCCCGCTCGCGCCTTGTTCCGCCAATTCGCGGCGGATGGCGGTGGAGCTGATGTCCTGCGCTGCGGCCGGCAACATCCGCACCTGACCTTCGGCCAAAGCGCCGGCCAGCCATGTTTGCAAAGGCGGCGGCACTTGCGCCAAGCCGAAACCGCTGCGCGGCGCCACCGCCATACCGGCCTGCCGCACCAAATCTTGCCAGCGGTGCCAGGTATGCAGCTGCAACAGGCTGTCCATGCCGAGCAAAAACCACAGCCGCGCCGCCGGAAAATGCTGGCGGAAAATCTGCACCGTATCGAAGGTGTAGGTGGCGCCGTCGCGCACCATATCGCAGTCGCTGACGGCAAAACGGGCATCGGCCGCCACCGCCCGTTCCGCCATGGCCAAGCGGTGGCGGGCGGGCGTACGCGGCCGGTCTTTGTGGTAGGGGTCGCCGGCGGGCAGAAAAATCACACTCTCCAGCGCCAATTCGTCGGCAAAAATGCGGGCGATGCGCAAGTGGTCGTTGTGGATGGGGTCGAAGGTGCCGCCGAACAGGCCGATGGCTTGCATAGGTACTCCGTGTTCCAAACCTATCCGGTTTTCAGGTAGCCCGATATCGGCAGAGAGGTTAAATCGCACATTCGGTTTTGCCGTCCACCACCACCGTCAGCTTGCCGGTGGTGGGATGGATCACCATGCCGTGCACGGCCACGTTTTGCGGCATCAAGGGATGGCGGCGGATGATGCCCACGGTGTGGCGCACGCTGTCTTCCACGTCGTCGAAACCGGTCAGCCAGCCGTCAAGATTGATGCCGGCATTGCGCAGGGTAACAATGCGGTCTTCCGGGATGCCCTGCTCCACCGCATGGCCGAGAAACTGATCGGGATTCAGGCCGCGCATGCCGCAGTCGTGATGCGCCACCACCATGATTTCTTCCACATGCAGTTCCAGCACCGCCACCAAAAGGCTGCGCATCACCGAGCCCCAAGGGTGGGTAACCACTGCGCCGGCATTGCGGATCAATTTGGCATCGCCGTTTTTGATGCCCATCGCCGCCGGCAGCAGCTCCAAGATGCGGGTATCCATGCACGACAGAATCGCCAGTTTTTTTTCCGGAAATTTATTGCTGGAATAATGGATGTATTCGCCGGCCTCCACAAATTGCCGGTTGTGATCGAGAATATCGTGCAGCAAGCCCATTTCCGTTTCCTTTCGCCGGATACTCAAAACTGAGGGCGCATTATAGCGGATAGCCCCTATCAGAGTCAGCGCATGATGCTTTGCCTGCCCCCAATACAGCAACAGGCTACCTGAAAGGTTTTCAGGTAGCCTGTTTGGTGCGCCGGCAGAGAGCGTTCAACGCACGCCGGCTTTTTTCACGCTGTCCACATAGCCGTGGTCGTTCAAGCGGATGTGGCGGAACAGCCAGCCGTCCAAAAGATTCAGCAACTCATCCAGCGCTTCGGTATCGCCGTTATTGTAGCGGCTCTGGAACATATTCATTTTGTTCACAAAATTGGCGTGTACTTTTTTATGCGGCTCAATCAGGTGGTAGTCCGCCTCCTGCAGCATCATTTCTTCGTAGCTGAAATGCTCCACCGTGTAATCAATCAGGTGTTGGAAGACTTCGCCGATGGCCTGTTTGTCGCCTTTTTCCTTGGCGTCATACAAGTCGTTGATATACTGCACCAACTGCTTGTGCTGCTCGTCGATATCCTCGAAACCGGTGTCCAGATCAGGGGTCCAATAAATAAAAGGCATGTTTTACTCCCGCATTGGTTGGAAATCGTTTTAATAAGTCAGCTTAAGTTAACAACTCCACCGCCGGAAATCAAGTTTCCGGCGCATTGCGGCCTGATTTTACTGCCTCGTCTGTTGCGCTTTGGCAAGTTGGGGTGCCGGATTCGGGAATCCGGCCCGGCTCCAAGGCGTGTCGTCATCATTGGGGAGATTTCGGCGGACAAAGATGCCCGCCCTACGTTGGGGGCAAGGAGGGCTGATAACAAAAACCTCCCGCCGAAGCGGGAGGCTGGGTCATGCTGTCCAAGCAAATCAACGGCGGATGCCGTAGCCGTCTACCTGAACCTCCACACGGCGGTTCGGTTGCAGGCAGGCAATCAGTTCGGCGCGGTTGCCGGTGCGGTTGCACTGTTTCACCGGCTGGGTTTCGCCCGCGCCGTAAGCACGGATTTTCGATGCCGGCAAACCCCGGTTGATCAGGTATTCGCGCACGGTTTCCGCCCGCGCCTGAGACAGGCTCTGGTTGTAGGCATCCGAGCCCAAGTAGTCGGTGTGGCCGACCACGGTTACGCTATTGAGTTCGGCAAAACTTTGCAGCTTGGCAGCCAAATCGTCCAATTCCTGACGGCCGCGCGGGTTCAAATCGTTCACGCCGCTGCGGTCGAAAGCAAACAACGCATCCGCGCCCAGCGTGTAACGCTCTTGCACCGGCGCGGCAGGTGCCGGAGTCGGAGCGGGCGCACCGCAGGCGGCATCCACCGGATCCACCGGATTCCAATGCGTGCTGCCGACGCGCATATTGCGGTCGAACAGAATCTTGAATTGGCAGGTGGTCACATTGTCCGTGCCTTGGCCGGGGGTGTGGAAGTGGAACAGATAAGTCCACTCGCGCGGCCGCCACAGTTCATCGTAGTGCGGACGGCCGATCAGATAATACAGCTCGTCTTTGGTGAGACCGGGCTTCACTTGGTTCAGGCTGCCCAAATCGGGGAAAGTACCGCGGTTTTTATGGAAGGTGACGCTGTTCCAACGCGGCCATTTCAGTTCGGCGGCTGCGGTGCCGTCGGCATTGATGCGGTTGGAAGTGGAGGAGCAGGCAGCCAACACGGCGGCGGATACCGCCACCAATGCCATATTGCGGGTAATCTGGGTGAATTTCATTTTGTTTCCTTCTATATCAGCGATTCAGACAGGCTACCTGAAAGCCTTTCAGGTAGCCTCTGCTTGACTCCGTTACCACTGGTAACCGGCACCTACGGAAGCACCGAAGTGGCCGCGCGAATTACCGGAAGCGGTACCTTTGATGATCCAGTTGCCGCCGTCGGAAATGGTGGAGAAGCCCACGGCGTAACCGGTTTCACCTCTGTAGTAACCGCCGCCTACGGCCACCATGCTCTTGCCTGGCAGATAAGCCTGCGGCAGGCCGGCGGTGGCAATGGCTTGCGCCACGCCCGCATTGGCGGTGTTTTCCACTTTATCCAAGCGGCCTTCGATGCCGTTGAGGCGGCTGTTCAACTGACCCGGGATGGTCACGTTCACATTGTTGATCGCCTTGTTCAGTTGATCCACATTGACCGCATCGGTACCGGCCGTGCCTTCGGCCACATTGGTAATCTTATTACCGCCGTTGTTCAGGCCGTCGCCGGTAAGACTCACGGGAGCCTTACCCGCAGCAGCCGGGGTAATGGTGACACCGTTGCCGTTGGTTACGGTTTGGTTGCCGGCCGCATCCGTGGTGGTGACGCTGGTCAGCGTCATATTCGGATTGGTGGCTACCTCAAAGTTGGTGACGCCATTGGCTGTAGTGGGTGTTACCACAATATTGCTGCCGGCGGAAACGGTGTTGCGTTTGCCTGCCGTAGCGGCCACTTGCGCCAACTGGTCTTCGGTAGCGGCCTGACCGCTGGTGAAGTTAGTCGGATCGAAGGTTTTGTTGGTCAAGCCGCCGATGGTACCGGCGTTGCCGTTGATGGTGACGGGGTTACCGCCGGTGGACGGGCCGACATTCAGCACCGGAGCGAGATCAAAGCCCACATTATTATCTGTGCCAGCTTTACTGATCGCGATATTGCCGTCGGTGTTTTTCAGATCTACGGTAGAGCCCGGTTTCACCAAAGAGCCATTCGCGCCGTTTGCCGTCAGATTGAAGCCGCTGTTGTTGATGGCATTGGCAATGTCGCCGGCGGTGGCGAGCTTGTCCGCATTAGCAGGAGCTACCTGGGCTTGTCCGTCCGGCGTAGTGTTAATGGCCGTTGTATTGGCCTTCAGCGCGCCGGTGGTCGAGTCTTTCACGATGGTGGTGTTGTCGGTATTCACCGCCAAGTCGTAGCTGTTATTGGTTGAATCATGAACAAGGGTCACGCTCTTATCGTTGGAAGTAAGCGTGGTTTTGGCAGCAGCGGCGGCAGCTTCAAGCTGGCTCACGTTCACCGCATCGGTCGGTGCCACGCCATTGGCAACGCCGCTGATGACTTTGTTACCCGCATTAATACCGGTTTTTGTCACGCTCGGACCGCCATTGATGGTGAGACCGTTGCTGTTCACGGTGGTATCGCCCATCTTCACGCTACCTGAAGCGCCCAGGTCGATGTTCTCGGCCAGTTTGATGGTCAGGGTGTCGGTGCCATTGGCGACCACGCCGATGTTGTTATCAGTCAGCTTGGCAGGATCGGTTACACCGCCCTTCACGTTCACGGTCGAGCCCAGCTTGCGCTCCACATTGGTACCGGTGTCACCGGCAAAGGTCAGCGGTCTCACCACTTCGGCGTTCAGGTTGCTCAGCGCATCGCCCACATTGTCGACCGGCGCGTACGGCGTGCCGTCGGTTTTGTTGATGGTGTAGCTCGGCGCTTTGAAGCTGCCGTCGGGGTTGATGCCCGCGCCGCCGCCC
>JAUMZB010000033.1 GCA_030528345.1 Eikenella sp.
CTGAACGCTTTAGAATAAATCCATGCCAGCTAATGGCGGGACTAAACACCTAGGGCATAAACGCACAACGCAGAAATGCGCCGCAGATGGGGTTTTGTAAAGGTCTCAGGCTGTGGCCGAGCTTGGGAGTGGTTATGGGATTCGGGCTGGCGTTCTATTTCCTGTCGCTGGCCTTGAAAACCATACCTTTAGGCACGGCATACGCTATTTGGGCAGGGGCGGGACTGGTGCTCACCTGTGTCGTCAGCGTGGTGTTTTTCGGGCAGCAGGCGGATGCTGCCGGTGTGGCGGGTATCGGCCTGATTTTGACCGGCGTGGTGGTGCTCAATTTCCTCTCTAAGATGGGCGGCCATTGAAGCTGTGCCGATTTCACCGCCATGCCGGGCATATTGGCGGCAAATGTTTGGCAAGCATTGGCCTGATGATTGAAAAACCGGGCAGGCTGCCTGAAAACTTTTCAGGCAGCCTGCTGCTTTTCATGGATGGCCGCAGGTTTAAAGCGCGGCTTCGTCGCGCTCGCCGGTGCGGATGCGGATCACGCTTTCCACCGGCAGCACGAAAATCTTGCCGTCGCCGATTTTGCCCGACTGCGCGGCCTGCACGATGGTTTCCACCGCGTGTTCCACCAAGTCGTCGGGCAGCACGATTTCCAGCCGCACTTTGGGCAGAAAGTCCACCGCGTATTCCGCGCCCCGGTAGATTTCGGTGTGGCCTTTCTGGCGGCCGAAGCCTTTCACTTCGCTTACCGTCATGCCGGTGATGCCGATTTCGGTGAGCGCTTCGCGCACGTCGTCGAGTTTGAACGGTTTGATGACGGCTTCGATTTTTTTCATGTTCCCTTCCCCCGGTAAAAGTGGTTGTGTGGCGGCTAAACTATCACAAGCCCGCCTTGTCCGCCAGCTTAGGGCGTGTCGCCAGAAAGCGTTGCGGCGGTCTTTACGGCCAAAAACCATGTCTGCGGCGCGCCCCTGCGGAATAACAGAAATGCCCGCAAGATGCCCAATCTTGCTGTGCTTTCCTTCCCGGCATGCGTGGCTTTGGCCCCGCAAGCTTTCTGGCGACACGCCCCCGGCTTTCAGGTAGCCTGTGCGGGAAAAATCTCGGGGGGAGACAGGCGTTTTCGCGTATAATCCGCCTCTCTTTTTATCTTTCCGATTTTGTGTGAGCACGAGCCATCATGTCCGTCGTACTGCCCTTGCGCGGCGTTGCCGCCCTGTCTGATTTCCGCATCGAAAAACTCCTGCAAAAAGCCGCGGCCGCCGGCCTGCCGAAAGCAGAATTAAGCAGCGAATTTTGGTATTTTGTGAGCAGCGGATCCGCGCTGAACAACGAAACCGCAACGAAATTGCAGGCTTTGTTAGAAGCAGAAAGTGTCGAAAAAACACCCGAAGCCGAAAACAGCCTGCATTTGTTTTTAATCACCCCGCGCATCGGCACCATTTCGCCGTGGGCATCCAAAGCCACCGACATCGCACATAACTGCGGCTTGGGCGAAGTCGAACGCATCGAGCGCGGCATGGCGGTGTGGGTGAAAGGCGAACTGAACGCCGGGCAAAAACAGCAATGGGCCGCCCTCTTGCACGACCGCATGACCGAAAGCGTGCTGTCTGATTTTCAGACGGCCTCACAGCTCTTCGCCCACCCCGAAGCGCAAACTTTTGCCATCGTTGATGTTTTAGGCAAAGGCAAAAACGCTTTAATCCAAGCCAACCGCGAACTGGGCTTGGCCTTGTCGCCCGATGAAATCGACTATCTGGCCGAAAACTACCAAGCCTTGCAGCGCAATCCCAGCGATGTCGAACTGATGATGTTCGCGCAGGCCAATTCCGAGCATTGCCGCCACAAAATCTTTAATGCCGACTTCATCTTAAACGGCCAAGCGCAGCCCAAATCGCTGTTTGGCATGATACGCGACACCCACAACGCCCACCCCGAAGGCACGGTAGTGGCTTATAAAGACAACGCTTCCATTATCGAAGGCGCAAGCATCGAGCGTTTTTATCCGCGTGCCGGCGAAGCGCAGGGCTACCGTTTCAGCGAAGAAGAAACGCATATTCTGATGAAGGTGGAAACTCACAACCACCCCACCGCCATCGCCCCGTTTGCGGGCGCGGCCACGGGCGCGGGCGGTGAAATCCGTGATGAAGGCGCAACCGGCCGCGGCGCACGCCCGAAAGCGGGCTTAACCGGCTTTACCGTATCCAATCTCAATATCCCCGGTTTCAAGCAGCCGTGGGAAGGCGGCTACGGCAAGCCGGAACACATCAGCAGCCCGCTGGACATCATGATTGACGGCCCCATCGGCGGCGCGGCGTTTAACAACGAGTTCGGCCGCCCCAACCTTACGGGCTATTTCCGCACCTTCGAGCAGGAATTTGACGGCCAAATGCGCGGCTACCACAAGCCGATTATGATTGCCGGCGGCTTGGGTAATATTCAGGCCGCCCAAGCCCACAAACACCGCATTCCCGAAGGCGCGCTGTTAATCCAGCTCGGCGGCCCGGGTATGCTGATTGGTTTGGGCGGCGGCGCGGCTTCGTCTATGGATACCGGCAGCAACGCCGCCGATTTGGATTTCAATTCCGTGCAGCGCGGCAACCCCGAAATCGAACGCCGCGCCCAAGAAGTGATAGACCGCTGCTGGCAGCTCGGCAGCGGCAATCCGATTATCGCCATTCACGATGTGGGCGCGGGCGGTTTGTCGAACGCGTTTCCCGAATTGGTGAACGATGCGGGGCGCGGCGCGGTGTTCAAACTGCGCGATGTGCCGCTGGAAGAACACGGCTTAAGCCCGATGCAGATTTGGTGCAACGAAGCGCAGGAGCGTTATGTATTGTCGGTTTTGCCCGAACATTTAGACTTATTCCGCGAAATCTGCGGGCGAGAACGCTGCCCGTTTGCCGTGGTGGGTACGGCTACGGATAACGGCCATCTGCAAGTGCGCGATGATGTGTACGGCAACAACCCCGTTGATTTGCCGCTGAACGTTTTGCTCGGCAAACCGCCCAAAACCACCCGCAGCGACCACACCGTAAGGCCGTCTGAAAAACCGTTTTCAGGTAGCCGTATCGACCTGAAAGAAGCCGCCTACCGCGTGTTGCGCCTGCCTGCCGTGGCCGCCAAAAACTTCCTGATTACCATCGGCGACCGCAGCGTCGGCGGCATGACCCACCGCGACCAAATGGTGGGGCGTTACCAAACCCCCGTGGCCGATGCCGCCGTCACCATGATGGGCTTCAACACCCACAAAGGCGAAACCATGGCCATGGGCGAAAAACCGACCGTCGCCCTCTTCGACGCGCCCGCTTCCGGCCGCATGGCCATCGGCGAAACGCTGACCAACCTCGCCGGCGTGAATATCGGCGACATCGGCAACATCAAACTTTCCGCCAACTGGATGGCCGCCTGCGGCAATGCGGGCGAAGACGAAAAACTCTACCGCACCGTAGAAGCCGTATCGCAAGCCTGTCAAGAGTTGGGCATCAGCATTCCCGTGGGCAAAGATTCGCTGTCGATGAAAACCGTATGGCAGGAAAACGGCACTCAAAAATCGGTAACTTCGCCGTTGAGCCTGATTATTACCGGCTTCGCCCCCGTACAGGACGTGCGTAAAACCGTTACGCCCGAATTGAAAAACGTGGCAGACAGCGTATTGCTGCTTGTTGATTTGGGCTTCGGCAAAGCCCGCATGGGCGGCTCGGCCTTAAGCCAAGTGTATAACGAGATGTCGGGCGAAGCCCCCGATATTGAAACAGGCCGTCTGAAAGCGTTTTATGAAGTGATGCAGCGGCTTGTGGCGGAAGATAAGTTGTTGGCCTATCACGACCGCTCGGACGGCGGCCTGTTTGCCACGCTGGCGGAAATGGCGTTTGCGGGGCGTGTCGGTTTGAATGTGGATATGGATTCTTACACGCAAACCGTTTTGGCCGAATTCAAGCAAACGCAACCCGCTGCGCTTGCGGAAGCATTAACCGCCCTTGCCCATACAACCGCTTTATTCAATGAAGAATTGGGCGCGGTTATCCAAATCCGCCAAGCCGATTTGCCTGCGGTTCAGGCGGCATTTAAGCAGGCCGGTTTGAACAGCGTTCACACCATCGCTGCCGTTTCCGCAAGCGACAATATCCGCATCAACAGCGGCGGTAACGTGATTTTTGACGAAGGCCGTCTGAAAATGCAGCAGGCATGGCAGGAAACTTCCTACCAAATCCAACGCCTGCGCGACAACCCCGAATGCGCCGACAGCGAATTTGCCCTGCTGGAAGACAAGCAACGCAGCGCGCTGTTTGCCGACCTGACATTCGACCTTAAAGAAGACATCGCTGCGCCGTTCATCGCAAGCGGTGCCAAGCCGAAAATCGCCGTATTGCGCGAACAAGGCGTGAACGGGCAGGTGGAAATGGCCGCCGCCTTTACCCGCGCGGGCTTCGACGCTTACGACGTACACATGAGCGACCTGATGGCCGGCCGCGTGAAACTCGCCGACTTCCAAATGCTCGCCGCGTGCGGCGGCTTCAGCTACGGCGACGTATTGGGCGCGGGCGAAGGCTGGGCGAAATCCATCCTGTTCCACCCCGAACTGCGCGACCGGTTCAGCGCCTTCTTCGAGCGCGGCGACACGCTCACTTTGGGCGTGTGCAACGGCTGCCAAATGGTGAGCAACTTGGCGGAAATCATCCCCGGCACGCAAGGCTGGCCGAAGTTCAAACGCAACCGAAGCGAGCAGTTTGAAGCCCGCCTGAGCATGGTCAACGTGCCCAAATCGCCCTCGCTGATTTTGGCCGAAATGCAAGGCAGCCATCTCCCCGTAGTCGTGAGCCACGGCGAAGGCCGCGCCGATTTCGCCCATATCGGCGGCAAGATTTCCCCGCAGGGGCTTCCTGCGGGCGCAGACGGCCTCAATATCGCCCTGCAATATGTGGACGGCTTGGGCGCAGTTACCCAAACCTACCCGCTCAACCCTAACGGCTCGCCGCAAGGCATTGCGGGCGTAACCAACGCCGACGGCCGCGTCACCATCATGATGCCGCACCCCGAGCGTGTGTACCGCACCGCCCAAATGAGCTGGCACCCCGACGATTGGCAAGACAGCGAACTTTCCGGCTGGTACAGAATGTTTGCCGGCGCGCGCAAGGCTTTGGGTTAAGCGCAAAACAGGCTACCTGAACAGATTTTCAGGTAGCCTTCGGTGCTGACTAAAACAAGTGCTTTATCGGTTTATTTGATGTTTCATTTCAGGAGGCTCGGAACGTATGGATGCCGACCATTCTTTGTTTGCCTGTTTGTACGCCCTGCTGGATGCCGCCGACCCGCACATCATCGATCGTGCCGAAGAAGGCGGCGGCCGCACCGATGTCGGCCACCATGCCGCCGCGCCGGCGGGTGCCGATGATCTGGCCCGTTTGGCCGCTTGGCTTAATGGGGCGGACGATGCCTTGCTGGCGCTGTACCGCCGCCACAACGGTTTGCAACTGTTTGCCCGCGAAGACGACCCGCTGGCGTGTCTGAGCTTTTTGCCGGTTGGCGAGATGGAAGCGGGCAAGGCGGCGCTGGCCGACTGGCTGCAAATCGATGAAGACACCCTGGATGAAGACGAGTTGGGAGCCTACACCACCGCCGAAGGCGCATTGGCTTACTACGGCTTTCCCGACTGGTGGGAAAACGCCGTGGTCTTCGCCTATTTCGGCTACAGTCCCGAATGCCTGCTGATGCCCGCCGACGGCGAGCATAGCGGCAAGATTTTTATTTTCGAGCACGACGGCGGCGACGGCATTTCGCAAATAGCCGACAACCTCGGCGATCTGTTCCGCCAGCTGACCGAAGACAGCATCGGTTTTTTACGCCGTTACTACGGCATGTATTGGCATGCTGCCGCCAGCTACCGCCCCGAATGATGCCGTATCGGTCTTTCAGGTAGCCTGATGTGCTATTATCCGCCGTTTCCGAATTCAGCAAACGCATACCCGCAAAACATCATGGGACAAAAAATCCAAGCCGTAAAAGGCATGAACGACCTCTTGCCGGTGGAGCAGAAAGATTTCAAGCTCACCGCCGCTTTCTGGCAGGCATTTGAAGACAAAGTGGCGGCGTGGACGCGCCGCTTCGGCTACCGCCAAATCCGTACCCCCGTCGTGGAGCAGACCGGCCTTTTCGTGCGCTCCATCGGCGAAGAAACCGATGTGGTGGGCAAAGAAATGTACACCTTTGCCGATTCCAACGACACCCTCAGTCTCAGCTTGCGCCCGGAAGGCACGGCCTCCTGCCTGCGTGCGGTGGTGGAGCACAATCTTTTGTACAATGCCCCGCAAAAACTGTGGTACATCGGCCCCATGTTCCGCCGAGAACGGCCGCAGAAAGGGCGCTACCGCCAGTTTCACCAGGTCGGCATCGAGGCGTTGGGTTTTGAAGGGCCGGACATCGACGCCGAAATCATCGCCATGAGCGCCGCTTTGTGGCACGAATTGGGCATTGCCGAACACCTCACGCTGGAGCTCAACAGCCTGGGCAACCGCGAAGAGCGCGCCGCCCACCGCGAAGCGCTGGTGGGCTACCTGAAAGCCCGCGAGGCGCAGCTGGATGAAGACAGCCGCCGCCGCATGCACACCAATCCGCTGCGCGTGCTCGACAGCAAAAACCCCGATCTGCAAGACATCTGTAACGGCGCGCCGCGTTTGGCCGACTATCTGGGCGAAGCCTCGCAACAGCACTACCGCGAACTGAAAGCCCTGCTCGACGGCTTGGGCATTGCCTATGTGGAAAACCCCCGCTTGGTGCGCGGTTTGGACTACTACAACCAAACCGTGTTCGAATGGACCACCGACAAACTCGGCGCCCAAGCCACGGTATGCGGCGGCGGCCGCTACGACGGCCTGATTGAAGAATTGGGCGGCAAGCCCGCCGCCTGCGTGGGTTTTGCCATGGGCATCGAACGCCTGCTGCTTTTGGTGCGCGAATACGGCAGCCTGCCTTGCGACGAAGCGCCGGATGTGTTTGTGATGCAGCAGAGCGAAGGCAGTACGCTGGCCGCCATGCGCCACGCCGCCGCCCTGCGTGCCGAGGGCTGGAATGTGCAGCAGTATTGCGGCGGCCAAAGCCTGAAAGCGCAGATGAAGAAAGCCGACGCCAGCGGCAGCCGCTTCGCCCTGATTGTGGCCGAAAGCGAGCTGGCCGCCGACAGCGTCACCCTCAAAGACATGCAGGGCGGCCGCGGCCAGACCACCGTGCCGGCCGGGCGCCTGCTTTCCACCCTGAAAGAATGGACTGAATAATGGCTGTTTACGATTTAAAAGACCAAGAGGAAATCGAGAATTTCAAACATTTCTGGCGCAGCTGGGGCCGCTGGCTGTTTGCCGCGTTGGCCGCCGCTTCTTTGGCTTATTTGGGCTGGGTGGTGTACCAAGGCCACCAAAACGGCAAAAACAGCGAGGCCGTGGCGCTGTTTGACGATTGGGCGCAGAAATACCAGGCCGGCCGGCACGGCCAGTCTGCCGAGGTGTTGGTGAAGCTGCAAAGCGAATATCCCGCCACCGTATCGGCCGCCCAAGCCACCCTGATGCAGGCCGGCTATGCCTACGGCCAAGCCCGTTACGACGAAGCCGCCGGCCACCTGAACTGGGTGTTGAAATACCAAGACGAACCGCTGATCCGCGCCTTGGCCGTGCAGCGATTGGCCACCGTACAGCTTCAGCAGCAGCAGTATGATGCCGCGCTCGCCACGCTGGCGCAGCCGGTAGATGCCGCCTTTGAGGCGCAGATTCTGGAAACCAAGGGCGATGTGTACGCCGCGCAAGGCAAACCGGAAGAAGCCGTGGCGGCATACCGTCAGGCTTTGGACAAACTGCCGGAAGACTCGCCCGCCCGCGAATTGCTGAAGCTGAAGGCCGAGCAGGCGATTTGAATCCCGTCCCGCAATGAAGACAAGGCTGCCTGAAAGTTGGTTTCAGGCAGCCTTTTTGCCGGGCAGGAGGGCATCGGTTTCTTTACCACACCGACCGCAGCAGGCCGATGCCCAAATAGGCCATCATCAGCGCGATCAGCGTGTCCAACAGCCGCCACACGCCCTCGCGGCGGAACAGCGGCTGCAGCAGGCGGGCGCCGAAGCCCAAGCCGCAGAACCACAACACCGACATACTGGCCGCCCCCAGCCAAAACGCCCATTTTTCCGTTGCGGCAAAACCCGCCGCCACCCCGCCGATCAGCATCACGGTGTCGAGATACACATGCGGGTTGAGCAGCGTCATCGCCGCCACCGTGGCCAATACCTTGCCCGCCGGCTGCGGGCGGGTGTGTTCCGTATCCAGCACCAGATGCCCGCCGCCCTGCCAGGCACGCTTGGCGGCCAAGAGGCCGTAAGCGAACAGAAACAGCGCGCCGCCCCACGTAACCGCCTGCAACAGCCAAGGCGACCAAGCCGCCAGCTTGCCCAAGCCCCATACCCCCGCGCCGATCAGCAGCATATCGCACACGCAGCAAAAAGCCACCACCAGCGCCACATGCTGTTTGAGCAGCCCCTGCCGCAGCACATAGGCGTTTTGCGCGCCGATGGCCACAATCAGCCCCGCACACAGCATCAGCCCTTTCAGATAATAAGTCCACATCCGCGCCTCCTTTCCCTTGCTTGTCTGAGACCGCACTATGCCGCAAAATCCGCCCGCCGGCCATGTGCTGCAATACGATTCAGGCTACCTGAAAAAAACTGCATTCCGCTTCACGTATCCATCCGGATTTTGATTATGCTGACCGACCCCAAACTCGCCGCCGCCTTCATGCAGGTGCTGGCCAGCGGCAGCTTCGAGCAGGCCGCTGCCGAACTGCACCTGAGCCCCTCTGCCGTGTCCCAACGCATCCGCCGTTTGGAAGCGCAAACCGGCTGCCTCCTGCTCACCCGCCGGCCGCCGCTGCGCCCGACCCCGGCCGGGCGCCGGTTGTTGGGCTACCTGCGGCGGGCCGATATGCTGGCGCAGGAAATGCGGCGCGAATTTGCCGCCGAACCGCAGCCTTTCGTACTGCGGCTGGCGGTGAACTACGACATCCTCGAAACCTGGCTGATGCCTGCTTTGGCACAGTTGCGGCAGCGCCACGCCCTGTTGTGCCGCCTGCACGCCGACGACCAAAACCACACCCTGGATCTGCTCACCGACGGCGAAGTGCATGCCGCCCTCAGCAGCCGCAGCGAAGCGCCGCATGCCTGCGAGGCACATTATTTGGGCGTGCAGCGTTACCGCCTGCTGGCCTCTGCCGATGCCGCAGCGCAATGGTTTGCCGGCGGGGCGGATCGCAAGGGACTGCGCCGCGCCCCTTTGCTGGTGTTCAATCGCAAAGACCGGTTGCAGCACGATTTCCTGCAAGACCATTTCGGCATCCGGGCCGACCATTGCGCCCACCATACCGTGCCTTCCAGCAGCGCGTTTTATCAGGCGCTGCAGCTCGGTTTCGGCTACGGCATGATTCCCGACTGCCAAAGCGGTGCCGATTTGGCGGCCGGCCGGTTGCGGGATCTGGCGCCCGGCCGTTTTGCGGATGTGCCGGTGTATTGGCACGGCTGGCAGGTGGCGCCGCCCTTGATGCGGCAGTTGCGCGAAACATTTGCCGGCATTGCCGCCGCGTATTTGCACCAGGGCGGAAACCGAATGCGTGCTTGAGCTTCAGGCGGCGTTTCGCCATGCGGTCTTGATTTGTGGTAAAAATTAACGTATCTTCACAATGACGGCGGACTGCCGTTTCCGCTCCACCCAATTCCGCGTATGGAACACGCCATGGACCTCAACCAGCTCAAAAGCTTTGTTGCCGTTGCCCACCAAGGCAACCTCACCCAAGCGGCGGAAAACCTGCACCTCTCGCAGCCGGCCGTTTCCGCCCAAATCAAGGCCATCGAACGCCATCTCGACGTGCAGCTTTTCGAGCGCAACGCCCAGGGGATGAGCCTCACCGCCGCCGGCAGCGCGCTGCTGCCCGAAGCCGAATCCCTGCTGCGCCATATGCACCGCCTCGACCACTTCGCCGGCCGCTTGGCCGGCAGCCACACCGATGTGTTGGAAGTGGGCATCATCCATCCTCTGAGCAGCAAAAAAACCGCGCAACTGGCGCGATGCCTGCACGACGAGCTGCCCGATGTACACCTCAAATTCCGTTTCGGCCTCAGCGGCGACCTCATCAATGCGGTGCGTAAAAAAGAGCTGCATGCCGGCTTTTTCCTCGGTGCCAATCCCTACCGCAGTGTGCAGGCCGTGCTTTTGGAGCAGGTGGAATACGTGCTGCTCTGCCACCGCGACGAGGCGGAAAGCATACGCGCCGGCCTGCCCAAAAGTTTGAACCGCTGCAATTGGATCGATATGTCCGCCGCTTCCGGCAGCAGCAAGCACATCCAGCAACTGTGGCGGCAGCTTAAGGTGTCGCCGCCCAGCCGCATCGAATGCGACCGCCCCTCGGCCATGATCGATATGGCGGCGCAGGGCTTGGGCGCGGCCTTTGTGCCGCGCCGCGCCGCCGAAAAAGCCATCGGCAGCGGCCTGCCGGTGGCGGTGGTGGAAGCGGTGGCTGCCGCCATCGAGCTGAATTTCGTCTATCCTGCGGAATATGAGGAAAACCCTTTGGTGTCGGCCTTGGCCGAGGTGGTGGCGCGGGTGTGGCCGGCGGGGGGGTGAGCGTGCAGAAGCAGCCCGATACGGAACAAGGGCTACCTGAAAGCGGGTTTCAGGTAGCCCTTGGTTCGTTCTGCGGTTTAGTAGCCGATTTCGATGCGCACGGTATCTTGGTATTTCCCCGGCCGGTAGTCGGCGGAGGGCACTTTGCCGTAAACGGGGTAGGACTGTACCGCCCCGCTGCCTTGCCTGTTGCCGCCGCGCAAATTGGCGGCATGGCCCCAAAGCGGGCCGTTGTGGTTGTTGTGGTGCAGGGAATAAGGCACGCCTTGGCCGCCGCCGGCCAGCGGCTGCATGATGCCCCAGCCGTCGCCCTTGGGCGAGGGGTGGTCGGATCTCAGGCCGACGGTGTAATCGGTGCCGGGGGTGCAGATAACCCGCAGCCGGGTTTGGCCGGCGATGTTTTCCCGGCCGGCCGGCACGCTGCCGAAATCCAGCGGGTCGGCCTCGACATGGCAGCGTTTGACCACCCTGGCCTGCACGGTAAACGGCACCCGCACATCGCCGGCCGGGCTGTAATGGCCGCAGTCGGCTTGGTTGGGGTTTTGATTCCAAATGAGGGCGGTGGAGCCTCCTGAAAACGGATTTTGGTAGCGGCCGGGCGGCAGGTTGATGCTTAGGGAGGAAGCGCTCATGCGGGCATAAAAAGTGAGTGTCTGCGTGTGGCTGCTCCGGCCGGCCGGTATGTCTATGGTGGTGCGCAGCATATTGCTCGTGCCTTGGCGGGGGGTAATGCTGCCCAAGATGCTGGCGTATGCGGGATCGGTGTACAAATTGTAGCGCATACGCGGATTGGCATTGCCGCATTGGCCTTGGGCGGTGCACAAATAGCGGTCGCCGCTGCCGGGCGGAACCGGCCTCGGGCCGGGCCAGCGGCCGCTGTCTATGCCCAGGCAAACGTGGAAGCGGCGCGGCAGGCCGGGGTTGTCTTTGGTGCAGGTAATCTGTACGGAAACCGGGATGCGGATGTCCTGGCTCCGTCCCGGCAGCACATCCACTTCGCCGAAGTCCACCGTGCCGCCGGAAATGCTGCCTTCGCAGCGGTCTTCTGCCCAAGCCGCCGCCGGCAGCAGCAGGCCGGCCAAGGCCAGGGCGCGGATGGGGAGGGCGGTTTTTACGGTAAACATGTGATTTCTCCCAAATCGGGCAGCCAGGGGTTTTCAGGTAGCCGGTAGTCGATGCCGAAGCGGCAGCGTCGGCCGTCGGGCTGCACGGAGGTAAAGGTGTTGCGGCCTTCCCGCAAGGCTTCCACGAATACGCGGCCGTCGAAGCCCACCACCGCCACGGCTTCGCCTGCGGCGTTGATGAGTTTGCTGCCGGGGGCGAGCCATTGGCCGTTGCCGTTGCGCAGGCTCCAGGCGGCGGCTTGGTAGCGTTTGAGGGGGAAGTTTACTGCCACGCCGCTGCCGGCCGAGGGCACGGCCACGGCCTGATGGACTTCGGCCTGCATATCGGGCGGCAGGGCGGTGATGTCGATGCCCAAGCGGTTTTCTTGGAAGGGGTGCAGATGCGGCACCAGCAGGCGGCCGCTGCGGTTGGTTTTGCCGGCCGGGCTGTTAAACAGGCTCACGGGTACGCCGGCCACGCCGCCGGTATCGACTACGGCAAAGCTGCCGTATACGGGGCGTGAGGCAAACAGGCTACCTGAAGCCAAGACCAGGCCGCCGTTCCAGCCGCCGTCCCAGCGGGTGCCGTCACGGCCGTGCTCCAGGCTGAACCAGCCGTCGCCGTATTGGCTGTGGTAGCGCAGGCGGCCGTCGGCCTGTTGGCGGCGGCGGCCGCCGTATTGTTCGCTCTGCCAGCCGATTTGCCAGGAGGCGCTGTTGATGCCGCTGTTGTGGCGGCTGAGGGCGGCGCGGTGGCGCCGGCCGCCGTCGCTGCGGCGGTGGCTGTTGAGCGAGAGGCTGTGCCGGCCGTCGAGGCTGGCCGAGAGGCCGGCATACACGCTGTGGCGGGCTTGGCCGTGCAGGCTGCGGCTGGCGCCCAAGGACAGGTGCAGACGCGAACCCAAGCTGCGCTGCCAGCTGGCGGCGGCCACCCGTTCGGGGGCATCGCCGCCGCTGCGGCTATACAGATAAGACGCACCGAAGCCGCCCAGCCGGCCGCCGTGCCAAGACAGCGACAGCGAGGCGCTGCGGTGCAGGGTGCGGTTCGGCTGGTAGGCTTGCGGTTGCAGCAAAACATCCATGCCGGTAAAGCCGTCGTTGTGCTGCCGCCAGCCTGCGCCCAGCGACCAGTTGCGGCGGTGGCTGCTGAAAAACACGCTGCTGCTGTGGCCGCGCCGGCCTTGGAAACGGCTTTCGGCATGGCTGGCGTCCAATTGCCCCAGGCTGCCGAGCACGGTGCTGGCGGCGGCGCCGTATTGGCGGTAGCCGCCCCCGCCTTCGGCATGCAGTTGCAGGGTGAAGGCATTGCTCAGGCCGCGCCGCCAAGTGGCGCTGGCCACCGGCTGACGGTGGTAGGCGGAAGATTCGGTGCCGTAGCCCCGGCGCAGATAGCCGGCCTCCACCGACCACTCCTGCAAGCCTTTGGCCAACAGGCCGCTGCCGCCGTACAGCGGCAGATCCACCACCACGGTACGCCCCAGAATATCGGTGGCCACCACGCTGGCTTGGCCGCTGCCGCTGATGCCGGGCGGCAGGGTGAGCTCATACGGGCCGGCCGGCACCGATTGGCTGGACTGTTTCACCCCGTTCAGATACAGATCCACGGTGGCGGGCAGGGTGGTGGCGCCCACATAGGCCTGCAGAGGGGCGGTGCGCCGCCACGGCTGCACCGCATAGCTGCGCGAGAGGCGGATGCCGCCGATGCGCGAGGCGCTGCCGCCGCCCAGCTGGCTGGTGGCCGCATCGCCCAAGCGCAGCGACAAACCCTGCTCCGGCCACACGCTTTCCCAATAGGTGTCGAGGCGGGCGGAACTGCTGTCTTTGCCGTGGCCGCCGCTGTGCTGCCGCCAGCTTTGGGTGTGGCTCAGGTAGCCTGCCGGCGTGCTCAGGCGGGCTTCGGCCAGCAGGCCTTGGCTGCGGCCGCCGCTGCTGTGGCCGCTGATGTGGGTGTCGTAATTGAGCACCGCCGCCCAAGCGGGGCGGGCGACGATGTAATCGGCGGCTTCGTCGCGGCCGCCGATGCGGGTGGTGGCCAAATCCAGCCATGCAAGCGGGGCGGTCAGCGACAATTGTTGTCGGGCGGCACGGTAATCCGCCGCCAAACCGGGCAGGCTGTCTACCGCCAGCCAGGGGGCGGCGGAAGGCGTGCCGCCCGGCGCAAGCCCGGCCGGTTCGGCCTCTGCCTGCGCCAACACGGCTTCGGGCACGGCAATGCCCAAGGCGGCCAGGGTATCGGCCTGCACATACAGGCGCGATTCGCGTTCGGCAAACGCAAACACGCCGTCGGCGGTGCGGCCGTTGACGGTAACTTGCGGATACACCGGCATCCGGGCGGCAAAGGCGGCGTCGATTTCGGTTTGCGTGAGCGGCGGCAGGGGCGAGGCCGCCGCACCGCCGCCGATCAGGCAGAGTGCCAGCGCCAGCGGGCGGAGGCGGCCTGCCGCTGCGGTGCGGGCGGCGGGGGGATTAGGGAGCGGCAAAACCAACCTCCGGCTGTTCGATGCGGTCGTTCACTTTTACCGAAAGGCCGCCCTGCCGCACTTGGGCGGGAGACACGTCGAAAACGCGCCGCCAAGTGCTGCCCGGCAGCACATAGCCGGTCAGGCCGTCGGCCAGCGGGCGGGTTTCTTTGCCGTCGGCAGCAGTGAGGGCGATGCGCCCCAATTGGGCATAAGACGCGCCGGTGTTGCGGGCGCTCAATTCGGTTTTGCCGCCCACGGCGCGCCATTGCCAATGCAGACGGGCGGGCGGGTTTTCGCTTTGGTTGAGGAAGAGGGGCAGCGAGTAGCGCAGCACAAAATTCAGCCCGGCGCGGGGCGTGTGTTGGGGCGGCGGCAGTTCGTCGATGACGATGCGGTAGGCCGCCTCTTCTGCCGAGGGCGCGCCGGTGCGGATCAGGCGCAACTGCTGTTCGGCGCCGGCGGCCATGCGCAGCATGGGCGGGCTGGCCACCACGCCGGAATCGGGGGTATAGACATCTTGTCCCTGTTCGTTTTGCGTCCAGCGGAACACCCGCACCTGCGCGGTGAGCGGCTCGCCGCCGGTGTTGGTGAGCGTGAGCACTGCGGCTTGCTGCGAAGCGGGCAGAAACAGGGAAACGGGGCTGACCTGCAAACCGGCAGCCCGGGCGGCGGGTGCCGCCCAGGCCAGAGATCCGGCCAACAGGCAAGCCATCAGGGAGAACGGCTTGACGGTCATCATTGGCTGGATCAGGGGTTTAGTAGGTGACGGTTACGGTAACGGTGTCGTTGTAGCGGCCGGCGGGTTTGTCGAGTTGGCCGGCATCCACTTTGCCGTATACGGTAAACGTATTGTTGCGGTTTACGCCGGGAGCAAAACCTTGGCCTGTCAGGCTCAACCAATTGCCGGCCTCATTGCCCCAAGGTTGGTTATGGCTGGCATCTTTGTGCAGGGAGTAGGCGATTTTATCGGTGCCGTCGGTGTGGGTCATTTCGCCGGTGCCGTCGTTTCCAGTGCCGCTGGCGGGTTTCAGGCCGATGCTAAAGCTGGTGCCTTGGCTGCATTTAACGGTCAGGGCGGTTGTGCTTTCTTGTGCTTCCTTGCTTTGGCCGGATACTTTTTCAGTATTGTTTTGGGCATCGTGGGCACCGAAGTCGATATCGGCGCCGGCGGGGCTGTCGTGGCTGCCGCTGTGGGTGGTAACGGTGCAAGACTTGTTAATCAGAATGGTGGTTTTAAATTCGCCGTTGGCGGTTTCGGCCAAGGCAGGGGCGGCGGCCAGCAAAGCGGCGGCGGTCAGGACGGGAGTCCATAATTTCATATCGTTTCCTTTGTTAACGGGGTTGTCGTGGTATCGGCACCGGCGGCCGCTGCGCAGGCGGATGCGGTGCCGCGCGTCCCGCGCAATTCTTGTGCGCCGCCCCGCCGCCGGAGGGCAGGCGGCGTGTGGAAACATACGCTTTCTGTTTTCCGTAAAATCGGGCGGAAAGGGCGTTGCAGGCGGGATTGGCGGGTAGGGGTACTATACTTCATTACAATAAATTACACAAACATATTTCAAATTAACTTTATTTATATTTTTTATAAATAGCGTAAGTATTTGTTGGCTATGGGTTTGGCTCTGCCGCATGCGGGCAAGGTTTGGCAAGGATATTTTCTTTACGGGCGGTGGCTTGGAATTTTGTAAAAATTGCGGACTGGGGCATGCTTGCCCGCCCTGTGGGACATCAGGTTTGCGGCGGGCAGGGACGGCCGCCCTGCGATGGGTATCCGGGGTTTGCCGTTGCTGGCGCGGTGTTGGCGCTGCGGTGCAAAAACCTCAGGCTACCTGAAGGGGTTTCAGGTAGCCTGAGGTTGGGCTTGGGCCGGCCGGGGGCGGTTTATCCGCCGGCGTCCCGGTGCTGCTGCTGGTGTTTCACCACGCTCATGCCGGCGGCGACCAGGCCGCCGATGTCGGCCACGTTGGCGGGCAGAATCAGGGTGTTGCCTTCTTTGGCCAGTTTGGCGAAGGCTTCCACATACTGCTCGGCCACTTTCAGGTTGACCGCTTCGTTGCCGCCGGGCTGGCGGATGGCGTCGGCCACCATGCGGATGGCGTCGGCGCTGGCCTGCGCCACCAGGCGCAGGGCTTCGGCTTCGCCTTGGGCGCGGTTGATTTGGGCGACTTTTTCGCCTTGGGAGGCGTTGACGGCGGCTTGGGCTTCGCCTTCGGATTTTTTGATGTCGGCTTCGCGCTCGCCGGTGGCGAGGTTGATTTGTTCGATTTTCAAGCCTTCCGATTGGGCGATGCGGGCGCGCTTTTCGCGTTCGGCGGTAATCTGCGCCTGCATGGCGCGCAGGATTTCCTGCGGCGGCACCAGGTCTTTGATTTCGTAGCGCAACACTTTTACGCCCCAGGAAACGGCGGCTTCGTCTAGCGAGGCCACCACGGTGCGGTTGATGTCGTCGCGCTCTTCAAAGGTTTTGTCCAATTCCATGCGGCCGATAACGGAGCGCAGGGTGGTTTGCGCCAGTTGGGTGATGGCGGTGATGTAGTTGCTGGAGCCGTAGGAGGCGAGTTTGGCATCGGTGACTTGGAAGTAGATGATGCCGTCTACGGTAAGCTGGGTGTTGTCGCGGGTGATGCACACCTGGCTGGGCACGTCGAGGGGGATTTCTTTCAGCGAGTGTTTGTAGGCCACGCGGTCGAGGAAGGGAATCAGAAAGTTGAGGCCGGGCTTGAGCACGGTGTGGAAGCGGCCGAGCCGTTCCACCACATGGGCTTCCTGCTGCGGCACCACGCGGAAGGCTTTGAAGCCGAATACGGCCAGCACGATAAAGAGGATTAGGGGTAGGCTCAACCATTCCATGATGTCAGTTCTCCTGTGGGGTCAGAATCAGCACATTGCCGTTTTTGCCGGCGATGCGGGCGGTTTGCCCTGCTCGGGCGGGGAAGTCGGCACGCGCCTGCCAGGGTGCGCCGCGGTAGTGCACCAGCCACAGGCCGTCGGCCTGTTGGGCTTGCAGGATGACGGTGTGGCCGATGTCCAAATCGTCATCATTTTTTTCGGCGGGGCTGCGGCGGCGGGTTTTGCGCCAGCGGTACACGCAGAAGATGCCGAGGGCGGAAAGCAGCACGGCCACCGACAGCGCCACCTGCCAGCCGGCGCCAAACAGGCCGGCGGCGAGGGCGGCGCCGAGCAGGGAGGCGGCCACCACCAAAAGATAGACGGTGCCGACAAACATTTCCAGCACGAATAAAGCGGCGGCGGCGATCAACCAATACATCATCAGCGGATTCCTTTTGCGAAGGGGTAGGCGGAATGTAAAAGAGAGGGCGGGGTTTGGCAAGGGGGTTGGGGGGTGGGTTAAGCCAAGTGATGGTTGTTGGGTGGTTGTTGGTGTTGGGTTACGGCCTGCGGCCTAACCCAACCTACGTCTGCTAACCCAACTTACGCCTGATTTTCAGGTAGCCTGTGTTATTTATCCAGGCCTTGCTGCACCATTTGGGCGGCGCGCAAAACGGCGCGGGCTTTGTTTTGGGTTTCCTGCCATTCGGCTTCTTCGTCGGAGTCGGCCACGATGCCGCCGCCGCTTTGCACGTAGAGCGTGCTGTTTTTGATGACGGCGGTGCGGATGGCGATGGCCAGGTCCATATCGTTGTTGAAGCCCCATACGCCGACGGCGCCGCCGTAGATGCAGCGTTTCACCGGCTCCAGCTCTTCGATGATTTCGAGCGCGCGCACTTTGGGCGCGCCGGAGAGGGTGCCGGCGGGGAAGGTGGCGGCGAGAATGTCCATATTGCTCACGCCGTCTTTCAGCGTGCCTTCCACATTGGAGACGATGTGCATCACGTGCGAATAGCGCTCGATCACCATTTTGTCGGTCACGCGCACTTGGCCGGTTTGGCTGATGCGGCCCACGTCGTTGCGGCCCAAATCAATCAGCATCACATGCTCGGCGGTTTCTTTTTCGTCGGCCAAGAGTTCGGCTGCCAGCGCGGCGTCTTCCTGCGGGGTTTGGCCGCGCAGGCGGGTGCCGGCAATCGGGCGCACCACCACATTGCTGCCTTCGCGGCGCACCAGGATTTCGGGCGAGGAGCCGACCACGAAGAAGTCGTCGAAGTGGTAGTAAAACAGATAGGGCGAGGGGTTGAGCGTGCGCAGGGCGCGGTAGAGCGAGAGCGGGTTGTCGGAGAAGGGCTGCTTCATGCGCTGGCTGGGCACCACTTGCATGCAGTCGCCGTCGAGTATGTATTGGCGGATTTTCCGCACATGGCTTTTGTAGCGCGCTTCGCCGGTTTCGTGTTCGGGCTGGGTGGCGGGGCTGCCGAGCGAAAGGGGCAGGGCGCAGCTTTGGCGCAGGCGGGTGCGCAATTCTTCCAGGCGGGCGCGGGCTTTCAGGTAGCCTTCGGCTTCGGCGGGGTCGGCATAGACGATGAGGTAGATTTTGCCGCTGAGATTGTCTACTACTACCAATTCCTGCGACAGCATGAGCAGGATGTCGGGCGTGCCGATGGTGTCGGGTTTGTCGGGCTGTTGCAGGCGGTGGGCGAAATGCTCGAAGTGGTAGATGGTTTCGTAGCCGAAATAGCCCACCAGCCCGCCGGTGAAGCGGGGCAGGCCGGGAATGTCGGGGGTTTTGAAGCTTTGGTGGTAGGCTTCGATAAAGGGCAGCGGGTTGCCTTCGTGCACTTCCACCAGGCGGTGTTGTTCGTAGCGCTCCACTTTGCGGCCGCTGGCTTTGAGGTAGCTGTGGCAGGGTAGGCCGATAAAGGAATAGCGGCCGAAGCGTTCGCCGCCTACCACGGATTCGAGCAGATAGCTGTAAGGCCGGTTGGCGAGCTTGAGGTAGAGCGAGAGCGGGGTGTCCAAATCGGCCAAGAGTTCCTGCACCAGCGGAATGCGGTTGTAACCGGCGGCGGCTTGCTCTTGGTATTGTTGCAGGGTAATCATGATGGGCGGCGGTGTTGAATAGGGAAATACGAATGATGGGAATGGGAAACAGGCTACCTGAAACGGGTTTCAGGTAGCCTGAGGCTTTATTCTTCCGGCCGCTCGCCGTCGGTTTCGTCGAGCGTGCCTTCGGTAATCGCCACTTCGATGCCGGCTTTGTCGCGGATTTTGGCGTTGAGTTCTGCGGCCACTTCGGGGTTTTCTTTCAGCCACACGCGCACATTGTCGCGGCCTTGGCCGATTTTATTGCCTTCGTAACTGTACCAGGCGCCGGACTTTTTGATGATGCCCAGTTTGTCGCCCCAGTCGATGAGTTCGCCTTCCCAGCTGATGCCTTCGCCGTAGAGGATGTCGAATTCGGCTTGGCGGAAGGGCGGGGCGACTTTGTTTTTGATCACTTTCACCTTGGTTTCGTTGCCCAGCACGTCGTCGCCTTTTTTGATTTGGAGGCCGCGGCGGATGTCGAGGCGCACCGAGGAATAGAATTTCAGCGCGTTGCCGCCGGTGGTGGTTTCCGGGCTGCCGAATACCAAGCCGATTTTCATGCGGATTTGGTTGATGAACACCACCAGGGTATTGGTTTTTTTGATGTGGCCGGTGAGCTTGCGCAGTGCCTGGCTCATCAGGCGGGCATGCAGGCCGACGTGGCTGTCGCCCATCTCGCCTTCGATTTCGGCCTTGGGCACGAGCGCCGCCACCGAATCCACCACCACCATGTCCACCGCGCCGGAGCGCACCAGCATGTCGCAGATTTCCAAGGCCTGTTCGCCGGTGTCGGGCTGGGACACCATCAAGGCCTCCACATTCACGCCCAGCTTGCGCGCGTAAATCGGATCGAAGGCGTTTTCGGCGTCGATAAAGGCGCACACGCCGCCGTTTTTCTGGCATTGGGCAATGGTTTCCAAACACAGCGTGGTTTTGCCCGAAGATTCGGGGCCGAAGATTTCCACGATGCGGCCGCGCGGCAGGCCGCCCACGCCCAGCGCCAAGTCCAAGCCCAGCGAGCCGGTGGAAATCACTTCCAGATTTTCGTCTTTGTGGCTGCCGTCCATCTTCATGATGGCGCCTTTGCCGAACTGCTTTTCGATTTGCGCCAGCGCGGCGGAGAGCGCTTTCTGCTTTTCTTCGCCGGTTTTCTGGTCGATCACTTCGTTGCTGGAGCGTTTTTTGTCGTCTGCCATGATATTTGTGTGCCTCGCGGATTCGGTTGATGGGTTTGCAAACCGGACGATTATCGCATAAAGCCGCCCCGCTGTGGGCGGGCGCGTTCAGGTAGCCTGCGGCTTGAAGCGCCCATCGGATGCTGGCAATATGCCGCCTTTTCTCCAAAAGGCTTTAGTGCGCGATGAGCGACGATTACTCCACCCCCGCCGACGGCAGCCCGCGCCGAGGCATCAAATCATTTGTTTTGCGCCAAGGGCATATGACCGCCGCCCAGCAGCGGGCGATAGACGAACACTGGCCGCGCGTGGGCGTGGATTACCAAGCCGCACCGCTCGATTTGGCAGCCGTCTTCGGCCGCGAAGCGCCGAAAATCCTCGAAATCGGCTTCGGCATGGGCACGGCCACCGCCGAAATCGCCCGCCGCCTGCCGGAAAAAGACTTTTTGGCGGTGGACGTGCACGGCCCCGGCGTGGGCAATTTGTGCAAGCTGATTGCCGGGCAAGACATCGCCAATATCCGCGTGATGCGCCACGATGCGGTGGAGGTGGTGGAAAACATGCTGGCCGAGGGCAGCTTGGACGGCATTCATATTTTTTTCCCCGACCCCTGGCACAAAAAACGCCACCACAAACGCCGCCTGATTCAGCCGCCTTTTGTGGCCAAGCTCTTGCCCAAACTCAAAAGCGGCGGCTATCTGCATCTGGCCACCGATTGGGAAGAATATGCGGTGCAGATGCTGGAAGTGTTGCGCGGTTTCCCCGAGTTGGCGAATACCGCCGAGGATTATGCGCCGACGCCGGATTACCGGCCGGAAACCAAGTTTGAAGCGCGCGGCAAACGCCTGGGACACGGGGTGTGGGATTTGGTGTTTGTGAAACGCTGAGCGGGTTTCAGGTAGCCTGTTGCGGGCTGAGGCCTTTGCCAACCCCCCCATCTGCGGCGCATTTCTGCGTTGTGCGTTTATGCCCTAGGGGTACTGCCCGCTCGCTTGCCTATCTAGGTGATATGTCTTTACCCACGGGGATTCCCGGCGTTCATGCTCGCTGTGCTGTTACGCCTGGAAGGGCATCCACATCTGGGGGTTTGGCAAAGGTCTCAGGCTACCTGAATGAATAAAAGTCATCGACGGCGTGCCGATTATCCTTTTGAGCCTTTGCTGCGGCTGCCGGATAATCGCGTTTTGCCCACGATATGAGGAAAGCGCAGTGAAACTTTTTATGCTCAAAATCGGCGCCACGCCGAAAGGCCGCCTGATCGAACAGCACGATGTGTTTTTCGGCATTGCCGAGCGGCCGGCCGATCTGATTCCCGCCTTTGAAAGCGCGTGGCCGGAGGCGGCCGACAACTGGCACATCGACTGCTGGCGCGAAGTGAGCCAAGTGGGCGGCCACGCCGTGCGCGTGGTGCCGCGTGAGCAGGCTCAAAGTGGCGGCGACAAGCTGTTTTTTATCAATCTGGGCGGCTACCGCCCGGGCGAATTTGAGGAATACCACCACAAAATGCTGGTGGTGGCGCCCGACAGCAA
>JAUMZB010000097.1 GCA_030528345.1 Eikenella sp.
GCTTCCTTCCATTCGGGGGAGAAAATTGAACCCTTAAAGTCTGGGACTATACACCAGGGTTTGTTGACCATCAATACAATATTTAATCCGTTGTCAAAATTTGATTTTCTCCGCATTTAACCTTTCAGCCACCTTTACTACACCAGCCCCTCCGCCGGCGGCGCCGAACGGAGCAGGCTTTTCTGGGAAGAAGGCTGCCCTCGGCGCGCAGCGGCCGGCGGCCGCCCCGAAAAGCCTGCACAGTGAGGGCAGTTTGCGCAGCAAACCGGCAACCGCGGCCGCTTTTCTTTGCTTGCTTTCTTTGGCGGCGCAAAGAAAGCAAGTGGCCACGTGACCGCAGGAAATCCCCGTGAGACGGCCATGAAGCGCAACGCTCAGTAAAGTTCGCGCCGTTATGCAAAGATCAAACATTGCGGCGGAGAGTAAGATTGGACCACTCGGCCATGACGATTGGGTTGATTGTCAACAGCCTCTAGGGGCGGTCCTGCAACAAACGGCGGTAAATGGCTTCGTCCTCTGCCGAAAAGCAACACAGCCACACCTGCTCCAGCGCCGGACATGCCGGCAGCGTGCGGCGGATGCTGTCCAGCGCCACTGCGGCCGCCGCTGCGGGCGGATAACCGTATACGCCGGTGCTGATGCAGGGAAACGCGATGCTTCGCAAGCCGTACTGCTGCGCCAGCCGCAGCGATTGCGCATAAGCCGAAGCCAACAGCGCGGCCTCTCCCTGAACGCCGCCGTACCAAATCGGCCCCACGGTGTGAATCACATGGCGGGCGGGCAAATCATGACCGCCGGTAATTTTGGCTTCGCCGGTACGGCAGCCGTTTAAGGCACGGCATTCGGCCAACAGCCCCGCCCCGGCGGCGCGGTGTATCGCGCCGTCCACCCCGCCGCCGCCAAGCAGGCTGTTGTTGGCGGCATTCACCACCGCATCCACCGCCAGCGTGGTGATGTCGGCGCGGATGACGCGGATTTGTGCACTCACAGACGGCTCCTTTGGCCAAACGGTTGCCACAGGCGATCAGGCTACCTGAACGCGGTTGGTTTAATTACCCGTCAACAGGGTGAACGCTTCGCGGTATTTGGCCACGGTTTTCTCAATCACCTCGGCCGGCACGCGCGGAGCGGGCGGCTGTTTGTTCCAGCCGCTCTCCTCCAGCCAATCGCGGATAAACTGTTTGTCGAAGGAAGGCGGGTTGCTGCCCACTTGGTATTGCCCGGCCGGCCAGAAACGGCTGGAATCGGGGGTGAGCACTTCGTCCATCAGGGTGAGGGTGTCGTTTTCGTCGAGGCCGAATTCGAATTTGGTGTCGCAGATGATGATGCCGCGCGTTTCGGCATAGGCGGCGGCTTCGGTATACAGCGCAATGGCTTTGGCGCGCACTTCGGCGGCCAGCTCTTTGCCGATGATGCGCTCGCATGCTTCGTAGCTGATGTTTTCATCGTGACCGCCCACTTCGGCCTTGGTGGACGGGGTAAAGATGACTTCGGGCAGCTGCTGGGCTTCCCGCATGCCTTCGGGCAGCCGGATGCCGCACACGCTGCCGTTTTTTTGGTAGTCTTTCCAGCCGCTGCCGGCCAGATAGCCGCGCACAATGGCCTCCACCTTTACCGGCCTCAGCTTTTTCACCACCACCGCACGCTTTTCCAGCACCTGTGCTTCGGCGGCGGGCAGCACGTCGGCCACGGAATCGCCGGTGAAATGGTTGGGCATGATGTGTTTGAGTTTTTCAAACCAAAAATTGGAAATCTGGGTCAGGATTTCGCCTTTGCCGGGAATGGGGTCGTCAAGGATGACGTCGAAGGCCGAGAGACGGTCGGAAGCCACCATCAGCATCCGTCTGCCGTCGATTGCATACAGGTCGCGTACTTTGCCGGAATAGATTTTTTTCAGGCTGGGGGTCATGACGGGCTTTCTCTTGCTTTGCGGAAAAAAACGCTATTTTAACGGAATTCTACACTTCGGTTGCTTGAATTTGAGTCGAACAGCGCCAGTTATTGCCCCACGCAAATGCCAGGCATTCGCAACGAATGCCGACATACTTCCCGGTATGTTTTCTCCAAGCCCTTCAAGAAAGGAAAACCCGCATGAGCAAATATGAGCGCCAAAAAGAAGAATTGATGAAAGAAGTCCGTTCTGTATTGGGCGAATTGGAAAGCCTGTATGAAACCGCCAAAGACGACGGCTCCCAAGAAGCCCGCGC
>JAUMZB010000098.1 GCA_030528345.1 Eikenella sp.
CCAACGACCCTGCCGATATTCAGGAAGCCTTCCGCCAGTATTACGAAGGCGCGGTAATGGGCGAGGCGGTTGACCCCGACCGGCTTTATGAAATCAAGGCCGAGCTGGATGCCTCGGGCATTTATCTGCAAACCGAAGTGGCCGAATTTGCGCGCGTGTTCTTCGCCCCCAAACGCCGCCAAAGTCCCGGCGACCACAGGGCCATGAATGCCCTGATTGACTTGGCTACGGCGCGTTTCCGGCAGTTGCAGGAAAGCGCAGAAGAAGAGGCCGAACTGTGGCGCGGCAAACTGCAAGCCTTTCGCAACCTGTACAGCTTTTTGAGCCAGGTCATCCCCTATCAGGACAGCGATCTGGAAAAACTGTTTACCTACCTGCGGCATCTGGCGCTGAAACTGCCCAAACGCACAAGCGGGCCGGGCTACCAGTTTGATGAAGAAGTCGAGCTCGATTACTACCGCCTGCAAAAAATCAGCGAAGGCTCAATCAGCCTGAACGAGGGCTATGCCAAACCACTGGACGGCCCGCGCGAAGTGGGCTCGGGCATGGTGCGCGAAGAGCAGGTGCCGCTCTCGCGCCTGATCGACATCATCAACGAGCGCTTCGGCGGCGAACTCAATGAAGCCGACCAATTGTTTTTCGACCAGATTGCCGAAGCCGCCAGCCAGAACGAAACCCTGCAAAAAGCCGCCGAAGTCAACCCGCTGGACAAATTCCAGCTCGTCTTCCGCCAGGTGCTGGAATCGCTCTTCATCGAACGCATGGAGCTGAACGAAGAATTGTTTGCCGATTACATGAGCAAGCCGGACATGCAGGAACTGATTTCCAAATGGCTGGGCGGCCAGGTTTATGACCGGCTTTCTGTAGATAAAAGATCTGATTTGTTGCCCAATCTGCAGGCTACCTGAAACCCGCCATAGGAGAGTGAATATGCCGCTTACCCGTATTTTGCCGCCTGCCCGTTTGCAAAGCGTCCGCCAGCGTTTTCCCCGTTTGGTGCGGCCGCGTGCCGCCGACAGCCACAAGGGCAGTTACGGTACGGTGGCGGTAATCGGCGGCAGCGAGGGCATGAGCGGGGCCGGGGTGTTGGCGGCGGTGGCGGCTTTGAAGGGCGGGGCGGGCAAGGTGTGGCTGGGGTTTGCCCAAGCGCGTTTGCCCTTGCCGTATCTGCCTGACTATCCCGAAATCATGCTGGCGACGGCAGCGGCTTTGTTGAGGCGGCAGGATGTGGGCGTGTATGCGGTCGGTTGCGGTTTGGGGCAGGGTGAGGCCGGGCGCGGTCTGTTGCGTGCCGCTGTAAACAAAGCGGCTGAGCGCAGCATACCTTTGCTGCTGGATGCGGACGCCTTGAATCTGCTGGCCGTTGCCCCCCAAACCTTGCCCGCGAATACGATTTTGACCCCGCATCCGCTGGAAGCGGCCCGTTTGTTGGGTTGCGGCGCGGCCGAGGTGCAGCAAAACCGCCGCCGTGCGGCGCAGGCGTTGGCCGAACGTTACGGCTGCCATATCGTCTTGAAGGGCCATGCCAGCCTGATCGCCAATCCGCAGGGGCGGATTGAGGAGAACGAAAGCGGCAATCCGGGCTTGGCCACCGCCGGCAGCGGCGATGTGCTGAGCGGTTTGATTGCGGCGCTGCTGGCGCAGGGTTTGCCGCCTTATGAGGCGGCGGCGGCTGGTGTCTGGTTGCACGGTACGGCGGCGGAGTTGTTGGCGGCACAGGGCTGCGGCCCCATCGGTCTGACTGCGGGGGAGTTGCCGGATGCGGTGCGGGCGGTGCGCAATTTTGTGGTGGCCGCATGAGGGCGGGCAGGATGCCGGAGTGTGCCGGATGCTGTTGGTTGCGGCTGAAAGGGTGGGGTAGCCCGTCCGGCCGCTCCGACGGCGGCGTAAAGATTACAAGCCCCGCAGCCATTCCGGCCGCAAGCCGGCCTGTTCCGGCGCGGCAATCGCGGCGTGTACCCGGGCCAGCAGGGCTTCTTTGTCGCGGTTGAGCCGGCCTTTGAGCACCAGATAATTCGAGGCGTGGTCGCTGCGGAACACGGTGTTGTGCAGTTGCAGTTGCGACAAAAACAGCGCCATTTCCCGCATCAGACCCACGGTATCGGGCAGTTCGAAATCGGGGTAGCTGTATAGTCCCAGACTTTAAGGGTTCAATTTTCTCCCCCGAATGGAAGG
>JAUMZB010000099.1 GCA_030528345.1 Eikenella sp.
CCTACTGCACCCCGCCCAATACCAATTGCGCGAGCAATATCTAATTGTGTAAATCCATTTTTGTACATTTCCCTTATTTTTCTAACTAAATGGTCATTTAATTTTGCATTGCCATGCGTTTCCCCCATGGCCGTCTTTCCGTGAGCCATTTTATCAACCTCATTATCCACATAGCTTCCCCATGCCAAGTTATCCAAATTGAAATTCAACGGATCGCCGTCCAAATGGCGCACCACTTCTCCGACCCCAGGAATAAATGCCAAAGCAAGAAGCCTATGTATATGTCGAGTAACTTCCTTCTTCCCATCACATAATGTGACAGATGGGTAGCCCGCAGTTAATCTGTGTTTTAATATCCTACCTTCTATCAGGCGCTTTCCGCCCTGATTGCCAATAGCAACATAACGGCTAATACTTCTCACACGCCCAAAATTACTAATTTCATACAACCCCTGAAATTCCATTATTGGTCGCCAACGTTCATTTTCTTCATTAAACACAGTGTTCCTTTCTGATTTGGCATTGCTGGCCGCGTGCCGCCTGCCGTATCTTGCTCATCAATAACCCCTCCACCAGCGACGCAGCAGCACGAGCGTACCGCCCCATATCAACAGCACCGCAGGGATGCCGAATACCAACAAAAAAGCCAATTCACTTAATTTCATGCGCCAAACTCCATCATTTCCTCCGCCGCGCACAGGGCGGCCTCTTCGTTTTCAAACTTGCCACACAGCATCAGATTCCAGGCTACCTGAAAGCAGTTGCGGTAAAAGGCGTTGAACGTCTCCTGATCCATGCTGGCAAAGCTGATGCTCATCGGCTCTTTGCGGATGCCGGCCGGGGTTTCGTACACCTCGAAATAGCCCGCCTCCATCGTCAGCCAGCGGCGGAAGGCTTCCATATCGTGCAGCACCGCGCCCACTTTCTCGCCACGCTTGGCTGCCACCGACAAAACAAATTCCTCGGCAAATTCCAGAAACAGACCGCCACTGTTGTGCATGGCCTCAAGGCGGCGGGCGAACTGCTCCACCAGCTTCTTTTCGCCCGCCGTTACCATGCCGCCGGTGGGCTGCCAGTATTGGTAGGCCAAGGGCAGCAGGCCGCCGAAAAACAGCTTGTGGTGCCGGTAGCTGCGGTTGGACATCTGCGTGACCTTCACGCGGTAGGGTTTGCCCATCTTCAGCTCGCGCAAGATTTCCGCATCCGCCACCGTGGCCGGGGCCAATGTGCCGGCGGGGGTTTTGATGACGGCTGCCTCAATCGCCATTTCAGGCGGCCTCCCGCGCCAATGCTTCCGCCTTCATCTCGTCCATCGTCGGCATACGCTCCACAAACACTGTGATGTGCGGCACATCATCCTGCATAAAGCAGTAGCGCTTGCGAATCACGCACTCCACCACCCGGCTGTCGTCGTGGTAGGCGATGTCATTCAAGGCATCACAGGCAGCTTTTGCGATGTTGTCGGCATCGGGCTTGCCGGTAGGGTACAGATTGCCGGCCACCGCCGCCGCCCGTTTCTTTTTGCTCCAGCTTTTCGGGATGGCAAACCACGCGCCGATATGCACCCGCAGCGGCTCGTCCGATTTCAGCCAGCCTTGCAGTTGTGCCGCCTTCATCGCCGCCGCCCGGATGTCGGCCTCGTACCGGCGGGTTTTGGCCGGCGTGTAATGGCGGCCGCCTTTGGTGCTGCGCGGCCGGCCTTTGCCCTGCGGCTGGCCGTTCACGCGGAATAGCAGGGTCTGTTTCATTTGGACGCCTCGCAACACAAACGGTCATTCAGCCAGTCCACAATGTCCTGCTGCATCGCCCGATAACCAAAGCCCGGCATCATTTGCAAACGGCAATACAGCTTCCCTTTACGGTTGATAACGGCCACCGGATACCCCTTGCGGCGGCAGACAACCCAAGTAAACTCGCCGTAGCTGTTGCGGGTGTTCATGTTGTTGGCTTGCAGCCAACCCGCGCTATTGGTTTTGGCTTCGGTTTTGGTTTTCGAGTATCCCTTCAGCCGTTCAGTCGCCGCCATTACTGCCGCCATCAGCATTTCCTTCATGGTTTTATTCGCCATAGTTTTCTTCCCGATATTTCACCGCATCCGCCAGCCCCATCTCACAGGCCAGCGCCATCAAAAAATCCATCAG
>JAUMZB010000100.1 GCA_030528345.1 Eikenella sp.
CGGTAGCATTCACGGTTTCTGCGGTCGCGTTGGCCCTTAGCCTTCCCTTACCGATACCGCCCGGGGCGCTTACTGCCGGGCTTGACGGCGGGCGTAAACGGCTTTGAGCAGTTTGTCTACGATAAGCTGCTCGTTTATGGTGAGGTCGTCGTAAAACTCGCTCAGCGGCTCGTCTTGCATGGCTTCGATGGCTTCTTCTTGGTCCCACTCTGCCAGTTGTTCGCGGCTGATGCGGTCGGTGTAGTCGTCGCTCTGTTGGCTGCGGTAGCGGGCGGTGGCGGCGTTGAGGTCGTAATACATGGCTGTCTCCTTGAGAAAACGTGAGGCGGCGGGTTTCTTTAATTTGGCAGCAAGCCCATTTGGGCCAGCCCTCGGTTGGCGGCTTGCACGGCGGCATCCCGATGTGTGCGGCGGGATAGGGCTTCGGCCATAAAGTCCCATGCTTGGGGCTTGGCTTTCAGGCCGGCAAAGGTGGCGTATTGCCTATCGATGGCTTTGCGCCCGTATTCGGCCAGCATGGCCAGTTGTTGGCTGCTGTCGGCCTGTGCCAAGGCTTCCAGCTTGCCGTCCTCTTCGATGAGGATCAGGATTTGACCGAAGAATTTTTCTGCCTGCGGGGTAAGCATGGTTTCTCTCCTGTGTTGAACCTTGAGAAAAACGCCCGGCCTGTGATGGCGGGCGTTGGTTTATCAGGCAGCTACCCAGCCGCCTACGGTAGCGCGGTAGATGATGACTTTCTCTACCGGCACCCGCCCCAGCTGGTAGCTGTCGCCGAAAAGGCTTAAGCCCATTAAAGGGCAGCGCTTGATGTTGCGGCGGCCTACGGTTCTCATTTCGCCATGGTGCATCACGGTGTCGCCGGGCTTGATGTCGCCGATGTGCGTTGGCTGAATTTCGTATTGCATCGTCTCTCTCCTGTGTTGAACCTTTAATCAAGCCGCCTCGGTGAAGCGGCTTTGTTAAACATTCTGCCGATACCTTGCGGCTCGCTAGGCCGCTCTCTCCGAACAAGCGCGCCGTGTTGCTTAAAGATCGATTCGGGGGGCTTTGTGCGCTTGCAGGTATCTACATTTCGCTATCGGCTTATGTGGGCGGCTATCCTTGCTCTGGCAGGGTTTCCCCTGCTGCCCACCTTTCCCCGCCGCTGTTTGAAAGACTGATGCGGGGTCGCCGGTGTCTGTGTATTGCTTCGATGGGGTGAATTTAAACATATTGTTTAAATAATGGCAACATATTGTTTAAACAAATTTCATAAAATGTTTAAACAATATGTTTTATAAGCGAAAAAAGTTTGCACTTTTTGCCTTTCAGGTAGCCTGAAGGCGTAAAAAAACCGCCTCTTGGGGCGGTGTGGTTTGCCTGCGTGGTGGCATATGCGGTAGCATTGAGGTATGAGAGTTGTGTTAGATACCAATATTCTGGTGGCGGCCTGTCTTGGTTCTACTCCATCCAACCGTTTGCTGGCCGCCTGTCTGCAAGGCCATTTGCAGCCGCTGGTGAGCGCTGCCTTGTTGGCGGAATATGAAGATGTGGTGAATCGTGATGCGGTATTTGGCAACGGCCGATTGAGCCGGGTTGAGCGCAATACCGTTTTGGATGCGCTGTTGGGTGTGAGCGAATGGACGCAGATTTATTATTTGTGGCGGCCCAATCTGCGGGATGAGGGCGATAACCATTTGCTGGAGTTGGCTGTGGCCGGACGTGCGGATTATTTGGTTACCCGAAATTTGAAGGATTTCAGGCAGGCCGAGTTGGTGTTTCCGGATGTGCATATCTGCCTGCCCGAGACTTTGCTGGAGGAATTATCATGACTTCGATGACTTTACGGATTTCAGACGAAAAGCATAGCCGCCTGAAGGCATTGGCCTGCGCCCGGGGCGTGAGTATCAATAAATTGCTGGATGAGGCGGCCACGGTGATGCTGGCTGAATTTGACGCGGAAACACGCTTTAAGATGCGTGCGGCTCGCGGCGATACGGCGGCGGGGCTGGCTTTTCTGGATAAGGCGTTGAAGGGTTAACTGTATAGTCCCAGACTTTAAGGGTTCAATTATCTCCCCCGAATGGAAGGAAGCAC
>JAUMZB010000034.1 GCA_030528345.1 Eikenella sp.
CTTTGCGGTGGGATTCCCGAGCGGTCAAAGGGGGCAGACTGTAAATCTGTTGCGAGAGCTTCGAAGGTTCGAATCCTTCTCCCACCACCAATCATCCAATGACGTTGGAGCAGGCGAAAGAGTAAGTGCGGGTGTAGCTCAATGGTAGAGCAGAAGCCTTCCAAGCTTACGGTGAGGGTTCGATTCCCTTCACCCGCTCCATAAGCAATGCAACAATTTGGCCCATGTAGCTCAGGGGTAGAGCACTCCCTTGGTAAGGGAGAGGCCGGCAGTTCAAATCTGCCCATGGGCACCATCTCAAAAAATTCCCTGTTGATTTCCATTTATCAAGCTTAATAGGATATTTGCCATGGCTAAGGAAAAATTCGAACGTAGCAAACCGCACGTAAACGTTGGCACCATCGGTCACGTTGACCATGGTAAAACCACCCTGACCGCAGCATTGACCACCATTCTGGCCGAAAAATTCGGCGGTCAAGCCAAAGGTTACGACCAAATCGACAACGCCCCGGAAGAAAAAGCCCGCGGCATCACCATCAACACCTCCCACGTAGAATACGAAACCGAAACCCGCCACTACGCCCACGTAGACTGCCCGGGTCACGCCGACTACGTGAAAAACATGATTACCGGTGCCGCACAAATGGACGGCGCCATCTTGGTGTGTTCCGCCGCCGACGGCCCCATGCCGCAAACCCGCGAGCACATCCTGTTGGCCCGACAAGTGGGCGTTCCCTACATCATCGTATTCATGAACAAATGCGACATGGTGGACGACGCCGAACTGCTGGAGCTGGTGGAAATGGAAATCCGCGACCTGCTCTCCAGCTACGACTTCCCCGGTGACGACTGCCCGATCGTGCAAGGTTCCGCCCTGCGCGCCTTGGAAGGCGATGCCGCTTACAAAGAAAAAATCTACGAACTGGCCGCCGCCCTGGACAGCTACATCCCCACTCCCGAGCGTGCCGTAGACAAACCCTTCCTGCTGCCGATCGAAGACGTATTCTCCATCTCCGGCCGCGGTACCGTGGTAACCGGCCGCGTAGAGCGCGGCATCATCAACGTGGGTGACGAGATCGAAATCGTCGGTTTGAAAGACACCCAAAAAACCACCTGTACCGGCGTGGAAATGTTCCGCAAACTGCTGGATCAAGGCCAAGCAGGCGACAACGTCGGCGTGCTGCTGCGCGGTACCAAACGTGAAGAAGTCGAGCGCGGCCAAGTATTGGCCAAACCCGGCACCATTACCCCGCACACCAAATTCAAAGCCGAAGTATACGTACTGAGCAAAGAAGAGGGCGGTCGTCACACCCCGTTCTTCGCCAACTACCGTCCGCAATTCTACTTCCGCACCACCGACGTGACCGGTGCCGTGACTTTGGAAGAAGGCGTGGAAATGGTGATGCCGGGCGAGAACGTGACCATCAGCGTTGAGCTGATTGCCCCGATCGCCATGGAAGAAGGTCTGCGCTTTGCGATTCGCGAAGGCGGCCGTACCGTGGGTGCCGGCGTGGTTTCCTCTATCATCGCTTAATCAAGGTTTTAGGCCAGTAGCTCAATTGGTAGAGTATCGGTCTCCAAAACCGAGGGTTGGGGGTTCGAGACCCTCCTGGCCTGCCAACAGACAGACTAATCGGCCATGTGCCGGTTAGTCTTTTCTTTTAGAGAGTCTCTGAACTGTATTGTATAAGGTCATCGCAATGAGTGGTCACAAGCAGAAAACGAAAGAGGTGGCGGTGTCGCCCAAAATATCCAAACAGGAAATGCGCCAAAAGGAGCAGGCCGAGCAGCAGCGCAGCAAAAGAGCCGATATGGCCAAGCTGATTTTGGCGGGTGTCCTGCTGGCTGCGGGTGTGTGGGGATATTATGCCCAACCGCAATGGTCGGTTTATTTACGGGCGCTGTTTCCTTTGATTGGGGTGATTCTGGCCGTGGTGATCGTTTTCTTTTGGTGTGATTCGGGCCGCAATCTGGTCCGTTACGTCAAAGGCTCTATTACCGAAGTGAAAAAGGTAGTGTGGCCGACCAAGAATGAAACGTGGCGCAATACCCTGTTTGTCTTGGTGTTTACCGCATTGATGACATTTTTCTTATGGGTGGTCGACAGCATTTTGGCTTGGTTGTTCTTGTTAAATGCATAATGAAAAAGAGGTGGAAAAATGTCGAAACGTTGGTATGTGGTGCAAGCTTATTCCGGTTTTGAAAAAAATGTCCAAAAAACTTTGAAGGAACGTATTGCCCGGGAGGGCATGGAAGACTACTTCGGCCAGATTCTGGTTCCGGTTGAGGAGGTGGTCGATATTAAAAATGGCCGCAAGACTGTCAGTGAACGGAAGTTTTTTCCCGGCTATGTGTTGGTTGAAATGGAGATGACCGACGATTCTTGGCATTTGGTGAAAAGTACGCCGCGTGTCAATGGCTTCATCGGCGGCACGGCCAACCGGCCGCTGCCTATTTCCCAGCGTGAAGTAGACGCCATTATGGCTCAAGTGGGCGGTGGCGAGGCTGGTGAGAAGAAGCCGAAACCGCGGATTGAGTTTGAAGTCGGTCAACAGGTTCGGGTGAATGAAGGCCCCTTTTCTGATTTTAACGGCTTGGTGGATGCGGTGGATTATGAGCGCAATAAATTGCGCGTTTCCGTGCAGATTTTTGGCCGGGAAACTCCGGTAGAGTTGGATTTTGGCCAAGTGGAAAAGTTATGATGCAAAAAGCAGACGGATTTTGCGGCATAATTGCGTACTTCCATTGATTAATTTTAAATTCAAGCTTATAATGCGCGGCTTGATTTTTTGGGGAGCAGATGTTGTTTCTGCGTGATACCCGTTTTTTAGGAGTTTAGTACAGTGGCAAAGAAAATTGTCGGCTACATCAAGCTGCAGATCCCTGCAGGTAAAGCCAACCCTTCTCCGCCCGTTGGTCCGGCTTTGGGTCAGCGCGGTTTGAATATTATGGAGTTCTGTAAAGCGTTTAATGCGGCAACCCAGTCTATGGAGCCGGGTCTGCCGATTCCTGTGGTCATTACGGCATTTGCAGACAAGTCTTTCACTTTCGTCATGAAGACGCCGCCGGCAACGATTCTGTTGAAAAAAGCAGCCGGTCTGCAAAAAGGCAGCGCCAATCCGCTGACCAATAAAGTGGGTACCGTCACCCGCGCGCAGTTGGAAGAAATTGCCAAGACTAAAGAGCCCGATTTGACTGCGGCCGACTTGGATGCGGCAGTGCGTACCATTGCCGGTTCTGCCCGTTCGATGGGCTTGGATGTGGAGGGTGTGTAATGGCTAAAGTATCCAAACGTATGCAGGCGCTGCGCGCTTCCGTTGAGGCCAATAAGCTGTATGCTGTTGACGAGGCTATTGCGTTGGTCAAGCAAGCTGCAACTGCCAAATTCGACGAATCGATTGATGTTTCCTTTAACTTGGGTGTTGATCCCCGTAAATCCGATCAGGTGATTCGTGGCTCTGTGGTGCTGCCCAAAGGCACCGGTAAAACCACCCGCGTGGCGGTGTTTGCCCAAGGTGCCAATGCCGAGGCAGCCAAAGCGGCAGGTGCCGACATTGTTGGCTTTGAAGATTTGGCCGAAGAAGTGAAAAAAGGCAATTTGGATTTCGATGTGGTGATTGCCTCTCCCGATGCCATGCGTATTGTTGGTCAATTGGGTACGATTTTGGGGCCGCGCGGCCTGATGCCGAATCCGAAAGTGGGCACCGTTACTCCGAACGTGGCCGAAGCGGTGAAAAACGCCAAGGCCGGCCAAGTTCAGTACCGTACCGATAAAGCCGGTATCGTGCATGCCACCATCGGTCGCGCATCGTTTGCCGAAGCGGATTTGAAAGAAAACTTTGCTGCGCTGCTGGATGCCATCGTTAAGGCCAAGCCGGCTGCCGCCAAAGGCCAGTATCTGAAGAAAGTTGCGCTCTCCAGCACCATGGGTTTGGGCGTGCGTGTCGATACGGCCAGTGTAAACAGCTAATCGGATTTTCAGGTAGCCTGTAGATGCGGGCTACCTGAAACATGGGCTACTTAAATCCAATTAAGTAGATGTCCAAGACCGTAGGGATCCTAGATTTAATTGTATTGATTACACCCTACGCAGACGGTAGTCCTGGAGTATGCGCAAGCGGCATTGCTTGCAAAATGTCTTTTCAGGTTGCCGCGCTGGTGGAGCGCCTTTTAGGGTGCTTCGTTGATAAACAGTGGGAGGTAGACCTTGAGTCTCAATATTGAAACCAAGAAAGCAGCCGTAGAAGAGATTGTTGCCGGCATCGGTAACGCTCAAACTATGGTGGTTGCTGAATATCGCGGTATCAGTGTTGCCAGCATGACCGAACTGCGTGCCAACGCGCGTAAAGAAGGCGTATATCTGCGCGTTCTGAAAAACACATTGGCCCGTCGTGCGGTTGAAGGAACTTCTTTTGCCGGTTTGGCCGATCAAATGGTTGGTCCGCTGGTTTACGCCGCATCAGAAGATGCCGTAGCCGCCGCAAAAGTGCTGCACCAATTCGCGAAAAAAGACGACAAAATCATCATCAAAGCCGGTTCTTACAATGGCGATGTGCTGGATGCCGCCCAAGTGGCCGATTTGGCTTCCATCCCCAGCCGCGAAGAACTGCTGTCCAAGCTGCTGTTTGTTATGCAGGCTCCGGTTTCCGGCCTGGCTCGCGGTTTGGCTGCTTTGGCCGAGAAAAAAGCCGGCGAAGAAGCCGCTTAATATTCGATTTTGTTTCATTCAGAAATATTTTATCTTTATATCAATATTTAGGAGTTTGATAGCATGGCTATTACTAAAGAAGACATTTTGGAAGCCGTTGGCAACCTGACCGTTATGGAACTGAACGACTTGGTAAAAGCGTTTGAAGAGAAATTCGGCGTTTCTGCTGCTGCCGTTGCTGTGGCGGCCGGTCCCGCTGCCGGTGGTGCTGCCGCTGCCGAAGCCAAAACCGAATTTGATGTGATCTTGGCTTCTGCCGGTGATCAAAAAGTAGGCGTGATCAAAGTGGTTCGTGCGATTACCGGTCTGGGTCTGAAAGAGGCCAAAGACATGGTTGACGGCGCGCCCAAAACCGTTAAAGAAGGTGTGTCTCAAGCCGAAGCCGACGACATCAAAAAACAATTGGAAGAAGCCGGCGCGAAAGTGGAAATCAAATAATTCCCGCGCAGGAAAAAGGCTGGCAGTTTACTGCCAGCCTTATTTCGCTTGGAACTACCTAAAAGTGAAAAGTTTGCAAAAATTTACAATTAAATCCTGATTTTTAGGTAAATTTTTGTAAATTAAAATGAGCCGAAGTTTCAGTGCGCCATTCAAAGATAGTGGTTCCGCTGAATAGGATTTTCGGTTGCCGATGGATTTTGAACTCAGTCTTTTATCATCTGGAGCGAGCCAATGAGTTACTCTTTTACCGAGAAAAAGCGCATCCGTAAGAGCTTTGCCAAGCGTGACAGCGTGCTGGAAGTGCCTTACCTGCTGACCACGCAGTTGGAGTCCTATAACAAATTCCTGCAGCAAAGCCGTCCGTTTGACCGGCGTGCGGATGAGGGTTTGCAAGCCGCGTTCAACTCGATTTTCCCGATTGTCAGCCACAACGGTTACGCCCGTTTGGAGTTTGTCCATTATGTTTTGGGCGAGCCTTTGTTTGACATCGCAGAGTGCCAGCTGCGCGGCATTACCTATGCGGCTCCCTTGCGTGCACGCATCCGTTTGGTGATTTTAGATAAAGAGTCATCCAAGCCCAATGTGGTGAAAGAAGTACGTGAGAACGAAGTCTATATGGGTGAGATTCCGTTGATGACGCCTTACGGCTCTTTCATCATCAACGGTACCGAGCGCGTGATTGTGTCTCAGCTGCACCGTTCTCCCGGCGTATTTTTCGAACACGACCGCGGTAAAACCCATTCTTCAGGCAAGTTGTTGTTTTCCGCCCGCATTATTCCCTACCGCGGTTCTTGGCTGGATTTCGAATTCGATCCCAAGGATTTGCTTTATTTCCGTATCGACCGCCGCCGCAAAATGCCGGTGACCATTTTGCTCAAAGCGCTGGGTTACAGCCACGAGCAAATTCTGGACACTTTCTACGACAAAGAAAGCTTCTACCTCTCCAAAGACGGCATTGAAACCGATTTGGTGCTCTCCCGCCTGAAAGGCGAAACCGTTAAGGCCGACATTACCGATGCGGAAGGCAAGGTGTTGGTGGCTGCCGGCAAGCGCGTGACCGCCAAGGCCGTCCGCGACATTGAAAAGGCCGGTCTGAAACGTTTGGCTGTCGAGCCGGACAGCCTGATTGGCAAAGTATTGGCCAAAGATGTGATTGCGCCGGATACCGGCGAAGTGTTGGCCACCGCCAACAGCGAAATCACCGAAGAATTGCTGGCTCAGTTTGATATTCACGGCATCGGCGAAATCCAAACCCTGTATATCAATGAGTTGGGTCAGGGCGGTTATATTTCCGCCACTTTGCGCACCGATGAGACGGCCGACCAGACGGCGGCCCGTATTGCCATTTACCGCATGATGCGCCCCGGTGAGCCGCCCACCGAAGATGCGGTAGAGTTGCTGTTTAACCGTCTGTTCTTCAATGAAGACAGCTATGATCTGTCGCGCGTAGGCCGCATGAAATTCAATACCCGCACTTACGGCCAGAAGCTGAGCGAAGCGCAGCAAGACTCTTGGTACGGCCGTTTGCTGAACGAAACCTTTGCCGGCGCGGCCGAAAAAGGCGGTTTTATTCTGAGCGTGGAAGACATCGTGGCCTCCATTGCCACCTTGGTGGAACTGCGCAACGGCCACGGCGAAGTGGACGACATCGATCACTTGGGCAACCGCCGCGTGCGCTCGGTGGGCGAGTTGACCGAAAACCAATTCCGTTCCGGCTTGGCGCGTGTGGAACGTGCGGTGAAAGAGCGTTTGAACCAAGCGGAATCGGAAAACCTGATGCCGACCGATCTGATCAATGCCAAACCGGTATCGGCGGCGATTAAGGAGTTTTTCGGCTCCAGCCAGCTTTCCCAGTTTATGGACCAAACCAACCCCTTGTCGGAAGTGACGCACAAACGCCGAGTTTCTGCTTTGGGTCCGGGCGGTTTGACCCGCGAGCGTGCCGGCTTCGAGGTGCGCGACGTTCACCCCACCCACTACGGCCGCGTCTGCCCGATTGAAACCCCCGAGGGTCCGAACATCGGCTTGATCAATTCCTTGTCGGTGTATGCCCGCACCAACGATTACGGTTTTTTGGAGACCCCTTACCGCCGCGTGGTGGACGGCAAAGTAACCGACCAAATCGATTATCTGTCGGCGATTGAAGAAGGCCGTTACGTGATTGCCCAGGCCAACGCCGAATTGGACGGCAAAGGCTACCTGAAAGGCGATTTGATCACCTGCCGCGAAAAAGGCGAAACCATTGTGGCCACGGCCGACCGCGTACAGTATATGGACGTGGCCACCGGCCAGGTGGTGTCGGTGGCGGCCTCCCTGATTCCCTTCTTGGAACATGACGATGCCAACCGTGCCTTGATGGGCGCCAATATGCAGCGTCAGGCCGTACCTTGCCTGCGTGCGGAAAAACCGCTGGTCGGCACCGGCATCGAACGCGCGGTAGCGATTGACTCGGCTACGGCGATCGCGGCCCGCCGCGGCGGTGTGGTCGAGTATGTGGATGCCAACCGCGTGGTGGTGCGCGTACACGACGAAGAGGCGGTGGCCGGCGAAGTGGGTGTGGATATTTACAATCTGGTGAAATTCACCCGTTCCAACCAATCCACCAACATCAATCAGCGCCCGGCGGTGAAAGTGGGCGATGTGCTGCAGCGCGGCGATTTGATTGCCGACGGTGCCTCTACCGATTTGGGTGAATTGGCTCTGGGTCAGAACATGACCATCGCCTTTATGCCGTGGAACGGTTACAACTACGAAGACTCGATTCTGATTTCGGAAAAAGTGGCGGCCGACGACCGCTACACCTCCATCCACATCGAAGAGCTGAACGTGGTGGCCCGCGACACCAAGCTGGGTGCCGAAGACATTACCCGTGACATCCCCAACCTTTCCGAGCGCATGCAGAACCGCTTGGACGAAAGCGGCATCGTGTACATCGGTGCCGAAGTGGAAGCCGGTGACGTGTTGGTGGGCAAGGTCACCCCCAAGGGCGAAACCCAACTGACCCCGGAAGAAAAACTGCTGCGCGCCATCTTCGGCGAGAAAGCCTCCGACGTGAAAGACACCTCGCTGCGTATGCCTACCGGCATGAGCGGCACGGTCATCGATGTGCAGGTGTTCACCCGTGAAGGCATCCAGCGCGACAAACGCGCCCAATCGATTATCGATGCCGAACTGAAGCGTTACCGCCAAGACTTGGGCGATCAATTGCGGATTTTCGATGCCGACGCGTTTGACCGTATCGAGCGCCTGATTGTCGGTCAAAAAGCCAACGGCGGCCCGATGAAGCTGGCCAAAGGCAAAGAAATCACCGCCGAATACCTGGCTTCCCTGCCGAGCAAGCACGACTGGTTCGACATCCGTCTGGCCGACGAAGAGTTGGCCAAACAACTGGAACTGACCAAGCTCAGCCTGCAGCAGAAGCGCGAAGAGGCCGATGCCCAGTATGAAGTGAAGAAGAAAAAAATGACCCAGGGCGACGAGCTGCCGCCCGGTGTGCAAAAAATGGTGAAGGTGTTCATCGCCATCAAACGCCGCCTGCAGGCGGGCGACAAAATGGCCGGCCGCCACGGTAACAAAGGTGTGGTATCGCGCATTCTGCCGGTGGAAGACATGCCGTATATGGCAGACGGCCGCACCGTCGACATCGTGCTCAACCCCTTGGGCGTACCGTCGCGGATGAACATCGGTCAGATTCTGGAAGTGCATTTGGGCTGGGCCGCCAAAGGCATCGGCCAGCGCATCGACAATATGCTGGCCGAGCAGCGCAAAGTGAAAGAAATCCGCACCTTCTTGGACAAGCTGTATAACAGCGGCGGCAAAAAAGAAAACCTGAAATCGTTGAGTGATGAGGAAGTGCTGGAGTTGGCGGCCAATCTGCGCAACGGCGCCACCTTTGCCTCGCCCGTGTTCGACGGCGCCAAAGAGGAAGAAATCCGCGCCATGCTGGATTTGGCCTACCCAAGCGACGACCCCGCAGTACAAAAACTGGGCTTTAACGACACCAAAACCCAAATCACTCTGTATGACGGCCGCTCCGGCGAACCTTTCGACCGTAAAGTGACGGTGGGCGTGATGCACTATCTGAAACTGCACCACTTGGTGGACGAGAAGATGCACGCCCGTTCCACCGGTCCGTACTCTCTGGTGACCCAGCAGCCCTTGGGCGGTAAGGCCCAGTTCGGTGGCCAGCGTTTCGGTGAGATGGAGGTGTGGGCGCTGGAAGCTTACGGTGCCGCCTATACCCTGCAGGAAATGCTGACCGTGAAATCGGACGACGTCACCGGACGCACCAAAATGTACGAAAACATTGTCAAAGGCGAACACAAAATCGAAGCCGGCATGCCGGAGAGCTTCAACGTATTGGTGAAAGAAATCCGTTCGTTGGGCTTGGATATCGACATGGAGCGCTATTGATGACGCCCCGCCGCTTTCAGGTAGCCCGAGGCTACCTGAAAGCCCCATGCCGATTATCCGCCCTGCCTAGGGCAACAGAATATGACTCTTCCTCATAAGGAGCAAAAATGAAAGCCTTGTTAGATTTGTTCAACCCCCTGCAGACGGCCGGTATGGACGAAGAATTCGATGCCATCCGCATCGGCATCGCTTCACCCGACACCATCCGCGCCTGGTCTTACGGCGAAGTGAAAAAACCGGAAACCATCAACTACCGCACCTTCAAGCCCGAGCGCGACGGCCTGTTTTGCGCCAAAATTTTCGGTCCGGTGAAAGATTACGAATGCTTGTGCGGCAAATACAAACGTTTGAAATTCAAGGGTGTGACCTGTGAAAAATGCGGCGTGGAAGTGACCTTGTCCAAAGTGCGCCGCGAACGCATGGGCCACATCGAATTGGCCGCACCGGTGGCCCACATCTGGTTCTTAAAGTCCCTGCCTTCCCGCTTGGGCATGGTGTTGGACATGACCTTGCGCGACATCGAGCGCGTGCTGTATTTCGAAGCCTTTGTGGTCACCGACCCCGGCATGACTCCGCTGCAACGCCGCCAACTGCTGACCGAAGAGGACTATTACAACAAGCTGGACGAATACGGCGAAGATTTCGATGCCAAAATGGGTGCCGAAGGCATCCGCGAATTGTTGCGCAGTCTGGATATTGCCGCCGAAGTAGAGATTCTGCGTCAGGAACTGGAGAGCACCGGTTCGGAAACCAAGATCAAAAAACTGGCCAAACGTTTGAAAGTATTGGAAGCCTTCCTGCGCTCCGGCATGAAGCTGGAGTGGATGATTATGGACGTGCTGCCGGTGCTGCCGCCTGATCTGCGCCCGCTGGTGCCCTTGGACGGCGGCCGTTTCGCCACTTCCGACTTGAACGATCTGTACCGCCGCGTGATCAACCGCAACAACCGCCTCAAACGCCTGCTGGAGCTGAGCGCCCCCGACATCATCGTGCGCAACGAGAAACGCATGCTGCAGGAAGCGGTGGACTCTCTGCTCGACAACGGCCGCCGCGGTAAAGCGATGACCGGTGCCAACAAGCGTCCGTTGAAATCGTTGGCCGACATGATTAAAGGTAAAGGCGGCCGTTTCCGTCAAAACCTGTTGGGTAAGCGGGTGGACTATTCCGGCCGCTCCGTGATTACCGTCGGCCCCTACCTGCGCCTGCACCAATGCGGCTTGCCGAAAAAAATGGCCTTGGAGCTGTTCAAGCCCTTTATTTTCCACAAACTGGAAATCCAAGGCTTGGCCGCGACCGTGAAAGCGGCCAAGAAACTGGTGGAGCAGGAAGTGCCGGAAGTGTGGGACATTCTGGAAGAAGTGATCCGCGAACACCCGATTCTGCTCAACCGTGCCCCGACCCTGCACCGTTTGGGTATTCAGGCTTTCGAGCCGATTTTGATTGAAGGCAAGGCCATTCAGTTGCACCCCTTGGTGTGTGCCGCCTTCAACGCCGACTTCGACGGCGACCAAATGGCGGTACACGTGCCCTTGAGTTTGGAAGCGCAAATGGAAGCCCGCACCCTGATGCTGGCCTCCAACAATGTGTTGTCGCCCGCCAACGGCGAGCCGATTATCGTGCCTTCGCAAGACATCGTATTGGGTCTCTACTACATGACCCGCGACAAAATCAATGCTTTGGGCGAAGGCAGCCTGTTTGCCGACGTGCAGGAAGTGCACCGTGCTTATCACACCAAACAGGTGGAATTGGGCACCAAAATCACCGTGCGTCTGCGCGAATGGGTAAAAAACGAGCAAGACGAACTGGAGCCGGTGGTGAAACGCTACGAGACCACCGTCGGCCGTGCCCTGCTCAGTGAAATCCTGCCCAAAGGCCTGCCGTTTGAGTACATTAATAAGTCGCTGAAGAAAAAGGAAATTTCCAAGCTTATCAATGCCTCCTTCCGCCTGTGCGGCCTGCGCGACACGGTAATTTTTGCCGACCACCTGATGTATACCGGTTTCGGTTTTGCGGCCAAAGGCGGCATCTCCATCTGCGTGGACGACATGGAAGTACCGAAAGAAAAAGCCGCCCTGTTGGCTGAAGCGCAAAGCGAAGTGAAGGAAATCGAAGACCAATACCGCCAAGGTTTGGTGACCAACGGCGAGCGCTACAACAAGGTGGTGGATATTTGGGGCCGCGCCGGCGACCGTATCGCCAAAGCGATGATGGACAACCTTTCCAAGCAGAAGGTGCTCGACCGCGACGGCAAGGAAGTGGAGCAGGAGTCGTTCAATTCCATCTATATGATGGCCGATTCGGGTGCCCGTGGTTCCGCCGCCCAGATCAAACAGCTGTCCGGCATGCGCGGCCTGATGGCCAAGCCGGACGGCTCGATTATCGAAACGCCGATTACCTCCAACTTCCGCGAAGGCCTGACCGTATTGCAATACTTTATCGCCACCCACGGTGCGCGTAAGGGCTTGGCGGATACCGCCTTGAAAACCGCCAACTCGGGCTACCTGACCCGCCGTTTGGTGGACGTCACCCAAGACTTGGTGGTGGTGGAAGACGACTGCGGCACCAGCGACGGCTTTGTGATGAAGGCCGTGGTGCAGGGGGGTGACGTGATTGAGCCGCTGCGCGACCGTATTTTGGGTCGCGTGACCGCCGCCGACGTGGTGGATCCCGCCAACGGCGCCACTCTGGTAGAGGCCGGCACCCTGCTCAACGAGCAGATGGTGGATTTGATCGACCAATCCGGCGTCGATGAAGTGAAAGTGCGCACCCCGATTACCTGTAAAACCCGCTACGGCCTGTGTGCACACTGCTACGGCCGCGACTTGGCGCGCGGCAAACTGGTAAACACCGGCGAAGCGGTGGGCGTGATTGCCGCCCAGTCGATTGGTGAGCCGGGTACCCAGCTGACCATGCGTACCTTCCACATCGGCGGTGCCGCTTCGCGTGCCGCCGCCGCCAGCCAAGTGGAAGCCAAATCCAACGGTACCGCCCGCTTTAACAGCCAGATGCGCTATGTGATGAACAATAAAGGCGAACTGATTGTGATCGGCCGCTCTTCCGAAGTGGTGATCCACGACGACATCGGCCGCGAGCGCGAACGCCATAAAGTGCCTTACGGCGCCACCCTGCTGGTGCAGGACGGTTCGGGCGTGAAAGCCGGCCAAACCCTAGCTACCTGGGATCCGCATACCCGCCCGATGATTACCGAACACGCCGGCCGCGTGAAGTTTGAAAACGTGGAAGAAGGCGTGACCGTCACCAAACAAACCGACGAAATCACCGGTTTGTCCACCTTGGTGGTGATCGACGGCAAACGCCGCAGCGCCGGCACCAGCAAGCTCTTGCGTCCGACGGTGAAGCTGCTGGACGAAAACGGCGAAGAAGTGAAAATGCCGGGCACCGAAACCGCCATTTCCATGGCTTTCCCCGTGGGTGCCATCATCACCGTGCGCGAAGAGCAGGAAGTGGGCAAGGGCGATGTGTTGGCGCGTATTCCGCAAGCCTCTTCCAAAACCCGCGACATCACCGGCGGTCTGCCGCGCGTGGCCGAGCTGTTCGAAGCCCGCGTGCCCAAAGACGCCGGCATGTTGGCCGAGGTCACCGGTACCGTGTCTTTCGGCAAGGAAACCAAAGGCAAGCAGCGCCTGATCATCACCGATTTGGACGGTGTGGCCCATGAAACCCTGATTTCCAAAGAGAAGCAGATTCTGGTGCACGACGGCCAAGTGGTGAACCGCGGTGAAACCATTGTCGACGGTTCCGTGGATCCGCACGACATTCTGCGTCTGCAGGGCATCGAAGCGCTGGCGCGCTACATTGTGCAGGAGGTGCAGGAGGTATACCGCCTGCAAGGCGTGAAGATTTCCGACAAACACATCGAAGTGATCATCCGCCAAATGCTGCGCCGGGTAAACATCGCCGATGCCGGCGAAACCGGTTTCATCACCGGCGAACAGGTGGAGCGCGGCGACGTGATGCAGGCCAACGAGCGTGCGGCGGCAGACGGCAAAGAGCCGGCCCGCTACGACAACATCCTCTTGGGCATCACCAAAGCCTCTTTGTCTACCGACAGCTTTATTTCCGCCGCTTCTTTCCAAGAGACCACCCGCGTGCTCACCGAAGCCGCCATCATGGGCAAACAGGACGATTTGCGCGGTTTGAAAGAAAACGTGATTGTCGGCCGTTTGATTCCGGCCGGTACCGGCCTTACCTACCACCGCAGCCGCCGCCGCACTTGGCAGGCGCACCACGAAGCCGAAGTGAACGAGCAGGTGGACGAAGCCGAATAAGGCCGGCCTCTGCTGAGAAAACCGCCGTCCCCGATTGGGGACGGCGGTTTTCTGTTTTTCAAATCACCACTTTCTTACCGTACGGTCTGCCGATATCCAGTAGACATCTATATTTTGCCGGTTACAGAAGTTTTTTAAAAACCGCATTCTATGGCGATATTCTTCAGTATCGGGGAATGCCATTGCTACATCTGTGTCAAGGTCCGGATCTTCTGTTTCATTTAGGGACGTCAAGATTGCACCGGCCACATTGGGCCAAGACCGCGCATGTTGGCTTCCCCTCCCGGCTTCGCCTTTGCACTCGATTACCAATAGTTTTTTGGACTCAGGGTCAATACCTTCCACATCGTAACCTTGGCGCCTGCCGAGTCGGACAATGACATTTTGGCAGCCCTTCCCTCCAGCCATGTGGCCATCGCTTTTTTTACATCATCTTCTGAAATCGGCATATTTGATTCTTGCAAGCTATTTTATTGTTTGCGAACCCGTTTCAGGCTTTCGGTTTTTCCGGGCGCACCCAGCCGGCAATGGTGGTTTGGCGGCCGCGGGCCACGGTGAGTTCGCCTGCCGGACAGTTTTTGGTGATCACGCTGCCGGCGCCGGTGGTGGCGCGGTCGCCCACGGTCACGGGCGCCACCAGCACGGTGTCGGAGCCGATGCGCACTTCCTTGCCGATGACGGTGCGGTATTTGTTCACGCCGTCGTAATTGGCGGTGATGGTGCCGGCGCCGATATTGCTGCCGCTGCCGATGTCGGCGTCGCCCAGATAGCTGAGGTGGTTGGCCTTGCTGCCTTGTCCCATGACGCTGTTTTTCACTTCCACGAAATTGCCGATGTGCACCGCTTCATCGAGGCGGGTGCCGGGGCGCAGGCGGGCAAACGGGCCGATGCGGGCGTCGGCGCCGATGTCGCAGTCCTCCAGATGGCTGAAGGGGGCGATGCGGGTGCCGGCGGCGATGCGGGCGTTTTTAATCACGCAATGGGCGCCGATTTCCACCTTGTCGCCCAATACCACTTCGCCCTCCAATACCACATTGACATCAATCACCACGTCTTGTCCGTGTTGCAGGCGGCCGCGCAGGTCGAAACGCGCGGGGTCGCGCAGGGTGAGGCCGGCGGTGAGCAGGTTTTGCGCCTGTTCGCGCTGGAAAATGCGTTCCAATTCGGCCAGCTGCGCCTTGTTGTTGACGCCGGCGGCCAAATGCGAACGGGCTACCTGAAGCGGATGCACGGCGATGCCGTCGCGGCGGGCCAGCGCAATCAGGTCGGTCAGATAGTATTCGCCCTGGGCGTTGTTGCTGGAGAGTTGTGCCAGCCAGCCGGCCAGCCGGGCATTGGGCAGCACCAGAATGCCGGTATTGATTTCGGTAACGGCTTTTTGCGCGGCGTCGGCGTCTTTTTCCTCCACAATCGCCGCCACCTGGCCCTGGTCGCGGATGATGCGGCCGTAGCCGCCGGGGTTGGCGAGCACGTCGGTGAGCAGGCCGACTTCGTTGCCGGCGGCATCCAGCAGGGCTTGCAGGGCGGCGGCATCAATCAGCGGCACGTCGCCGTACAGCACCAGGGTGCGCCCCTCTGAGGGCAGGTGCGGCAGCGCCATTTTGAGCGCGTGGCCGGTGCCCAGCTGCTCGGTTTGTTCCACCCAGTTTACCTCGCGCCGCACCCGCGCGCGCACCGCTTCTTTGCCGTGGCCGATCACCACGCTGATGCTGTGCGGATGGAGGCGGCGGGCGGTGTCGATCACGCGCTGCACCATCGGCTCGCCGCCGATTTCGTGCAGTACTTTGGGCAGTTGGGAATACATGCGGGTGCCTTTGCCCGCAGCGAGGATGACGATGTGTAGGGACATGGTGCGCTTTCTTGCAATCGGGTAAGAAACGGATGCAGGCTACCTGAAACCGTGCGGGGCGGGCTTTCAGGTAGCCTGAAAGGCCCGGCAGACCGTTAAACGGCTTTAGCGGCCATCTGGTTCCGCCTCAAACTGAAACGGGCGGAATCAGCGGGCAGGTGCGGCCGGCTCCCGGTGCCAAGTGGTGCCGCGCACTTCGCCGCCGTGGCGTTCGCGGGTAAGCGGCACGGCCTGCGGGCGGTGTTGGTTGTAGCGTTGGTCGCGGGCGAAGGTGCCGTCTTGGTACACCACCGGCGTGCCGGGCGCATAGCGTTGCCGCAGCGAGGTGCGGCCTTCGGTGTTTTCATAGGTTTCCCAGGTGCAGGCAGTAAGGGCCAGCAAGGCAAGCAACAGGGCGGTGTGGCGCATGGCGGTTCCTTTGGTTTTCATGGAGGGGCGAGCGGGCATTTTAGCGGATTGGCGGGGGTTTGAAAAACCGGCGGCCGGCTTTCAGGCTACCTGAAAGAGCCGTTCTCCTGCGTTTCGGCCTCAGCGCCGGCTTCGCAGGCCATGGCTTGCGCCATGTCGTCAAACTGACGGCTGATTTCGCGGCAGGTGTCGGCGTTGGCGGACAGCAGTTCGGCGCGGGTGGCCGCCAGCGATTGTTGCAGCAAGGCGGTGCGGTCGGCCGGGGCGCGGGCGAAACAGCGCCGGGCGCGTTGGAAATAGGCTTCGCAAACCGGGTGCATGCCGTCGGTGCCGTACCCTGTCGGCTCGGCAGGCGTTTCTGGCTCGACGGGGGCGGCTTCCGTTTCGGGTTTGCTCGGCAGCGGGGTATCGGCGGATGCGGCTACAGATCCGGAAACCGTCAGCTCGGGCGGCTCGGCGGCGGGGACGGAGGCGGGGACGGAGGCGGGCGGCGGCTCGGGGGCTGAGGGTGAAGCGCGGGATGCGGCCACGGCCGAAGCGGCATTGTCTTCGGCCGAGGGGCCGCAGGCGGCCAATAGGAAGCAGAACAGCAACAAAAAGCGGGAACGGAACGTCATCGGGTATTCGATAAGAGGCCGGGGCAGCAGGGATTGGCTGCCTGAAAGTCGGTCGGTGGCGGTTTTAGGCGCGGGTATCGAGTGCAGCCAGCAGCTTGGCGTGGATGCCGCCGAAGCCGCCGTTGCTCATCACCAGAATCTGGTCGCCCGCCTCGGCGGTTTCGGCAACGGCGGCCACAAAGGCATCGAAATCCTGCCCCACATGCAGCTTACCGCCCAAGGGCGCCAGTGCGGCGGCCACGTCCCAATCGACGCCGCCGGCATAGCAGAATACCCGGTCTGCCTGGTTCAGGCTCTCGGGCAGGGCGGCTTTCATGGCGCCGAGTTTCATGGTGTTGGAACGCGGCTCCAAGACCGCCAAAATGCGCGCCGAGCCCACTTTTTGCCGCAGGCCGGCCACGGTGGCGGCGATGGCGGTGGGGTGGTGGGCGAAATCGTCGTAGACGGTGATGCCGCGCACCGTGCCTTTGATTTCCATGCGTCGTTTGACGTTTTTAAATGCGCCCAAGGCTTCGCAGGCTACCTGAACATCCACGCCGGCATGGCGGGCGGCGGCCACCACCGCCAAGGCGTTCAGGCGGTTGTGTTCGCCGAGCAAATCCCAAGCTACGCGGCCGACCACGCGGCCGTTGAGGCAGACTTCAAAGCCGCCGTTGTCATCGACGGCACCGATCTGCCAGCCTTCGCCGCCGCCGAATTCGGCCACCGGCGTCCAGCAGCCGCGGGCCAGGGTGTTCCGCAAGGCGGCTTCGCGGCCGTTGCACACCAGCAGACCCTCGCCGGGCACGGTGCGTACCAGGTGGTGGAACTGGGTTTGGATGGCATTTAAATCGGGGAAAATATCGGCGTGGTCGTATTCGAGGTTGTTCAGAATCAGCGTGCGCGGGCGGTAGTGCACGAATTTGGAGCGTTTGTCGAAAAAAGCGGTATCGTATTCGTCGGCCTCGATCACGAAAAACGGCGACAGCGAAGCCGGGTCTTGGCGCGGCGCTTGCGGCAAACGGGCCGATACGCTGAAATTTTGCGGTACGCCGCCGATGAGGAAGCCCGGTGCCAGGCCGGCGTATTCCAATACCCAGGCCAGCATGGAGGCGGTGGTGGTTTTGCCGTGGGTGCCGGCCACCCCGAGTACCCAGCGCCCCTGCAACACGTTTTCGGCCAGCCATTGTGGGCCGGAAACATAGGGCAGGCCGCGGTTGAGAATGGCCTCCACCACCGGCATACCGCGCGTGGCCACATTGCCGATCACATACACATCGGCGGCATAACCGGCCAGCTGTCCGGCATCAAAGCCTTCGTGTACGGCAATGCCCAAGGCTTCGAGCTGGGTGCTCATCGGCGGATACATTTTGGCGTCGCAGCCGGTCACGCTGAAGCCGGCTTCTTTGGCCAGCGCGGCCAAGCCGCCCATAAAGGTGCCGCCGATGCCGATGACGTGGATGTGTTTCATGATGGATGCCCTGCAAAGCGGAAAAAACGCATTATAGCGGCATCGCCGCCAAAGCCCTAAGGCTTTGCGGACGCGCCGCCTGCTACGGTTCCCTGATTGGGCGGCACCTTAGCCAAAGCCGCCGAATTGGCTTAGAATACGGGGTTTTTAGCCCGCAGCAGGCTTTCAGGTAGCCTGAGGCCTTTCCCCACGGATTCCCCCATGAGCGAACAACACACACCGCAAACCGACGACGTCCAATTGGACGAAAACCAGATCATCGCCCTGCGCCGCGAGAAACTGCACGCGCTGCGCGGCAAAGGCCCTGCCTTCCCCAATGATTTCCGCCGCGACAGCTTCGCCGGCGATCTGCACGCCCGATACGGTGCCCTGAGCAAAGACGAACTCGACCCGCAAGGCATTGCGGTGAAAGTGGCCGGCCGCATGGTGCTCAAGCGCGCCATGGGCAAAGCCAGCTTCGCCACCCTGCAGGACATGAGCGGCCAAATCCAGCTCTACATCAATAATCAGAGTGTGGGCGAAGAGGCGCACAACGATTTCAAACATTGGGATTTGGGCGATATTGTCGGCGCGGAGGGCACGCTGTTCAAAACCAACCACGGCGAACTCACCGTGCGCGTGTCCGCCGTCCGCCTGCTCACCAAATCGCTGCGTCCTCTGCCCGACAAATTCCACGGTTTGAGCGATCAGGAAATGAAGTACCGCCGGCGCTATGTGGACTTGATCACCAACGGCGATTCGCGCGACATCTTCATCAAGCGCAGCCAAATCATCCAAACCATCCGCAACCACATGGTGGCCGAACGCTATCTGGAAGTGGAAACCCCGATGATGCACCCGATTCCCGGCGGTGCCGCCGCCAAGCCCTTTGCCACCCACCACAACGCGCTCGATATGCCGCTGTATTTGCGCATCGCGCCCGAGCTGTATTTGAAACGGCTGGTGGTGGGCGGCTTGGAGCGCGTGTTTGAAATCAACCGCAACTTCCGCAACGAAGGCATGAGTACGCGGCACAATCCTGAATTCACCATGATGGAGTTCTACGAAGCGTTTGCCGACTACCAACGCATGATGTCGCTCACCGAAAGCATCATCCGCCAAGCCGCCGTGGCCGCCTGCGGCTGCGCCAAAATCGAATACAACGGCCGCGAAGTGGATTTGGAAAGCCCGTTTGAACGCCTCACCATTCTGCAGGCGATCAAAAAATTCAATCCGCACTACAGCGACGAACAGCTCAACGACGCCGAATGGCTGAAGCAGGAAATCGTCAAACACGGCGAAAGCCTGCCGCCCTCGCCCGGCATCGGCAGCCTGCAGCTGGCGCTGTTTGAAGGCTGTGCCGAGAGCCAACTGTGGCACCCCACCTTCATCATCGATTATCCGGTGGAAGTGTCGCCGCTGGCGCGCGCCTCCGACACCCGACCCGGCCTTACCGAACGCTTCGAGCTGTTTGCGGTCGGCCGCGAGCTGGCCAACGGCTATTCGGAATTGAACGACCCCGAAGACCAGGCCGCCCGCTTCAAAGCGCAAGTGGCGCAGAAAGACGCCGGCGACGACGAAGCCATGCACTACGATGCCGACTACATCCGCGCCATGGAGTACGGCCTGCCGCCCACCGGCGGCTGCGGCATCGGCATCGACCGTTTGGTGATGCTGCTCACCGATGCGCAAACCATCCGCGACGTGGTGCTGTTCCCGCAGATGCGGCCGGAATAAACGGCAGCGCCAAATCACAAGGGGCTACCTGAAAGCTTTCGGGTAGCCCCTTGGTTCGGGCGGTTGGGCAGATGTGCCGCTGCCGTGACCGGACAGGCGATAAGCAATAAACAAGCTACCTGAAAAATTTCAGGTAGCTTTTCGCAATAGGGAAAGGGGGGCGATTTAGGGTTTTTCCGCCTCTTGGGTGACAAAGCCCACTTTGTTCAGGCCGGCGTCGCGCACGGCGCTCAGGGCGTCCTCCACCCGCTCGAAGGGCACGTTTTTGTCGGCCGCAATCGCGATGACGGCAT
>JAUMZB010000101.1:0-149 GCA_030528345.1 Eikenella sp.
TGCTGATCAGCGCCCTGACCCTGATTGTGCTGGTACCGGCCTTTCTGCTGTGGCAGCGCAACCGCATCACGTGGCTGTGGCCGCTGTTTCTCGGCCTGCTGGTGGCCTGCTGGTGGGGGCGGCCGCGAACCTCGCGCCCAACGCGTTCC
>JAUMZB010000101.1:159-2038 GCA_030528345.1 Eikenella sp.
GCTGGTGGCCTGCTGGTGGCCGTTTCTCGATTGGCTGGCGATTAAAGACATCCCGCTCTCCGGCCTGCACGGCGACACCATCATCCTGCAGCGGCCGTGGTATGCCTCTTGGCCGTTCAAGCTGATTTTGGCCTTTTTGCCGGTGATCGGCGCTTATGCTTGGATTTGGCAAGGCCGCCGCAAAGCCTTGCCGACATCGTAACCCGAGATCAAACCCGACATTGTGGAGGCATCTATGCACCCCAACATCACAGTCAAAGCCGCTCTGGTTTTACTGCTTCTGATTCCGACCGCTGCGCCGGCCTACGCCGAACCCCTGCCGCCGGCGGAGACAGAAAAACTTAAAGAATTAATCTGTCGAGGTTTTGGCGGTATGGCACGGGATGCAATGCAGGCGAAGTTGGACGGCAACAGCCAGGAGGAAGCTACGCAAGCCCTGCAAGCCCGCTTCTTACCGGCAGCCACCAACGACTACACCCGTGAAATTTTTCAAAAAAGAATCGAAAACATCGTTGGGCGGACATTCCATCTGATGAGAGATATGGGCGGCGACATCCTGCCTGCATCCGAACACCCCAAACTGGCACATGATTACGGGATGCTGGAGTATCAGGAGTGTATGAAAAACTTAGTCCCTCATCCTCGCGACAGCGGGCAATAACAGACAACGCAATATCTGGAAACCTCCAGATACGAATGCCGTTCAAGGCCTGGCAGCACCGCGGACGCGAACGTGAGGCGTCCCCGTGAAACAAGTGCATTATGATGCATATAAGTCTGACAATAGGCCTTGGACATACGCGTGCAATGTAGAAATGCGCCGCAGATGGCGTTTTTGCCAGGGTCCCGGCTTCTGCCGCGTAAAATACGGCGGCCAACCGCCTGTAACCGATCCTTTCTGTTCAATCTTTTCTCTCCGGCGCCTGTTTTTCGTCTTATGCCCCGTATTCTGTCCGCCGCCGAAGCCCGTCGCCTGCGCCGCCACCTCAAGCGCGGCGGGCTGGTGGCCTATCCGACCGAATCCAGTTACGGCTTAGGCTGCCTGCCGCAGCATCCGCAGGCTTTGCGCCGCTTGATCCGCCTGAAAAAACGGCCGCAACACAAAGGGCTGATTGTCATCGGCGGCAGCCTCTCCGATTTGCATCCCTTGCTCGGCAGGCTGCCTGAAACGCAGCGGCAGTTGGCCGCACAAACATGGCCGGCGCCCGTTACCCTGCTTCTGCCCGCCCGCCCTGCCCTGCCTGCGGCGCTGCGCGGCCGCCGCCGGCACAAACTGGCGGTGCGTGTTCCCGCCCATGAGGCGGCCAGAGAACTGTGCCGACTGCTCGGCACGCCTTTGGTATCCACCTCCTGCAACTTCGCCGGCCGGCGGCCCTGCCGCAACGAACGCGAAGTGCGCCGGCAATTCGGCCGCCAAGCCGTTGTGATACGCGGCCGCTGCGGCGGCGCGAAAACCCCCAGCCGCATCATCGATGCCGAAAGCGGCCGCCGCCTGCGTTAAGTCTGCCCGCATATATCCAACTTCCATTAAGGGCTAAAGTATGCGCTACAATCCCTCCCGTTTTCTTTTCAGGTAGCCCCTATGCCGCACCCCGTCTGGCGGGCCGGACGTTTCCGCCTCACTCTCGACGCCCCGAAAATCATGGGCATCGTCAACCTCACTCCCGATTCTTTTTCCGACGGCGGCACCTATTCCGCCGGCACCCGCTCCGCCTTGGCGCACGCCGAACGCCTGCTGGCCGAAGGCGCCGATATGCTCGACATCGGCGGCGAATCCACCCGGCCGGGCGCGTCTTATGTTCCGCCCGAAACCGAATGGAACCGCGTGGCGCCGATTTTGGCCGAGTTGGCCGCCTGGCAGGTGCCGGTGAGTTTGGAC
>JAUMZB010000035.1 GCA_030528345.1 Eikenella sp.
ACTTCCGATTGTACGGCGCGGTTGATCACCGTATTCACACGGGCCAGGTCGGCCGTCAGGTTTTTTTGGAAATAGGGGAGGTTCTCAAGCATGGTGTGCAATCAGCGGGCGCATTTTTGTCGGTTTGAATGGAAGATTCGGAGGCACTGAGGGCTGTTGATATTTGGCCGCCGTAGGCGGGGAGTTTTACCAAAATACCGCCGCTGGACGAATTGCCAACAGTCCCATAGGCCGCCTGATTAAAAAGCGCGGCATTATAACAGCAGATGGGTATTTCTGCACGGTATCTGCCGTTGCAAAAGCACCGGGCTACCTGAAACCGCCTTGCTGCGACAGGCCGTTTTCAGTAAAATGCCGTGCTTCTCCGAGCAGGACAGGCTTCTGCACAGAAAAGCACGTTACGCAGCCGTTTTTGCTGCCGAGCGTGTTTTTTATTGGCCTTATTCGCCGCCGCAACGGCCGCCTGTGCGGCAAAAGCATCCGGCCGGCCCGGCCGTTTCCCGACACCGAACAGGAATCCATCATGACTTCCCCCGCAATTTTAGTGCTTGCCGACGGCAGCGTTTTCCACGGCACGTCTATCGGTTACGCAGGCACCGCCTCCGGCGAAGTGGTGTTCAACACCTCGATGACCGGTTATCAGGAAATCCTCACCGACCCCTCTTACCGCAAACAAATCGTCACCCTCACTTATCCGCACATCGGCAATACCGGCACCAACGGCGAAGACGCGGAAAGCCGAGCCGTGCATGCCGCCGGCCTGATTATCCGCGATTTGCCGCTGCTGCACAGCAATTTCCGCAGCAGCGAAAGCCTGCGGGACTATCTGGTGCGCAACCGCACGGTGGCGATTGCCGACATCGATACCCGCCGCCTCACCCGCATCCTGCGCGATAAAGGCGCGCAGGCCGGCGCGATTCTGACCGGGGCCGAGGCCACCGAAGAGAAAGCCCGTGCGCTGATTGCCGAATTCGGCAGCATGGTGGGCAAAGACCTGGCCCGAGAGGTGACCGTGAAAGAAGCCTATGAGTGGACGGAAGGAGGATGGCAATTGGGTCGGGGGTTTGTGACCCCGGCCGAACAGCCTTATCATGTGGTGGCTTATGACTTCGGCGTAAAAACCAATATCCTGCGTATGTTGGCTGCGCGCGGCTGCCGCCTCACGGTGGTGCCCGCGCAAACCCCGGCCAAAAACGTGTTGGCGCTGAACCCCGACGGCGTGTTTTTGTCCAACGGCCCCGGCGACCCCGAGCCCTGCGATTACGCGATTGCGGCGGTAAAAGAACTGCTGGAGAGCGGAAAACCGCTGTTCGGCATCTGCTTGGGGCACCAGCTGCTCGGTTTGGCTGTGGGCGGCAAAACGCGCAAGATGGCTTTCGGCCACCACGGCGGCAACCATCCGGTGCAGGATTTGGTCAGCGGCAAAGTGGTGATCACCAGCCAAAACCACGGCTTCGAAGTGGATGCCGACACGCTGCCCGACCATGTGAAAGTGACCCACCGTTCGCTGTTCGACGGCTCGTTGCAGGGCATTGAGCTGACCGACCGCGCGGCATTCAGTTTCCAAGGCCATCCCGAAGCCAGCCCGGGTCCGCACGACGTGTCTTATCTGTTCGACAAATTTATCGACAGCATGCGTGCCGCCAAAGCCGCTTAAGCCGTTTCAATTTTCGGCAGCTGCCGAGCATGCCAAAACCGCTGCCATTCCAAACCGGACTGAGATCATCTGCGTATGTTGCGTATGTAATGAATTAAATCGAAACTGCTATAAGTTAAGATTAAAAGGACCGGGTGCTGTGCAATACAGAACCCAGTCCTTGAGACCGTTTGATTTAACCGTCCAAATGGGAGGTTTTGCCCGTTATTAGAGTTACTGGCGGGGACGGCGGTTGCGTGGTTGCTGGCTGCGTTGACGGGTGGGGGCAGCAGCGCGTTCCACCGCACAGTCGCGCAAAAGCACGTTTTGCTGGCCGACCGGGGTGCCGTTGCTGTCCAGATTTTGCGCCTGCAGCAGCACATTGGCGTTCACGCGGGCTACGTTTTCAGGAGAGGCTTTGCCGGTAATCCAGGTAAGACCCTCACCATAGAAGCTGTTTTGGCTATTGCCGTTGGCATCATTCAGTACGCGCCACAGGCCGGGCGAGGCTTGGTTGTTTACTTTCAGTTGCGCCACCACCAAGGTACCGTCTTTTACGCCGTACATGGCAGATATTTTCTGCTCGCCGTTGGGGGAGGTGCATTTGTAAGATACTTCTACGGTTTTGTCGATGCTGTCCACTTGGGCTACCTGAATGGCCGGAGTGGTTGCCGGTGCAGGTGTGGCGGCACCTTGCTGTCCTTGGGTGGTGCTGCTTTTGGGAGCGCTGCTGCTGGCGCAGCCGGCCAGCGCCAACACCATCACGGCGGCAGGGATAAACACTTTTTTCATGAAGTACTCCTAAAGATAACGGAAAATTGGTACCGCCCGCAGGCGGCAGCGGCGTATATTGTAACAAAAGCCCGTTCTCCCCGCTGCCGGGTTTACGTTCTGCAACATTCGGCCTCGGCAGTAGCGGTTTTATAGGCTGATCAGCATTTCAGGTAGCCTTTTCATTGGAAAGGCTACCTGAAAGTGTTGCACGGGTCGGCCGGTTTATTCGCCGGTGTCCGCTGCTGCCGCTGCGGCGGTTTGCTCCGGAGTGTGTGGTCCGGCTGCGGTTTCGGCGTTTTGTTCGGTCTGTTTGGCCGCCTGTTTTTCCAGCATTTCCTTTACCGCCGGATGCTGTTGGGCAATCGCCTGTTCTTCGGGGCTGACTTCGCCTTTGAAGCGGTTGTTTAGATCAAAACGTTTGCCGCCGCGGGCGAGGGATTTGAGGTAGCGCGGGCGGCGGCAGTGGTTGGCCAGCACGCGGGCGATCAGGGCGGGATCGTATTGCGGCAGGGCGGCCACCAAGTCTTGGTCGATGCCCAGAGCCAGCGGTTTGAAGCGTTTGAAGACATCGTATTTGCCGTAAATGTGGTCGGCAATCATGTCGGTTTGTTTCTTTTTGCTCATGGTTTGCACGGCTGATTTCAGCGCGGCGCCCAAAGCGGTTTCCTGCGTCATTCGGAACAGTCCTTCTGTTGGGTTGCGGTTAACGGGGTGGATTTTCGCACAGCGGCATCGCTTTGGCGAACAAATCGCGGCGGCGGCAGGCGGTTTGTTGGCCTGAGGGCACGGACGGCGGCGAAGATTGCCCCGTGGGCGGTTTTATGCCTGCGGCGGCAGGCTCATGCCCAATACGGTTTGTTTTTGCTGTTCGCGGAATTCGGCCAGTTTGCGGGCGAGTTCGGGCGATTGGTTGGCCAGCAGCGACACGGCGAACAGGGCTGCGTTGGCGGCACCGGCTTCGCCGATGGCGAAGGTGGCCACAGGCACGCCTTTGGGCATTTGAACGATGGAGAGCAGGGAATCTTCGCCGCGCAGGTATTTGCTGGGCACGGGTACGCCGAGCACGGGCACGGTGGTTTTGGCGGCCACCATGCCGGGCAGGTGGGCGGCGCCGCCGGCACCGGCGATGATGGCCTGCAGGCCGCGTTCGCGGGCGGTTTCGGCGTATTCGAACATCAAATCGGGGGTGCGGTGGGCGGAAACGACGAGGGCTTCGTAGGCGATGCCGAAGCGGTCGAGAAATTCGGCGGCGTGCTGCATCACCGGCCAGTCGCTGTTGCTGCCCATGATAATGCCGATTTGGGTCATGGCGGGGTCCTTTGTCAAACGTGGGAAGTTGAGGGGCTGCCTGAAAACAAGGTTTTGTCCTTGTTTTCAGGCAGCCCAGATAATTAGCGCTTGTTTTGCATGCGTTGGTGGGCGCGGCGGGCGGCAGGGCTGTCGGGATAAGTCTGCATCAGTTTGCGCCAGGTGTCGCGCGCGATGTCGCGCTGCTGCATCTGCCATTGGCAGCTGCCGACGCTGTACAGCGCTTCGGCGGCTTGGGGGCTGGCGGCAAAGCGGGCGGCGAAGCGTTGGCCGCCGATGATGACGGATTCGCAGTTGCGCAGTTTTTCGTGGCTCTGCACCAGCAGGAAGAGGGCGTTTTGCTCGGTTTGGCTGCCGCTGCCGTTGCGCTCGGCAAAGCCGAGGTGCTGCAGAGCCTGGCGGTAGAGGCCGTTTTGATAGAGGCTCCGCGCCTGACGGTAGGCCTGTTCGTGGCTGTTTTGCACAGCGGCGGCGGGCGGCGGGGCGGCCGGCACACTGGTGTTACCGCGGGCGGGGCGGCTGTCGGCGGCGTGCGCCGTTTGCTGTTTGCTTTGCAAATCGGCGATTTGCCGGCGCAATTCGCCGATTTGCTGCTGGAGCTGGCCGATTTGTTCGGTGTGGGCGTTGAGTTGGGCATCGATGCGCTTGTCGGCCGGGGCGTGTGCCGCTGCGGGCGGGTGGGCGGCGGGGGAGAGGGCGTTGCAGGCGCTGAGGCCCAATAAGGCGGCGAAAACGGCGGTCAGGCGCATGGGGTTTCCTCCGGATGGCGTTTGCGCAATAGGGTGAGGCCGTCGCCCAAGGGCAGGGTGAGGGCGTCGGTGCGCACATCGTTTTTCAGTTCGCGGTTAAAGCGGCGGACGGCTTCGACCGAAGGCGGTTCGCCGGGGGCGGGGTCGCGGCAGACGCGGCCGCCCAGCAGCAGGTTGTCGACGGCAATGAGGCCGCCGGGGCGCACCAGTTGCAGACAGCGTTCGTAATAGTGGGCGGTAGGCGCTTTGTCGGCATCGATAAAAGCGAGGTCGTAGCTGCCGGCCTCGCCGTTTTCCAGCAGCCGGTCGAGGGTGATCAGGGCCGGTTGCAGATGGAGGGTGATTTTGTGGGCGACGCCGGCCTGCTGCCAGTAGCGGCGGGCGATGTCGGTGAAGGTGACGTTGATGTCGCAGGCGGTAAGGCGGCCGTCTTCGGGCAGCGCCAGCGCCAGCGCGGTGCTGCTATAGCCGGTGAACACGCCGATTTCCAGGCAGCGTTTGGCGCCGGTGAGCTTGACCAGAAACGCCAGCAGCTGCGCCTGTTCGGGGGCGATGTGCATCTTGCCCAAGCGGTGCTCGGCGGTGCTGCGCCGCAAATCGGCCAATACTTCGGCTTCGTCGGGGTTGATGCGCTTCAGGTAGCCGGCCAGATCGGCAGGCAGGTGGCGGGTGGCGGCGGTCATGGCGCGACGGGACGGGCGCTTAGTCGGGCTGGTAGGCGTAAGGTTTTTTCGGCAGCTTGGCGGCTTCAAAACCGGCCTGTTCTTCGGGGTCGAGTTCGACATCCCACAGCAGGGCGCGGTTTTTCAGGCGGCGAGCGGCTTCTTCGGGATGCGCTTCCAGATATTGGTTGAGAAATTGGGTGGCTTCGGATTGGTAGTGGTACATGCTGTGCTCCGGAGGACGGCGGCGCGGCGGCGCCTTTTATCAACATAGTGCGGCGGCGCGATTATAACGGAACGCGGTGCCCGAAGGCTACCTGAAAACAGGGCGCGGCGGGGGAAGCTTTGGGATTTCGCCGCCGGCTTTACGGCCACAGCCAGGCCCAGATGCGGCGGCCTTCGCTTTGCAGCAGCAGGTAGGTGCGGCAGGCCGCTTCGGTGGCCATGCACTCTACGCCCACGCCGGCGGCGGCGGCGCGGGCGGTGAGGCGCGGATGGAGAAACTGCTGTTTCGGCCCGGTGCCGATGAGGATGATTTCGGGTTTGGCGGCGAGGGCGGCATCGAAATGTTCGGCCTGCAGATCGGCCGGGCTGTCCAAGCCGGCGGTGTGCAGGCTGTGGCCGGTATCCAGCAGCACGGCTTCGGTATGGGGGTGGCCGTTGATTTCCAATCGGCCGGGGCGGTAGGCTTCGATGCGCAGGGCGCCGTCGGCCTGATGTTCCTGTATCAGCATGTGAACGTCTTTCTGTGGCGGAGCTTGCAGGCTACCTGAAAAGCAGAAAATGGAGGCAGTACGCTGTTTTGTGCCGCTGCTTCGGCCTGTTGGAATGTGCTTGGCGGCAGGATGGCGCAGTACCGCCGCCGTTTTGTTGCGTTGCCGCATTTTCAGGTTCTATAAACTGTTTTTTTCGGCTAAGATAGCGCTCTTTTGTTATTCAATCGGCGGGCAGGCGCCCGAGCGCAGCATCATACACAAGGAGCAATCATGCAGCCAGTGAGAATCGGCATTTTGGGAATGGGTACCGTCGGCGGCGGTACGGTGAAACTGTTGGCGGCCAATGCTGCCGAAATCGCCCGCCGCTTGGGCCGCGAGGTGGCGGTGACCGCCGCCGCCAGCCGCAATGCCGAGCGCGCCGAGCGTTTGTGTCCGCCCGGCACCGCCGTGGGCACCGATGTGTTTCAGGTGGCCGCCCATCCGGAAGTGGATATTGTGGTGGAGTTGATCGGCGGCACCGATGTGGCCCGTGAGGCGGTGATCTGTGCGATTAAAAACGGCAAGCATGTGGTGACCGCCAACAAAAAACTGCTGGCCGAGCACGGCAACGAAATTTTCGCCCTGGCCGGCCAACACAATGTGATGGTGATGTTTGAAGCGGCGGTGGCCGGCGGCATCCCCATCATCAAGGCGCTGCGCGAGGGCTTGGCCGCCAACCAAATCCAATCGGTGGCGGGCATCATCAACGGCACCAGCAATTTTATTCTCAGCGAAATGCGCGACCACGGCAGCGCGTTTTCCGACGTGCTGAAAGAGGCGCAGCAGTTGGGTTATGCCGAGGCCGATCCGACTTTCGACATCGAAGGCCACGATGCGGCGCACAAATTGAGCATCATGTCGGCGTTGGCCTTCGGCACCCCCATCCATTTCGACGCCTGCTATCTGGAAGGCATCAGCAAGCTGGAAAGCCAAGACATCCGTTACGCCGAAGAGCTGGGCTACCGCATCAAGCTGTTGGGCATCACCCGCAAAACCGAGCAGGGCATCGAGCTGCGCGTGCATCCGACCCTGATTCCCGAATGCCGCCTGCTGGCCAAGGTGGAAGGCGTGATGAATGCGGTATTGGTGCAGTCGAATATGGTGGGAGAAACCCTGTATTACGGTGCCGGCGCCGGCGCCTCGCCCACCGCCAGCGCGGTGGTGGCCGACATCATCGACATCGCCCGCCTGCTGAATGCCGACAGCGCCCACCGCGTGCCGCCGCTGGCCTTCCGCCAAAGCGGCGGAACCCTGCGCGTGCTGCCCATCGAAGAAATCATCAGCAGCTATTATCTGCGCGTGTCCGCCGAAGACGAGCCGGGCGTATTGTCCGATATTGCCGGCATCTTGGCGGCGCAAGGCGTGTCGATTGAAGCGCTGATCCAAAAAGGCGTGATCAACCACCAAACCGCGGAAATCGTGATTCTTACCCACCGGGCGCAGGAGAAGCGCATCCAATCGGCCATCGCCCAAATCGAAGCGCTGCCGCGCGTGACCGCGCCGGTGACCATGATCCGCATGGAGAGCCTGCATGGCTGAGGAAAAATCCCCGCTCACGCCCGAGCAGCAGGCTGAATATCGGCATTCGCGCAAAAAAATCCGTACCATCCGCATCTGGCTGTGGGTGATTGCTTTGCTGTTTCTCGGCTTCGGCCTGCTGTCCCGCTGTGCCCTGAGCCCGTCTCAGGCCAGCGCCCGCATTGTGGAGTCGTGCGTGAAAAATATGCCGTTTGCGCCGCAATGGGAAAGCGATTTGGCCAAGCACGGCTTAACGGGGCAAACCGAGCGCGTGATCGAACCGTTCTGCCGCTGCGTGTGGGAAGCGCCTTTATCCAAGATCAGCCACGAGGATTTGCGCCATTTCTCGGCATTCGACGCTGCCACCCAGTTGGAAAAGTTGGGCGGCGAACAGGCTTTCCTGCAGCGTCAGGAGCAGTGTTTGGCGGCGCAAAAGCAGTAAGGCTTCGGCTTTCAGGCAGCCTGAGCGGCTTAGCGGGCTGTTTCGCCGGCAAAGTATTTGACAGCGGCTTCCGGATGGCATCGGAAGCCGGTTTTGCATCTTGCCGTTCTGCATACGGCGATGCCCAAAGGATGCGGCCAATCGGGTACAATGCAGTTTTCCTGTTTGCTGCCGCGGACTTCATGTCCCGTTTGCGGGCTACCTGAAAGCCGTTTTTCTTCCCACCGTTGCCAGAAGCCATGCTGCCGACCTACCGAATTTTTTATTCTTTCTACGAAGACGACGCCCACATCGACAGCGAATCTCCGGTGCCCGCGGCCGCTGCCGAACTGCCTGCCTACTTGGACAGGCTGCGGCTGCACGGCGATTTTCTCGGTTTGGTGGACGAAGACGAGCAGGCCTTCCAAATCATGTACGAGGAATTCAGCGGCTACTACTGGGGCGAGATTCCCAACAGCGCGCGCGAAGGTTCGCACGGCCGTTTCTATACTGCGGAAGAGCTGGAAGCCCTGCTGGCCGATCTGCCCGACCGCTTCCGGCATGAAGCTTTCGAAGGCCTCGCCTTCGAGCCTTGGTATGACGATTTCCGCCACAGTCCCTACGGAATCGAAGCCGAAACCCTCTACCAGCAAAGCAATGAAGGCGGCGAGTTGGTGCGCATTGCCGAGGATTTGTGCGAATCCTGCCAGCTTGGCGAGTGGGACGGCTTGTGCGACGAAGGCTTGGCCCGGCTGCGGCGCGAACTGCCGGCGGTGCCGGCGGCGTACACCCCCGTCAATCTGCAGCGTCTGATTCGTGCCCTCAACTGGCTGGACGATTTGGTGGAAAACAACGATTTGTTTGATGAAAACTGTTTGGACGACTGGTGCGACATGGTGTTGGCCCGCATCGTCGATTACCACAACCACCGCCAGCCCCGCCATTAAAAGACTGAGACCTTTGCCCCCCATCTGCGGCGCGTTTCTGCGTTGTGCGTTTATGCCCTAGGGTACTCTCGCTCGCCTGTCTGGGTGATGCGTCTTTCCCGCGGAGATTCTTGGCGTTCACACGCGCTGTACTGCCACGCCCGGAACGGCATTCGCATCCGGGGGTTTGACAAGGTTTCAGGCTACCTGAAAGCCCTGTCTGATGAACCACCATGCCGCCGAGCTTGCCCGCCGCAAGGCCGAGATCATTGCCGACTACCGCCGCCACCGCAATCCGCAGGTTTTTTTCCGCGAATACGGGGCGGCGTTGGCACGGCTGCTGGCCGGTTTGTGGCAGACCCTGCCGGATACCGAAGGCTTGTGTCTGCTGGCCACCGGCGGCTTCGGCCGCGGTGAAATCTATCCGTTTTCCGATATTGATCTGGCGCTGGCCGCCGATACGGCTTTCACGCCGGCACAACAGGCTGCGGCGGAAATGCTGGTGCGGCAGCTGTGGGATTGCGGGCTGACGCCGGCGCTGAAAAGCGGCAGCATCGCCGAGCTGTGCGGCAGCGCCGCCCAAGACCTCACCGGCGATACCGCCTTGCTCGAATCGCGCCTGCTGTGCGGCGATGGCGAGGTGGCCGGCCGTTTGGCGCGCGCCTTGGATTTGCAGCGCGATGTGGTGGGCTTTATCGAAGGCAAGTTGTTGGAAATGCAACAGCGCCACGCCAAAGCACGGGCCGGCAGTCTGTTGGAACCGAACGTCAAAACCTGCCCCGGCGGCCTGCGCGACATCCACACCATGCTGTGGCTGGCCCACGTGCAGGGCATGGCGCCGCAAAGCGGCAGCCTGGTGCAGCGGCGCATCCTCAGCCGCACCGAATGGGGCGTGCTGATGAACAGCCACCGCCGCCTGGCCCGCATCCGCATTGAGCTGCATCTGGCCGCCGGGCGGGCGGAGGAGCGGCTGATTTTCGATTTGCAGCTTCAGGTAGCCGCCGCGCTGGGTTATCACGATGTGGAAGCCCACCGCCGCAGCGAGCGGCTGATGCGCACGCTCTACCGCGCCACCAAGGCGGTCAAGCAGCTCAACGGCATTCTGCTGCCCATGTTGCGCGGGCGGGTGTATTCGGTGCTGCCGCGCGTGGTGCGCGACATCGACGCCGATTATTACCAGGTGGGCAATCTGTTGGCGGCGAAAGACAAAAGCATTTTCCGCCGCCAGCCCAGCCATATTTTCAAAATACTCTCTCTCTGGCAGCAGCACAGCGATGTGTCCGGCCTCGCGCCGCAAACCCTGCGCGCCTGGTGGCAGGCGGCGCAAAAACAGGTGAATGCCGCCTTTTATGCCAATCCGGTCAATCGCGGGCGTTTTATCGGCTTTTTCCGCCACGGCGGCGGCCTCACCCATCTGCTGCGCTTTCTCAACCTCTACGGCGTGCTCGGCCGTTACCTGCCGGAATGGGAAAAAATCGTCGGCCTGCTGCAACATGATCTGTTCCACGTTTATCCGGTGGACGACCACATCCTGATGGTGGTGCGCAATATGCGCCGTTTGGCGCTGGATGCGCACAGTCACGAGCTGCCCTTTGCGTCCGGCCTGATGGCGGCGTTCCCGCGGCCGCATATTCTGTATCTGGCCGCCTTGTTCCACGACATCGCCAAAGGCCGGGGCGGCGACCATGCCCGCTTGGGCGTTGCCGATGCCCGCCGTTTTGCCGCCGACCATTTTTTGTCGGCGGAGGAGGGCGATTTGCTCGTTTGGCTGGTGGAAGACCATTTGCTGATGTCGCTGGTGGCGCAGAAAGAAGACATTCACAACCCCGAAGTGGTGGCGCGCTTCTGCCGCCGCGTCGGCAGCCAAGAACGTCTGAGTGCGCTGTATTTGCTGACGGTGGCCGACATCCGCGGCACCAATCCGAAAATCTGGAACTCTTGGAAGGCCGGTTTGCTGGAAAGCCTCTACCGTTTGGCCTTGGCGCATTTCCAGGGCAAAGCCGCAGACAGTCGCTTGGCAGTGAGCCGCAGGCAGGAGTCGGCAAGGGCGCAGCTTGAAGCGGCAGGCTTGGACGAGGCCGGCCGCCGCCGCTTGTGGCAGTTGCTCGGTCCGGCTTATTTTGTCCGCCATGACGAAGCCGTGATCAATTGGCATATGTCGCTGATTGCCGGTAGCCCCGAGCAAGCGCAGGCCCATATGCGCTTCTTGCCGGATGCCGGCGGTTTGCAGGTGCTGGTGTTGATGCCCAACCGCGAACGGCTGTTTGCCGGCCTGTGCCGCCTGTTCGGCCACCACAATCTGAGCATTTTGTCCGCCCAGGCTTATGTGACGGATCACAACCACATTCTCGACACCTTTGTGCTGCAGTTGCCGTCCAACTGCCATGCGGCGGATCAGGCCCGCATCCGCCGCCGTCTGCAGCAGGCACTCGACGATTTCGTCCAATTGAAGCCGCAGCCTGCTTTACCGTCGGCACAAGCGCCCAGCCGCCGTCTGCGCCATCTGCCGATTGCGCCGCGCATCCTGCTCGGCGCGGAGGAAACGCCGGGCGAATATGTGTTGGAAATCATTGCCGCCAACCGCCGTTTTTTGCTGGCCGACATCGCCGATGTGTTGTCCGAGCTCAATATCAGCCTGCGGCATGCCAAAATCGCCACGCTGGACGAGCGGGCGGAAGACAGCTTTCTGATCCGCCATCCGCAATTGGAACAGACCGCTTTCCAATTGCTGCTCAAACAAAAGCTGTTGGAGAAAATCGGCGCTTAAACGGCAGCAGGAAACGCAGGTTACCTGAAAACGGGCCGCCCGGTTTTCGGTGCGGCTACAAGCGTTTCAGGTAGCCTGCAAGCAGATTTACCAAACAGTCGTGCATTGTTCCGGGCGGCATAGAGTAAATTATTTGCCATTTGGTCAAGCCGCTTCTACAATCGCGCCGGTTGATTTTCTCCCTGACGCCATGACCCCGACCGAATTGCGCCGCCACAATCTGCGCTGTTGGATCAAACGCCTTTACGGCGGCCGGCAGTCTGCTTTTGCCGCCGCCGCCGGAGTGAATGCGGGCGAATTGTCCGGTCTGCTGAAAAACAAGTCCTTCGGCGAAAAGAAGGCCCGCAAAATCGAGCGGGATGCCGGCATGCCCGCCATGTGGCTGGACACCGACCACGGCAACCGTTCTTTCTCCGACCCCGCACACGAAACGAAACCCGCTATGAGCCACATCTCTTCCATCCCCGACATTCTGGCCGACATCAAAGCCGGCAAAATGGTCATCATCACCGATGCCGAAGACCGCGAAAACGAAGGCGACATCTTGATGGCCGCCCAATTTGTGACCCCGGAAGCCATCAATTTTATGATCAAACACGCCCGCGGCCTGGTGTGTCTGCCGATGGACGAAAATATGGTGGAAACACTCGGCCTGCCGATGATGACGCAGAAAAACGGTGCCCAATACGGCACCAACTTTACCGTGTCGATTGAAGCGGCCAACGGCATTTCCACCGGCATTTCCGCTGCCGACCGCGCGCTGACCATCCAAACCGCGGTGTCGCCCCAAGCCCGTCCCGAAGACATTGTGCAGCCCGGCCATATTTTCCCGCTGCGGGCGCAGAAAGGCGGCGTACTGGTACGCGCAGGCCACACCGAAGCCGGTGTCGACCTAGCGCAGATGTGCGGTTTGATTCCCGCCGCCGTGATTTGCGAAATCATCAACGACGACGGCACCATGGCGCGTATGCCCGAGCTGATTGAGTTTGCCAAACAGCATCGGCTGAAAATCGGCACGATTGCCGATTTGATCGAATACCGCAGCCGTACCGAGAGCCTGCTCGAAGAGATGGGCGACACCCCGGTGCAAACGCCGTGGGGCGGTTTCCAGCAGCATGTGTATGTGGACAAACTCTCCGGCGAAACCCATCTGGCCCTGGTCAAAGGCCGGCCGGAAGCGGGTAAGGAAACGCTGGTGCGCGTACACGAGCCCTTCAGCGTGATGGATTTCCTGCAGGCCAATCCGCGCCATTCTTGGTCGTTGCCTGAAGCCTTGGCGCGCATCCAGCAGGCCGAGAGCGGTGTGGTTATCCTGATGCACCGCACCGAAACCGGCGCCACCCTGCTCGACCGTACCCTGCCCAAAGGCATGAACCAAGCCCGCCGCTGGGACAGCAAAACCTACGGCATCGGCGCCCAAATTCTGGCCAATCTGAATGTGAAGAAAATGCGGGTGATGGGCAAACCCTCCTCTTTCACCGGCCTTACCGGATTCGGCTTGGAAGTGGCGGGTTTCGAGGAAGCGCCCGCTCATTCGGACTGAGGGGCCGCAGCGCCCGCCGAATCAGGCCGACGCGCTTGCCAGCGCCATCCGGATATCGGTATAATGCGCGCTTTTCACAGGCACGTAGCTCAGTTGGTTAGAGCACCACCTTGACATGGTGGGGGTCGTTGGTTCGAATCCGATCGTGCCTACCAGTTTTCCAAACAACAAAAGCCGCCCTGCGCGCTTTTGTTGTTTGTCTATTACCGCCGCCCGCAGCATGCTTTCAGGTAGCCTGCTGCTTTGGTTTTGGAGCACCGGATGATCAATATTACCCTGCCAGACGGCTCCGTCCGTCAGTTTGAAGCCCCCGTCAGCGTTGCCGAAGTGGCTGCCTCCATCGGTGCGGGCTTGGCCAAGGCAACGGTGGCCGGCAAGGTAGACGGCGTTTTGGTGGATGCCTGCGATGTGATCAGCCGCGATGCCGCCTTGCAAATCGTCACGCCGAAGGATCCGGAAGGCGTGGACATCATCCGCCACTCCTGCGCCCACTTGGTCGGTCATGCAGTCAAGCAACTGTATCCCGATGCCAAAATGGTCATCGGCCCGGTGATCGAAGACGGTTTTTATTACGACATCGCCACCGACAAACCGTTTACGCCCGAAGACGTGGCTGCCATTGAGGCGCGCATGAAGGAGTTGATTGCCCAAGATTACGATGTCATCAAGGTGATGACGCCGCGTGCGCAAACCATCCAAACCTTCGCCGAGCGCGCCGAAGACTACAAATTGCGCCTGATTGAGGATATGCCAGAGGTGGAAGCCATGGGCCTGTACCACCATCAGGAATATGTGGACATGTGCCGCGGCCCGCACGTGCCCAACACCCGTTTCCTCAAACATTTCAAGCTCACCAAGTTGGCCGGCGCCTACTGGCGCGGCGACAGCAACAATGAAATGCTGCAGCGCATTTACGGCACCGCCTGGGCGAGCAAAGAAGATTTAAAAGCCTATATCACGCGCATGGAGGAAGCGGAAAAACGCGACCACCGCAGGCTGGGCAAACAGCTCGACCTCTTCCATCTGCAGGACGAAGCGCCCGGCATGGTGTTTTGGCACCCGCGCGGCTGGACGCTGTGGCAGATCATCGAGCAGCATATGCGTCGTGAATTGGACGCCGCCGGCTATCGCGAAGTGAAAACCCCGCAAATTTTGGACAAAACCTTTTGGGAGCAGTCCGGCCACTGGGAGAACTATAAAGACAATATGTTCACCACCCAGTCGGAAAAACGCGAATACGCGGTCAAGCCGATGAACTGCCCCGGCCATGTGCAGATTTTCAACCACGGCCTGCGTTCCTACCGCGACCTGCCCATGCGCCTGGCCGAATTCGGCTCCTGCCACCGCAACGAGCCTTCCGGCGCCCTGCACGGCCTGATGCGGGTGCGCGGTTTTGTGCAGGATGACGCCCACATCTTCTGTACCGAGGAACAGATTACCGCCGAGGCCAAAGCGTTTAACGAATTGGTGATGAAAGTGTACCGCCGGTTCGGCTTCGAGCAGGTGGCCGTGAAATTGTCGCTGCGTCCGGAAAAACGCGCCGGTTCCGATGAAACGTGGGACAAGGCCGAACAGGGCTTGCGCGATGCGCTGACCGCCTGCGGCATAGCATGGGAAGAATTGCCCGGTGAGGGCGCGTTTTACGGCCCCAAAGTGGAATACCACATCAAAGACGCCATCGGCCGTTCTTGGCAGTGCGGCACCATCCAGCTCGATTTCGTGTTGCCCGAGCGCTTGGGTGCCGAGTATGTGACCGAAAACAACGGCCGCGCCCGTCCGGTAATGTTGCACCGCGCCATTTTGGGCTCGATGGAGCGCTTCATCGGCATCCTCATCGAAAACCATGCCGGCTCCTTCCCCTTGTGGCTGGCTCCGGTGCAGATGGTGGTGATGAACATCACTGAGAAACAGGCCGATTACTGCGAAGAAGTGGTAGAAAAACTACGCCAAGCCGGTTTCCGTGCCGAAACAGACTTGCGCAACGAGAAAATCGGCTACAAAATCCGCGACAACAGCCAATACCGTTATCCCTACCAAATCGTGGTGGGCGACAAGGAAAAAGAAAACGGCCAAGTGGCCGTACGCCGCAGGGGCGAAGATTTGGGCAGCATGACGCTGGCCGACTTCATCGCCCATCTGCAAACAGAATGGGCGACTGTTCATTCCGCCTAAACTTTTCAGGTAGCCTCTCCCCGGCGGGACAGGCTACCTGAAACGCGACAGCGGTTGCCTGCGCCGTGAACAATGGCGCGGACACCGCCACAAGGTATGCTGCCTGACGCAGTTTGCCGGCACCGAAAAACTTTTACAGGAGACCTCATCATCGCACAAGAACGCGAAGCACGAATCAACGGCGAAATTACCGCCAAAGAAGTGCGTTTAATCAGCAGCACAGGCGAGCAGCTTGGTATCGTAACCGTTAAAGAAGCCTTGGCCATGGCCGAAGAGCAGGATGTGGATTTGGTGGAAATCTCTCCCACTGCCAAGCCGCCGGTCTGCAAGCTGATGGACTACGGCAAATACAAATACGAGCAGTCCAAAAAGCGTGACGAAGCCAGGAAAAAGCAGAAATTGGTGCAGATTAAGGAAATCAAATTCCGCCCCGGCACCGATGAAGGCGATTACCAGATCAAAATGCGCAACATCAACCGCTTCCTCGCCGATGGCGACAAAGTGAAAGTTACTTTGCGCTTCCGCGGCCGCGAAATGGCCCATCAGGAATTCGGCGCCCAGCTGCTCGAACGGGTGAAAAACGATCTGGCCGAAGTGGCGGTTGTAGAGCAGTTCCCGAAAATGGAAGGCCGCCAGATGGTGATGATGATTGCACCGAAGAAGAAATAACCGTATAATTCCCCGTTTTTCAAGCCCGCCGCCGCTTGGAAAAACGGCCTTTCGGCCAAACCTGAGGCGGCCAAAAACCGTGGTGTTTGGGTTCAAGCATTGCCATGCAATCCCCTGATGCCTTATCCGATAAATGAATGGAGTTTTCCCATGCCAAAAATGAAAACCAAGTCGAGCGCCAAAAAACGCTTTAAAGTACTGGGTAACGGCGGTGTGAAGCGCGCTCATGCGTTCAAGCGTCACATCCTGACCAAAAAAACCACCAAAAACAAACGCCAACTGCGCGGCACCGCCATGGTGAACGAACGCGATTTGGCTGCCGTTGCCAAAATGTTGCCCTACGCTTAAGGAGTTTGAACCATGCCACGCGTAAAACGCGGTGTACCCGCTCGTGCCCGTCATAAAAAAGTATTAGCGTTAGCCAAAGGCTACCGCGGCCGCCGTAAAAACGTCTACCGCGTTGCCAAACAAGCGGTAATGAAAGCCGGCCAATACGCCTACCGCGACCGCCGTCAGCGCAAACGCCAATTCCGCCAGTTGTGGATCACCCGCATCAATGCCGGTGCCCGCCAACACGGTTTGTCTTACAGCAAATTCATGAACGGCCTGAAAAAAGCCGCCATCGAGCTGGACCGCAAAGTATTGGCCGATCTGGCCGTATTCGACAAAGCGGCGTTTGCCCAATTGGTGGAAAAAGCCAAAGCCGCCTTGGCTTAAATCCGGCCTTTTGAAAAAGGAAGCTTCGGCTTCCTTTTTTCTGCTCGTGTGTTATTGGGTGGCGGCAATGGAGTGGCGTAATCGGTTTGCAGCGGCTCGGCCGGGAAACTCTGGCGTTTATTTGTACCCGGTTTTGTTTGGACGGTATCGGAAGTTGACTGAAAGTGGGCAGCTTAGCCGGTGAAGAATAGGCTGCCAATCGAGTGGCTTATGAAAGTTGCAGTGAATTGGGTAGGAAAGGGATAGATGGACAAATCCGTTGCATGCGGCCCAAAAACCGCTGAAGGCAGCCGGATGGTCGAAGCGGTAAATAATTGGTGTGTGTATCTAATCCGTTGTGCTGACGATACTTTCTATTGCGGCATCAGTAACCGGCCTGCCTTGCGTTGGGCGGCGCATTGCGCCGGCCAAGCGGCTCGCTATACCCGTTCGCGCGGGGTGAAGGAAATGCGTTTGCTGAGTGTGGGTTTGAGCCGTTCGGCAGCAGGCAGGGAAGAGTGGCGCATCAAACAGCTGAATCGGCAGCAAAAGCAGTTATTGTGGGCGGCGGTGGTGGAGACGGACAGAATCTGGCGCCAAGAGGCATAAGGGGCGGCAGATGGTTTTGCCCGGTTTTCAGGTAGCCTGAAATCCGGGCAAAACCATAGGCACTATTGGCATGCAAAACTGATTTTCGGGTTTGTCTGGCGCGATAAAAAGGCTACCTGAAAAGCCCGGTTCAGGCATGGCTGTGCCTATGAACAGGTTCTCAAGTGGGGTTGCTGCGGTTTGGATGGGGTATTCAACGTGGCATTTAGCCGAAGGTTTCCCAAACCGGACGGCAATTGGCGGGCAGGGGCGGGCAGGCGCCGAGTACGCCGTTGCCGTAATCGCCGGCGCGGTGGAAATCGCTGCCGCAGGAGGCCAACAGGCCGTAGCGTTCGGCCAGCAGGGCGTAGTTGAGGCAGTCGTTTGGGTGGCAGGCGCCGCTGTGCACTTCCATGGCGCGGCCGCCGCAGGCAACAAAGGCTTCGATGAGGTGGCGTTTGGCGGTGGCGGAAAGTTTGTAGCGCATCGGATGCGCGATCACGGCCATGCCGCCGGCTTGGACGATGGCGCCGACGGCGGATTCGAGGTCGGTCCATTCGTGACGTACGGCGGCGCTTTTGCCGTCGCCCAGATATTTGCTGAAGGCCTGCTGTTTGTTGCGTACATGGCCTTGCGCCACCAGCCATTGCGCCAGATGGGTGCGGCTGGCCATTTCCGGGTTGGCCGCCAGCGCCAAAGCACCTTCGTAGGCGCCGGATATGCCGTTGGCGGCCAGCTTGTCGGCAATGCGGGCGAAGCGTTCGAGGCGGCCTTGCCGCAGTTGGGCGAGCAGATTTTGCAGGCCGGGATCGCCGTCGTCGAAATTGAGGCCGACGATGTGGATGGTGCGGCCGCGCCAACTGACGGAAATTTCCACGCCGTTGACCAGCCGTAAGCCGAGGCGGTCGGCCTCCTGCCGTGCTTCGGCCAAACCGCCGGTATGGTCGTGGTCGGTGAGGGCCAGCAGGGTGCAGCCGTTGGCGTGGGCGAGGCGCACCACTTCGCGCGGCGGCAGCGCACCGTCGGAAACATGGGAATGGCAGTGCAGATCGATCATGGGGTGAAGAGCCTGTTCAAAGTCTCCATTGCGGCGGCATTGGGGTCAAAAATCCCCGCCTGCGGCATCGTAAATGCTTGCAAGATGTCCAATCTTGCTGCACGGCTGGTTTTGCTAGCGAAGCGTGTAAAACCGCCCTCTTCGAGTATTGCCCGGCATGCGTGGTTTTGCCGCCCAAACCGCTGCGCAAGAAGACCTTTGGACAGACCCACAGGCTGGCTGAAACCGTTTGGGGCGGCTTCAGCCAGCCTGTGGCGCGGATTAGGGCTTGAGTGTTTCCGCACCGCCCAAATAGGGGCGCAGCGCCGCAGGAATGGCGATGCTGCCGTCGGCCTGCTGGTGGTTTTCCAACACCGCCACCAAGGCGCGGCCGACGGCGAGGCCGGAGCCGTTGAGGGTGTGCAGCAGGCGGTTTTTGCCGTTTTCGTCTTTGAAGCGGGCTTTCATGCGGCGGGCTTGGAAGTCTTCGCAGTTGGAACAGCTGGAGATTTCGCGGTAGGTGTGTTGCGCGGGCACCCACACTTCGAGGTCGTAGGTTTTGCTGGCGCCGAAGCCCATGTCGCCGGTGCACAGCACGATGACGCGGTAGGGCAGCTCGAGTAATTGCAGAATTTTTTCGGCGTGACCCACCATTTCTTCCAAGGCATCGTACGAGCTGTCGGGGTGGACGATCTGCACCATTTCCACTTTGTCGAATTGGTGTTGGCGGATCAGGCCGCGGGTGTCTTTGCCGTGCGAGCCGGCTTCGCTGCGGAAGCAGGGCGAGTGGGCGGTGAGCCTAATCGGCAATTCGTCTTGCGGCACGATGCGCTCGCGCACGGTGTTGGTGAGGGTGACTTCGGCGGTGGGAATCAGGTATTGGGTGAGCTTGCCCTCGTCGCCGCCGCGGGCAACGTGGAATAAGTCTTCGCCGAATTTCGGCAGTTGGCCGGTGCCCAAGAGGGTGCCGTCGCTGACGATGTAGGGCGTGTAGCACTCGGTGTAGCCGTGCTCTTGGGTGTGGGTGTCGAGCATGAATTGCGCCAGGGCGCGGTGCAGGCGGGCGATGGGGCCTCTCATCAGGCTGAAACGGGCGCCGGAGAGGGCGGCGGCGGTTTCGAAATCCAGCCCCAGTTTTTCGCCCAAGTCAACGTGGTCTTTGGCTTCGAAATCGAATTCGCGCGGGCTGCCGACGCGGCGCACTTCCACATTGTCGTTTTCATCGCGGCCGACGGGTACGCTGTCGTGGGGCAGGTTGGGGATCACCAGCAGCCAGTCGTCCAGCTGTTTCTGCACCGCTTGGTAGGCGGCATCGGTTTGTTCCAATTCGCTTTTGATGGCCGCCACTTCGGCCATGGCCGCTTCGGCTTCTGCGTGTCGGCCTTGGCCTTTGAGGGCGCCGATCTGTTTGGACACACGGTTGCGGCGCGCCTGCAATTCTTCGGTTTGCACCTGCAGGGCTTTGCGGCGGCTTTCCAGCGCTTCGAAGGCGGCGGTGTCGAGGGCGAAGCCGCGGGCGGCCAGCTTGGCGGCGACGGCGGCGGGGTCGTTGCGGAGGCGTTGGATGTCTAACATGATGGGCGCAAATAAACGGAAAAATAAAGCGCGTATTGTAAACGCGCCGCCGCATAAAGGCTACCTGAAAGGCTGTTCAGGTAGCCTTTTCGTCTGATGGGGCGGGCAGGCTGCCGGCCGTGAGTTCGGCAACGGATTTGCCTTGCAGTTCGGCCAGCTTGGCCGCTACCTGGGTTTGGGCTTCGGCACAAATCTGCTGGCGGGTTTTGCCGGCCACGGCAATCGGCTCGAGAAAGTACAGCGCCACTTCGCTTTGCTTTTGCGGCAGGATGCGGCAGAACGACTGCCACA
>JAUMZB010000036.1:0-16313 GCA_030528345.1 Eikenella sp.
GCGCGAAACCTTGGAGCGCATGGCTGCCGTGGTGGACAAGCAAAACGAAGGCGACCCCTTCTACACTCCGATGGTGGGCCGCTTCGACCGTTCGCCCGCCTTCCTCGCCGCCTGCGACCTGGTGTTTAAAGGCACCGAACAACCCAACGGCTACACCGAACCGCTGCTGCACCACTGGCGCCGCGTGGCCAAAGAACAGGCTTAAAGACTTTACATTAGGGCGTGTCGCCAGAAGTCTTGAGCCAAATTGACAGGCTACCTGAAACCGCTCAACCGGTTTCAGGTAGCCTTTATCTTTTGAAGGGAGGTGTCTTTACGCCCGCCGCCGCATCATGCCTGCAAACAGCGTTTGTCCAAATACGCCGCCACATGCAGGCCGCCGGCGAAACGGCGGCTGTCGCTCAATACCAAATATCCGCCGTAACGCCGCGCCACCGCATCGGCAATCGACAAACCCAAGCCCGTACCTTCCTCGCCGCTGCCCAGAATGCGGTAAAACGGATCCAGCACCCGCGCCCGCTCCGCCGGCGCAATGCCGGGGCCGTTGTCTTCGACATGAAATACAATATGGCCGGCCGTTTCTTCGGCCCACAAATCAATCCGCCCGCCCGCCGGCGTATAGCGCAGCGCGTTGTCGGCCAAGGTTTTCAGCAGGGTATAGAGCGCGGTTTCGTCGGCATACAGCACCGGGTCGGCCGCATCGGCCACGCCGAAATCCTGCTCTTTCTCCTCCGCCAAAGGCAGCAAATCCGCCACCACCCGCCGGAACAAGGCCTGTGCATGAATGGCTGCCGGGTGGCCGCCGGCTTCGCTGTTTTGCGCGCGCGCATGCGAAAGCAGCTGTTCCAACAGCTGGCGGTTGCGGCGGATGCCCTGTTGCAGCACCGCCATCTGGCCGGCCGCCGGCCCGGGCAGCGGCTGCTGCGCCAAACGCTCGGCTTGCAGCGACAAGGCCGTCATCGGACTGCGCAACTCGTGGGCGGCGTCGGCAATAAAACGCTGCTGCTGCCGCACCGCCGCCTCAATCCGTTCCAACAAGCGGTTCAAAGCCTGCACGAAACCGCGGATCTCCGCCGGCATGCCTTTTTCGGGCAAGGGCGACAAATCTTGGCTGCTGCGCGCCTCCACATGGGCCGACAACTCGCTTACCGGCCGCAACGTGCGCCGAATAATCCACATGGTCAGCAGGCTGATCAGCGGAATCAGGATCAGCAGGGGCAAGACGCTGCTCCAGGCCGAACGGGCGGCCAATTCTTCCCGGTATTCGTTTTCCTGCCAAACCGCAATCCTGCCCTGCGGCGTACTGCGGACATAGACCCGGTAGCTGTCGCCGTCGTCATAAACCGTATGCAGGCCGTCAGCCAAATATTCGGGCAGATACAGGCCGTCTCCGTCCTCATCCCCTATCCGCCCGCCCGGATAATCCACATAGATGCGCACGTCGTTGTCTACATCCGGCATCTCCGGCAGCGGCGCATTCGGGCTGATGTAGGCGGCGGTCTGCCTGAGCAGGTCGTCTTGGAAATCGTTGGTTTCCCGATAGGTATCGTAAAACGCAAAGCCGCCGGCCAAAACGGCCAGCAGCAGAAACAGCAGCGAAAACGCGGCATTCAGGCGCAGTTGTAGGGAGTGTCGGAAAGCGGGCATGAGCGGCGGGGCAATCGGGTTCGATACAAAGCAATCATACGCGCCGAAATTTAGCACACAATTAGCCGGCCAAAGAGACAAAAACAATTCAGGCTACCTGAAAGCCTTTCAGGCAGCCTGAATGGTGATGCCAAGCGTTCAAGCCGCCTCGCTGCCGCCCACGGCGAGGCCGGCATCAATGCGCAAGGTCGGCTGCCCCACGCCCACCGGCACGCTTTGACCGTCTTTGCCGCACACGCCCACACCCGGATCTAGGGCGGTATCGTTGCCGATCATGCTCACGTGTTTCAACACTTCGGGACCGTTGCCGATGATGGTAGCGCCTTTCACCGGATATTGCCGTTTGCCGTTTTCCACCCACCAAGCTTCGGAGGCGCTGAACACGAATTTGCCGCTGGTGATGTCCACCTGGCCGCCGCCGAAATTCACCGCATACAGCCCTTTGTCGATGGAGGCGATGATTTCTTCGGGCTCGTGGCCGCCGTTTTCCATATAGGTATTGGTCATGCGCGGCATGGGCACGGAAGCGTAGCTTTCGCGGCGGCCGTTGCCGGTAACGGCGGTGCCCGTCAAGCGGGCGTTGGTTTCGTCTTGCAAGTAGCCGGTGAGGATGCCGTCTTCAATCAACACCGTGCGGCGGGTTTCGTTGCCCTCGTCGTCCAAACTCAATGAGCCGCGCCGCCCTTCTATATTGCCCTGATCCACCACGGTCACGCCTTTGGCCGCCACCCGCTCGCCGATACGGCCGGCAAAGGCGCTGGTGCCTTTACGGTTGAAGTCGCCTTCCAGACCGTGGCCCACCGCCTCGTGCAGCAGCACGCCCGGCCAGCCGCTGCCCAGCACCACCGTCATCGCCCCGGCCGGTGCCGGACGCGACTCGAGATTGGTCAGCGCCTGCGCCACCGCCGCCCGCACATAGCCGCGCACGCACCCGTCGTCAAAATAAGCCAGGCCGAAACGGCCGCCGCCGCCGGCACTGCCGGCCTCGCGCCGCTCGCCCTGTTTGGCCACCACTGTGACGCTCAGGCGCACCAAAGGCCGGATATCGGCCGCCACCCGCCCGTCCAAACGGGCGAGATAAACCATTTCGTATTCGCAGGTCAATCCGGCCATCACCTGCACAATGCGCGGATCGGCCGCTTTCGCCAACTGCTCCACCCTTTCCAGCAGCGCCACTTTGGCCGCCGAATCCAAACCGGCAATCGGATTGGCCGCATCATATAATAACGGCGGCATCGGAGCTGCCTGAAAACGCAAATCGGCCGAGCGGTTTTGCCCTGCCGCGCCGATGGTGCGCACCGCCCGCGCCGCCTGCGCCAAAGCATCGGCGGTCAGGTTATCGGAATAGGCGAAAGCGGTTTTCTCGCCGGATACCGCGCGCACGCCCACGCCTTGGTCGATCTGGAAGCTGCCGGACTTCACCATCCCCTCTTCCAAATGCCAGCTCTCGAAAGCCGTGTGCTGGCAGTAGATGTCGGCATAATCCACCTGATGGCCGCCAATCTGAGCCAAGGCCGCCGCCAGATGGTGTTCATGCAGGCTGTTGGCATACAGGAGTTGTTGGGCAACGGTTTGCTGGGCAGAGTGTGTCATAAAATCTTCGCAGTTTAAGGAACAATAAGGCGGGACATCAGAGCGTTGCATTATAGCAGCCCGCATCCGCGATTCGCCCGCTTCCGAGTTCAATAAATTTTAATTATCCGTTTACCAAAATCAATTAAGATATTTTCGCATTTTATTTATTGATAATAATTATCGTTTATGTATAATGCACCGCAAGCCACCCGCAAACGGGTCGGCCGATTCCATTATCCCAAGTCCATTTTCTCCAACACCCGCACAGGAGTACGCCTAGCGACACCAGATTTCTTGACATCCCAATACTCAAAACCGAAGGTCGAAGCCCGCTGCCTGAAACAGCGGGCTTCGGCTTTTCCGGCCTACCGCAAAGCCCGTGCAAGCCGCTGTTCGAGCGGATTGAAATTCGTTATAATGCGCCGTTTTACGAAGCGCCTGCCCGGCAGAAACGCCGATTTGCCCCGCCGGGCCGCTGCCGCTTCCCAACACACAAACCATAACAAAACGAAGGACAAGACATGGGCTTTTTGCAAGGTAAAAAAATCCTGATTACCGGCATGATTTCCGAACGCTCGATTGCCTACGGCATCGCCAAAGCCTGCCGCGAACAAGGCGCCGAGCTGGCGTTCACCTATGTGGTGGACAAGCTCGAAGAACGGGTGCGCAAAATGGCGGCCGAACTCGGCTCCGAACTGGTGTTCCGCTGCGACGTGCAAAACGACGCCGAAATCGAACAAATTTTTGCCGATTTGGGCCGCTCTTGGAACGGTCTGGACGGCTTGGTGCACGCCATTGCCTTCGCCCCGAAAGAAGCCTTGGGCGGCGATTTCCTCGACAACATCAGCCGCGAAGCCTTCAACATCGCCCACGATGTCTCCGCCTACAGCCTGCCCGCCCTGGCCAAAGCCGCCCGCCCCATGATGCGCGGCCGCAGCAGCGCCATTCTCGCCCTGTCTTACCTCGGCGCCGTGCGCGCCATCCCCAATTACAACGTAATGGGCATGGCCAAAGCCAGCTTGGAGGCCGGCATCCGCTTCACCGCCGCCTGTCTGGGCCCGGAAGGCATCCGTTGCAACGGCATTTCCGCCGGCCCCATCAAAACCCTGGCCGCCGCCGGCATTGCCGACTTCGGCAAACTGCTCAGCCACGTGGCCGCCCACAATCCGCTGCGCCGCAATGTGACCATCGAAGAAGTGGGCAACACCGCCGCCTTCCTGCTCTCCGACCTCGCCTCCGGCATCACCGGCGAAATCACCTATGTGGACGGGGGCTACAGCATCAATGCTTTGAACGAAGCCGCCGAAGGCTGATCTTCTTTCCCTCAGTTGCCGACAGGCTGCCTGAACGTGTTTCGGGCAGCCTGTCGTCTTTATCTGCCGCCCTCGGAGCCGCCCCACGGCCGCCAAATCCCATTCAAACGCCGCCGCCAAATAACAAACCTTAACCCGAGCAAACGGCAGCCAACACAAAACACTTTTATGATGCGCGCCCATTGATGTTTTATTGCAAAAGAGGAACAACTATGTCTTTACGTCAAGAATTTAAAGATTTCATCATGCGCGGCAATGTGATCGATATGGCCGTTGGCGTGGTGGTGGGCGCGTCTTTTTCCGGCATCGTCAAATCGCTGGTGGACGACGTCATCATGCCGCCCATTGGCCTGCTGCTGGGCGGTGTGGACTTCTCCGATCTGTTCCTGACCCTCAAAACCGGCGCCACCGATCCAGCCGCCGGCTACACCACCTTGGCCGCCGCACAAGCCGACGGCGCGGTGACGCTCAACATCGGCCTGTTTATCAACACCGTTATCAGCTTCCTGATTGTGGCTTCCGCCATTTTCGTGGTGGTCAAACTGATCAACAAAATGAAGCGCGAAGCGCCGGCGGCGGAAGAAGCGCCGGCCGAACCGGCTGAGGAAGTGCTGCTGCTGCGCGAAATCCGCGATTCCCTGAAAAAATAAGCGCTGCCGAAATTCAGAGGCTACCTGAAAAACTTTCAGGTAGCCTCTTTGCATAAACATTTTCCGAGACCAAACCGTATATGGGACGATGTGCCATGAACTACACAATCAGAAAAATCAAAGAAAACGAACGGGTCTTGCTGGAAGATTTCCTTTATGAAGCAATTTTCATCCCCGAAGGAGTCACGCCGCCCGATAGGTCGGTGGTCGAACAAGCCAAGCTGCAGCTGTATGTTCGCGACTTCGGCACATACGACCACGATCACGCGCTGCTTGCCGAAGTAAACGGAATGGCGGTAGGAGCCGTATGGACGCGCATCATCAACGATTACGGACACGTCGACGACCAGACGCCCTCCCTTTCCATATCACTTTATCCGGCATATAGAAACCGGGGAATCGGAACGGCGATGATGCAGGAAATGCTACACCACCTCAAAGAAAAAGGTTACCGGCATGTTTCTCTTTCCGTGCAGAAAACAAATTATGCAGCAAAGTGGTATCAACAATTGGGCTTCAAAGTCATACAGGAAAACAGCGGAGATTACATTATGATCAAACAATTGTAAGTGCGACTGCTTGGAGCCTGTTCAAAGCCTCCGTTGCGGCGGCGTTTGAGGACAAACCCCGCCTACGGCGCCACTCCTACCGGATAAGGGAAATGCCCGCAAGATGTCCCATTTTGCGGGCATTTTCTGCGTCCCCTTGGGGGATAAGGCCGCAGATGCGGGTTTGAACCAAAAATACCGCCGCAACGCTTGGTGACGACACGCCCTGGCATCTGCGCCAGCTGTGCCGCCACACCTCCGCATCCGGCCGTTTAGCAAAAATACCCCCGCCGCTTCATACGCCGCAGCGCGCCGCCACTTCGCTCACCGCCTGCGTCAGCTTGGCTTCCTCCACCTCGCCCAGCAAAGGCTTTTGGTGGCGGCAACCCGGCACCCGCACCAAAGTAAACGGCAGGGCGCCGACCGGATTGCCCAACTGCTTCATCCAAGCCGTGCTGTCGCCGCCGGTGTAACGCCAAATCGGGTAACGCACCGGCGTGCTTTGCAGAAAACGGCTTACATTGGCCGCATTATCCAGCGCCACACCCACCATCTGCACCTGCGCCGGCCGCTGACGGCCGTACCAGCGCGACAGCAGCGGCATTTCTTTACGACAAGGCACGCACCAGGTGGCCCACACATTCACCACCTGAATCCGTTTGCCGCCGCCGTCCAAAGAAACGGCACGGTTGCCGGCATGCTCCACCAAATCCGCCGCCTGCGCCGCACACGCGGCGGCCAGGCAGGCCGCACATGCCGCCCGTCTGATGCTTTTCTGCATAATCTGCTCCTTCAGGTAGCCTGAAAACGGCAGGTATTGTACGATATATTCCGTTTTTTCTTCAGACCTTGCCCCCATGAGCGACACCGTCCTGCTTTACCACAACCCGCGCTGCTCCAAATCGCGCGCCGCCCTCGAATGGCTGGAACAGCACAGCCCTGCGCCAGTCCGAGTGATCGACTACCAAAAACAGCCGCCCTCCGAAGCCGAATTGGCCGTCTTGCTGGCCCGGCTCGGCTTGGCCGATGCCGCCCACATGATGCGCCGCCAAGACAGCCTGTTTGCCGAACTCGGCCTCAACGGAGCCGACAACGCCGCCCTCATCCGCGCCATGCACCGCCACCCGGCGCTGATTGAGCGCCCGATTGCGGTTTACCGGCAACGCGCGGCCATCGGCCGGCCGCTGGACAACATCGCCGCCCTGTTCGACTGAGCCGCCATGCCCCTCCCCACCCGCTCCGGCCTGCTGCGCCATTTCTGGCGCGGCATCAAAATCAGCCTCCTTTTGGTGCTGATGCAGGCGGTGTGGTGCGTTTGGCTGGTTCAGCACTACGCCGGCCAAGCCGCCGGCCGCGCCGATGCCGCAGTGGTGTTGGGCGCAGCCGCTTGGGATAAAAACCCTTCCCCCGTGTTCCGCGAGCGCATCCGGCACGGCATCACGCTCTACCGCAGCGGGCGGGTGGCCAAGCTTATTTTCACCGGCGGCACGCCCAAGCCCGGCTTCATGACCGAAGCCGAAGTCGGCCGCCGCTACGCTTTGGCGCAAGGCATTCCCGAGCACGACATTCTGTATGAAAACACCTCGCGCGACACCCTGCAAAACCTGCTCAACACGCGCGACCTGCTGCGCCGCAACGGTTTGGACAGCGTGATCATCGTCAGCGACCCGCATCACCTGGCCCGCGCCGCCGCCATGGCCAGCTACGCCGGCCTGAACTACCAAACCGAAGCCACGCCCACCAGCCGCTATCAGGGGCGCAAAGGACTGAAGTTTATGGCCGGCGAAGTGCTGTCGCTGATGGTATTCCAATGGTGGCGGCTCGGCGAATATCTGGGACGCCTTCTCGCTTAAACGCCCCCGCCGCACCGTAGCCGATGTCTCCGCCGTTCGACTACAATAGCCGCCTTTGCTTTCAGGTAGCCTGATCATGTATCTTCTGCTCAAACTGCTGCATGTTTTCTTCATCATCGCCTGGTTTGCCGGCCTGTTTTACCTGCCGCGCATTTATGTGAACCTTGCCGCCGTGGGCACGGGCAGCACCGAATACCGCCACCTGCTCGGCATGGCCGATCGGCTGTTCAAATTCATGACCCCGCTGGGCATCGGCGCCGTCATCACCGGCTTTGCCGTTCCGTTTGTTACCGGCTGGTGGGGGCAGGGCTGGGTACACACCAAGCTCACCTTGGCCGTGGTGCTTTTAGGCTACCATTTCTACTGCTACCGCCTGCTGCTCGACTTCCAAGACAACCGCAACCGCTATTCCCACCGCTGGTACCGCGTATTCAACGAAATCCCGGTCTTCATCATGGCCTTCGCCCTGTATCTGGTGGTGTACAAACCCTTCTGAGGCACACGCGATGGGTATCGAAATCGAACGCCGCTTTCTGCTGGCCAACAACGACTGGCGTGCCTTGGCCGGCGCCCCGCACCTCCTGCGCCAAGGCTACCTGAAAGTGGACAAAGCCTGCAGCATACGCGTGCGCATCAGCGGCCATCAAGCCTGGCTCACCCTCAAAGGCCATATTTCCGACGTGAGCCGCAGCGAATTCGAATACCCGATTCCCCTGGCTGACGCCGAAGCCATTTTGGCCGGCCTCTGCCCCTTCAAGCTGGAAAAACGCCGCTACACCCTGCCCTACCAAGGCTTTGTTTTTGAAATCGACGAATACTTGGGCGAAAACGCCCCCTTGGTGGTGGCCGAACTCGAATTGCCCGGCGAAGACGCCCCCTACCCCCGCCCCGCCTGGCTGGGCGAAGAAATCACCAGCCACGGCCGCTACACCAACGCCTACCTGAGCAAACACCCCTATTCCTTCTGGCCCTCGGCCCAATCTTAGGACCTCATCAGCCGGCGCCGCCGTTTGTGCTATGATGCCGCCCCATCCACCCCATTAAGGAACCCGCCATGCCCCTGCTAGACAGTTTCACCGTTGACCACACCCGTATGCACGCCCCCGCCGTGCGCGTTGCCAAAAACATGCGCACCCCCAAAGGCGACGACATCACCGTTTACGACCTGCGCTTTTGCGTGCCCAATCAGGAAATCCTGCCCGAAAAAGGCATCCACACCTTAGAGCACCTCTTCGCCGGCTTCATGCGCGACCACCTAAACGGCGACGACGTGGAAATCATCGACATCTCCCCCATGGGCTGCCGCACCGGCTTCTACATGAGCCTGATCGGCACCCCCGGCGAAGAGCGCGTGGCCGCCGCCTGGCAGGCCGCCATGCAGGACGTTTTGGCCGTGCAAGACCAAAACCGCATTCCCGAACTCAACGAATACCAATGCGGCACCTACCAAATGCACTCCCTGGCCGAAGCGCGCCAAATCGCCGAACACATTTTGCAACGCAGCATCGGCATCAATAAAAACGACGAACTCACGCTGGACCAAAGCCTGCTCCAACCCCATTAAGCACCCCATGCGGGCTGCCTGAACGTTTTCAGGCAGCCCCCGAGCGCCACACATCATGCACGCCACCGTTTATCTCGAAGACCAAGAATACATCGCCCTGTGCGACCTGCTGAAACTGGCCGGCCTGGCCGACAGCGGCGGACAGGCCAAAGCCCTGATTGCCGAAGGTTTGGTCTGCCGCAACGGCAGCGTCGAAACCCGAAAAACGGCCAAAATCCGCGCCGGCGACACCGTCGAATTCAACGGTGCGGTGCTCGACATCGCCGCAGGATACGACCATGACCGAGTCTGAACAGCCCTCTGTTGCCGACGAACCCCTGCTGCCCGAACCGGAAGCCCCCGCCGATTGGGAATGCTGCGGCAGCGAATGCGGCGACGCCTGCATCCAGGAAATCTACCGCAAAGACAAAGCCGCCTACGACGCCCAGCAAAAACGCCTGCGCGAAGCCGGCCTGCTGCCTGCCGATCCCCCGCCGCCCGCATCGGAATAAGCCCCCACCAGCCGGAGGCCTTTGGACTCTCCCGGATATGGATGCCGCCCAAGGCGGGCGGATGGAACCAAACCCTCAGCCTGCTGCCCGATCCGCCCGCCACGCTTGCCGAGATTCCCCATGCTGCCCGACAAAACCCTGTACCGCGCCTTAGGGCTACCTGAAACCCCGCACCGCTTTTTGCAGGCCGACTGGCCCGCACCGGCCAATGTCCGCACCCTGATCACCACCCGCCAAGGCGGCGTCAGCCAAGGCATGTTTGCCAGCCTCAACGTGGGCGCCCATGTCGGCGACCGGCCGGCCGACGTGGCGGAAAACCGCCGCCGCGTGCAAACCGCCGTGCCGCTGCCCTTGGCTTATCTGGAGCAAACCCACGGCAACCGCGTGGTGGCCGCCGCCAACAGCGTGGCCGCCCCGCTGAATGCCGATGCCGCCTTCGACCGCAGCGGACAAGCCGCCTGCGCGGTGATGACCGCCGACTGCCTGCCGGTTTTGTTTTGCGACTGCGCCGGCAGTGTGGTGGCCGCCGCCCACGCCGGTTGGCGCGGACTGGCGGGCGGTATTCTGCAAAACACCGTTGCCGCCATGCAGGTGCCGCCCGTGGAAATCATGGCCTGGCTCGGCCCCGCCATCGGCCCCGACGCTTTCGAAGTGGGCCGGGACGTATGGGAAGCCTTTTGCCTACCCTTGGGCCGTGCGGCCGAAGCCGCCTTTCAGGACATCGGCAACGGCAAATATCTGGCCGACATCTACGCCCTCGCCCGCCTGGTGCTGCAAAGGGAAGGCATCGGCCAAATCTGCGGCGGCGAACACTGCACCGTGCTCGAGCGCGATACTTTTTTCTCCTACCGCCGCGACGGCCAAACCGGCCGCATGCTCAGCGCCGTCTGGCTGGCCGATACGGCCTGACCTTTTCAGGTAGCCTGAGCACCTGTTCATGCTCTTCTTGTGCAGCGGTTTTCGAGGCAAAAACCGCAAATGCAAGTCGAAAATTTGCTTAATATTGAACACCTCGAAAGCATTTTTAACGTGGCAGATGCGGTTGTTGACCGGGTAGCAAAGCGGACTGGCGAAGCTAAAATACCGCCGCAACGGAAACTTTGCACAGGTTTTGAGACCTTTGCCCAAAATCCGCACAAAGAAAGCCGCCGGATACACTATTCCCGTATCCGGCGGCTTTCTGCACTTGCTAACCCGGCAGTGCACAAGCAGCTTATTCGGCTTCTTTTTCTTCCTTGTCCTGGCAACACTCGGTTTGAGTCGCACCGGGCTTCAATTTGGGCAATTCGAAGCGGATATTCAGACCGTGCGGCTGCACATTGTAGGCCATCACTTTACCGCAATGCTGGCCGATCACATGGCGGGCGATGGCCAGTCCCAAACCGGTACCCTGCTTGTGGGCGCCGCTGTCGGCGCGGTAGAAAGCGGTAAAAATATGCGGCAGCTGCCGTTCGTCCACCCCGGGGCCGTTGTCGGCGATGTCCACCACCCAACTCTGCCGCTGCGCGGAAAGGTTTACCCGGATGGTGCCGCCCAAGGGGCTGTAAGCCATCGCATTGCGCAGCACATTGTCGAACGCCCGGTACAGGTAGCCTTCATTGGCGTTAACCATCGCTTCGGCATCTGCCGGTTTGTAGTGCAGCTCAATGGTTTGCCGGTTTTGGGCGGCCACCGCACGGGAATCTTCCACCAGGTTTTCCAGAAACGGCACCAGCTTGAGCGGATCTTTTTCCATGCCGGCATGGGCGCTTTCCAAGCGCGACAGGGTAAGCAGCTCGCCCACCAAGGTATCCATGCGCCCCAATTCCGACTCTAGGCGCTGCATATTCTGCTCCTGCTTCTGTGGCTGCAGCTGCATCAGCGCCAACAGCGCCTGCATTCTCGCCAGCGGCGAACGCATTTCATGCGAAACATGGTGCAGCAGATGGCGCTCTTTCTCCACCAGTTGCTGCAACTGCCCCGCCATGCTGTCGAACTGAACCGCCAGATTGGCCAATTCGTCGCGCCGGCCCACCAGTTGGTGCGCGATGCGTGTTTCCAGATCGCCGCCGGCCAAACGGTTCATTCCGCGCTCGAGAATATTGATGGGCTTGGAAATATTGTTGGCCAGAATGTAGGCCAGCAACAGACCGACCACCACCACGAAGCTGAGGATAATGAGCTCGTGCCACACCGGCGCCATTTCGATGCCGGGAATCATCAGAGGCGGCGGCGGACGCGAAGCCTGCTGCTTGTCCCAATCGCGCAGCATGAAAATGTATTCTTCGCCCAAACGGTCGTATGCCACACGTACCAGGCGGGTTTCCGGATGGCGGGCGGCAAATTTGCGGGCGGCAAAAATATGGGCGGCCTCAATATCGCGTTTAAAGATATCGGTTTTGCTGTCGCCGGCAATCACCAGAATATTGTCGAAAGTCGGCGTATTGTTCCAATCCTGGAGGGTTTCGCGCACGCCCGGCAGGCCGCGGGTTTGGAAAACGGTGACTGCGCTGTTCAGGAGGCCGGTTTCAAACGCCCTCTGCTGGCGGAAACGGCTCTCGGCCACGGTGTCCTGCACCAGCCAGAACGAGAGGCTGGCCAGCATGATGCCGCCGATGATCAACACGAAAAAAGTCAGGAAAATCCGCTGGAACAACTTCATATCAGGCTACCTGAAAACAAAGCGGACGCCGTTGCCCGCCGCATAAACAAGCCGACCACCGGTCTGTGCGCCGCTCGCACGACAGACGGATGATCGGCGTATCCGGTTTCGGCCGGCATCAGTTTTTCACAAACAGATAGCCCAAACCGCGCACGGTCTGGATCAACGAGGCATCGCCCAGTTTGTGGCGGATGCTGGAAATGTGCACGTCGATGCTGCGGTCGAATTTGGCCAGTTTGCGGTCAAGCGCTTCAATCGACAGGGTCTCTTTGTTCACCACCTGGCCGGCATGGCGCATCAGCACTTCCAGCAGGTTGAATTCGGTGCTGGTCAGCTCCAACGGGGCTTCGCCGATGGTGGCTTGGCGCTTGGCCGGATAAAGGGTGACGTTGCTCACCGAAATCACATTCGGCGCGGCATCGGGCTCGGCCTGGCGGGTACGGCGCAAAATGGCATTGATGCGGGCCAGCAGTTCGCGCGGTTGGCAGGGCTTGGGCACATAGTCGTCGGCGCCCATTTCCAGGCCGATGATGCGGTCGATGTCGTCGCCTTTGGCGGTCAGCATGATGATGGGGATTTTGCTTTGCTGGCGCACGGTTTTCAGCACGTCCAAGCCGCTCATCTTGGGCATCATCGAATCCAACACCACCACATTGTAGTTGCCGCCCAAGATTTCGCTGACACCGGCTTCGCCGTCTCCCACGCTGTGCACCTCCAAGCCTTCGGCACTCAGGTATTCGGTCAACAGCTCGGTGAGCAGGGCATCGTCGTCCACCAATAACACTCGATTCATGATTCGCTCCTTCAATTAGGCTACCTGAAACACAATGGATTTATTTTCTTGTGTTTTCAACAATCTTAACACTTTGCCTGATACCGCAGCGCAAGCCAAACGATTTTGCTCATCTTTGCATATACGGAAGCGGCCCGCCATCGGCACGAACGCTGGCTCAAATGGCATTCGTGCGCCCGGTTTCAAGCGCTTATCTGTCCGCCGCACCGCAGCGCAAAGACGCACCCGGGTTTTCTTCGCGGTAACGCAGGCATTCCCGCCGCAACGGCGATACCAACGCTTCAGACGCGCCGTAAGCGGCCGCGCCGTCCAGATAACGCTGCATCAGGGTAGGGTAATAGCGCCCCATGTTCACCAACCAATCGGCTGCGGCCTGACTCTGCCCTTCCTGATCCAGATAAAACGCCCGCACCGCGGTGTTGGCATAGGGGCGGAACCGGGAAGCCCGCAGTGCGGCATCGCGACCCCAAGCCGGCAGCGGCTTGCGCTGAATATCCACTTTGCGCAGCAAACCCATATGGGCATAATAGCGCAGAAAGTAATCCCAGCGCTCGCTGCGCGCCAACTGGGCCAGTTGCCGCTCGCGCGGCCATTCGGCGCCCGGTTTGCCGTAGGCGTGCGCCAAGCGGTAATAGGCAACGCCGTAATACAGGGTCAGCGCAGCCGCCAAAGCAGCCAGGCCGCCCCACAGCCAACGGCCGGCCGATGCTTGGCGCTCTCCGGCAAACGCCTCTTGCACCGGCGTCAAACTCATCATCACCGCAAACGGAGCCAGGAAATACACATACCACAGCGGATATTCCAGCAAACTGTGGCACAACGACACCGTCATCAGGCACAGCATCAAAGCCGAAGCTTCGTTTACCGGCCGTTTCAGGTAGCCCGACACCAGCACCAGCCAGCCGCCGAACACCAACAAACCGCCCGCCGCGCCCATCTCGGCCAAAATTTGCAGAAAACTGTTGTGGCTGTGGGTAAACAGCACGCCGGGATCATAGTCGCGGAAACTGCCGTCGCGCATCACCCAGGCAAAACTCTCATGCGAATAGCCCTGCCAGCCCACCCCCAACACGGGATGCGCCCAAAACACCTGCCACGCCTTCGCCCATTCCGCCGCCCGCCCCGGGCTGGCCGTATTGCCGCCGGCCATGCGGTTCAAACCGGAAGCTTCGCCGATATTGCCGCCGCCGTCCAGCAACGCCGACAACAGCGGCATCACCAGCCACTGCGCCAACAGCACGCCCAATACCATCAAGCCCGTCAGCAGGCACCAACGCTTCAACGCCCGCCCGCCGCGCCAATACAGCACCGGCAGCAAAGCGGCCAGCGCCGCCAAATACAGCAACATGGTGCGAGAAGTAATCAGCCCGACCACGCCCAACAGCAGCAAAGCGCATCCCAACGCCCATCCGTTCGGCAACTGCCTGCGGCTCCACAAATAGGCCGCCGCCAACACGCCCCACATCATGTAGTGGCCCAAATGGTTGCGCTGGCCGAGCTGGCCGAACACAAAATAACGGCCGGGCGCATTCATCAGCCCCGGCAGCCAGGCCGTCCAGCCGCCAAACTGCAACACGCACACCGCCGCCTGCAACAGCGCCCCGGCCAACAGCGCCCAGGCAAAAATATCCGCCGCCGCCAGCTGGCCCAAACGGGCTACCTGAACGCGGCAAGCCCACGCCAGCAAAGCCATGCCGAGCCAAACCGCCGCCGTCAGGTCCGACATCTCCGCATACGGCAGCCCCAACACCCGCGCCTGCACCACCCAAAACACGGCCAGCGCCAGGAAATACCACGACACCGCCGGCAAACGCAGCCGCCCGCCCTGTACCGCCGTCAGCAGCACAAACAGCATGGCAAACAGCAAAGAGCCGCTTTCAATCAGCCAGCCGCCCTGGGGTCCCGTGCGCCAAGAAGACAAAAACGGCACCACCGCCAACAGCAGCATGCCCATCCACATCACCCCAGACTGCCGCAGCGCTTTAAACATGCCGCTGCTCCCGTCGCACCGCCCGCACAAACAGCAGACAGGCAACAAACCACACTGCGCCCGCCGCCAGCGCCGCCGCCGCACACCAGCGCGAAGCCGACGCCGCATCAAACAGGCGCATAACGGCTTCCGCCAAATACGGCAACACCAGCATCGAACTGTATTGAAACGTGTAAAGCTTGCCTTTGAGCGTCCCCGCCAACGGCAGACACAGAGGCAGCGCCTTGAGCGCCAGCCACGAGCCGCCCGGTCGCAAAGGCGCCAGCCACAATTCCCACGCCAGGCTGATCGCCATCAGCGCCGACAAACCGAATACCGCCCAATATTGGGCGGCTTTCCGACTCACTTGCATGTTTTCATCCTGTCTTTCCGCTGCACGCCGCCCGTTTAGGCCGCTTCCTCCGGCACACGAACCTTCATCCAGCGGCACATCAACAGCCCCGCTTCATACAACACCAACAGGGGCACCGCCATCATAAATTGCGACAACACATCCGGCGGCGTCAAAATCCCCGCCGCCACAAACGCAGCCACCACCACATAAGGCCGGGCCGCCCGCAGCGCGGCCAATTCCACCACCCCCATGCGGTACAGCAAAATCACCAACACCGGCACCTCAAAAGTGACCCCGAAGGCCAGAAACAAACCCAAAATCAACGACAGATAACTGCCGATATCGGGGGCGACCCGAATCCCCTCCGGCGCCGTGGCCGGCAGAAACTTAAACATCACCGGAAACACGGCGAAGTAGCAAAACGCCATCCCCGCCGCAAACAGCAACACGCTCGACACCACCAAAGGCAGCACCAGCCGCTTTTCGTGGCGGTACAGCGCCGGCGCCACAAACGCCCACAGCTGGTAAAGCGTGTGCGGCAGCGACACCAGAAACGCCGTCATCGCCGCCACTTTCAGCGGCACGAAAAACGGCGCCACAATATCGATCGCCTGCATTTGCGAACCGGCCGGCAGATTGGCCATCAACGGCAGCGCCGCCAGCGTATACAGCTCGTTGGCAAACGGCAGCGCCACCGCCAAACACAACAAAACGCCAGCCGCCATATACATCAGGCGGCGGCGCAGCTCGCGCAAATGCGCCACCAAAGTCTGCCCGTCGGCAGCGGCGGTTTCGGCGGCAGATTGCGGCACATCAGACATAAAGAATTGACCGTGCATGAAACATAAAAACAAACAGGAAAACAAACAGGTTTTCAGGCAGCCTCAAAACCCATCTTCCACTCACAAACCCCG
>JAUMZB010000036.1:16413-19400 GCA_030528345.1 Eikenella sp.
AAAACAAACAGGTTTTCAGGCAGCCTCAAAACCCATCTTCCACTCACAAACCCCGGCAAACCTCAAACCGGGCGCTCAGGCAGCTCCGCTTCCGCCTCTCCGCCAGTGGCAGGCCGTTCCACAAGACAACGTACCGTACCCACCCGCACATACACGCGGCGGCCGTCGGCAAGCTCCAACACCAAGGCTTCCCGCCAATCGAACAGCGGATTCTCCCCGCCCTCGATTTGCCCCAACACCGCCACATTCTCAAAACAGCGGCCGTCGTTCATCTGCACGTCAAAACGGCCGCTCAACGTCATCGGCAGCACGGGCAGTTGCCGGCGGCTCACGGCTTCGCGTTGTTTTCTGTTATGCCGCCCCGACAGCAGACCGCCCACTATCACGGCAAAAAAACCCAAGCCCAGCGCCAGCCAAATCTTTTCCATCTCTCCTCCTCCGATGTCCACGCAGATTTCCAGCTAAGGTACGGCGGAAAATGGATATTTCGCATCGCCCAGCCTGCCTCAAACATCCATATTTTGCCAGTCAGGAAAATTTGTAATCTTCAGCCGGTTTGCACAACATCCGACTTGTTCCCGCCAAGCCTTCAAAAAAGCCCCCCTGCCATCAGCTCCATCTCTATTTCGGCCTGCAGGGCAAGTCCAAAATACAGAACCAATAACAGCAGCAATGCCCACAAAACCGCTTCGTAATACCACGCTATTTTCAGCTTCTTTAGCCCAAAGACTTGGGTTTGATTCACTTGGATTTGATTAAAAAGATACATCAAGCTCAAGCTAAGTATATTGATCAGAAAAATGACAATCAAATAATACCCGATATTTTTTAAATCCATGGGAATGGGGGTGCTCGTAGAAATACGCCTACCTGCAAACAGTCCATGCAAGCTCAAAAGATTCAAAATCAAAAACGAAACCAGCCTGTCCACCCATTTGGTTTTGAATCTTGGAAAACCCTTAGGGATCTGAAAAAGCGGCGAGGCATCGCCTTGCGCCCGTTTAAACAAGAGGGCAATTTTTGCCGTTATTAAAAAGCACAGCCCAAACGTAAGCAGCACACATATCACATACAACACACCAAGGACATTCATCGTCTTAAAAGCGATCGCCGACACAACTTCAGATAATGGGCAGGCTACCTGAAAACCGCTCAGCGCCGCCCCGAACGAGCCCGCAAACGCGGTGCCGCCTGCGGCTTCGGCCGCACTTGGCGGCGGCGCGCCAAAGCCTGACGCCGCAGCGACACCGGGCGGAAGCCGGCCGTCTGCGGCGTTTTCGGCAAGGGCGAGCCGTCGTCGGCCAAACCGAAATCGGCCGGCGTGCGCTGCTCGGGCAAGCGCTCCCAAGCCGGCAGCTCGGCCGCTTCGCGCAGTTGCTGCATTTCTTCGCGCAACTGGCCGGCGGTGGCCGACCAGTCTGCCTTCATCTGCTGCCATTCGGCCAAATCGGCCTGCTGCGCCAGCTCGCTTTTCATATTGCCCACAAACTGCTGCAGGCGGCCCAGCCAGCGGCCCAAAGTGCGCGCCACTTTGGGCAGGCGCTCGGGACCGAGCACCACCAGCGCCACCAGCGCGGCCAGCAGCATTTCGCTGAACGCGAAATCAAACATGGCTTAGCCCGATTTGCCGGCGTCTTCTTCGTTGCGGGCCGGCTGCTCCGCCGCCGCGGTTTTGTCGGCCTCGCTGCCTTCGTTGAGGCCTTTTTTAAAGTCGTGCACCGCACCGCCCAAATCTTTGCCCACATTGCGCAGTTTCTTGGTGCCGAAAATCAGCACCACCACCGCCAAGATCACCAGCCAATGCGCCCAGCTTGAAAAACCCATAATTCTTTCCTCACACAATATTCAGACGGCGTTTCAGGCAGCCTGAGGCTACCTGAAAGCCGGAGCGGCCAATGGCCGGCTACACAGTTTAAGACGGCTTTTTACGCGACGCTTTTTCGTCCAAGCCCGAAATGCTCTGGCGGCGGCGCAATTCCATCAGCACATCTTCCGCACGCACGCCGTGGTAGGACAGCAACACCATGGTGTGAAACCACACATCGGCCACTTCTTTGATGATGTGCAGGCGGTTGCCGTCTTTCGAGGCCAGCAGCACTTCGCCGGCCTCCTCGATCACCTTTTTCAAAATCGCGTCTTCGCCCAAGTGCATCAGCTGCGAGACATAAGAGCTGCCGGCGGCCGCATCTTTGCGCACTTCAATCACATCGGCAATTTCCGTCAATACCTTATCGTTTACCACACCCATGATTCACTCCTTGGTTCGGCCGTAAATTTCGGCTTCGCTTTTTATCACCGCATCCGCCACCTGCCAGCCGCCGTTTTGCCACACGCGGTAAAAACAGCTTTCGCGGCCGGTGTGGCAGGCCATGCCGCCCTGCTGCTCAATCAGCATCACCACCGCATCGCCGTCGCAATCCAGGCGCAGCTCGCGCACCCGCTGCGTGTGGCCGGATTCCTCGCCCTTCATCCACTGCTTCTGCCGCGAACGGCTGTAATAGTGGGCGAAACCGGTTTCCGCAGTTTTCTGCAGGGCTTCGGCATTCATCCACGCCACCATCAGCACGCGGCCGCTGTCGGCATCTTGCGCAACCGCACACACCAGCCCCCGGCTGTTCCATTTCACGGCATCCAGCAAAGCGGATCGGCCCATTCGGCACTCCTTGGCTAAAGACAGGCATTTTAACAGCGGGGGCGGCAAACCGAAAGCGCACCCTAAAAGCACACTTTAGGGTCTGTTGGCATTTGGTTGATGCAGCGGTTTTTTGAGTGGAAATTTTCGCATACCAGGCCTACCCGAAGAGGGCGGTTTTACACGCTGCGCCAGTAAAACCAGTCAGCGCAGCAAGATTGAACATCTTGTGGGCATTTTGGCCGCAGTAGGCGGAGATTTACGCCAAAAATACCGCCATCGTACCAATTGTCAACAGACCCTAGGTGTATAGTCCCAGACTTTAAGGGTTCAATTATCTCCCCCGAATGGAAGG
>JAUMZB010000102.1 GCA_030528345.1 Eikenella sp.
CAAAGCCGCCCGCATCAAAGAAAAACTGCCCAGCCGCAAAAAAGACTAAGCAGTGTCTTTTCGTCAAACCTGCCTTCGGGCAGGTTTTTTCATACCGGCTGTCAACAAATCGTCATCAAACCCCCATCATGCCGAGACCGACAGACAACAGGACGCCGACATGGCAGAGCATATCTCTTCCTATTCCAATCAGGAGTTTGAGACCGTGCGCAGCGAGGTGATGCGCATGGGCGGCTTGGTGGAGCAGCAGCCCAAACCCTGCAGGCCGCCTTGTTCCAAGGATCGGCAGGCGGCCTGCCCGCCGTGCTCTGGATGCCCTTGTCGGTTCGGATAGCGGTGCATTGCTGGATTGGGTTAAAGCCGGCCGGCGCTTGGATACCGACTACTGCCGCCAATTGGCACGGTAAAAGATTGTGTGCGTTAATCGCCCTGTCTCTGTTTCAAAGCGGTATGGTGTAGATTTTGGGTCTGTAATGCATCGGCTTGAAAGGAAAACAGGCTACCTGAAAAGCGTTTCAGGTAGCCTGTCGGCCGTTTGGACGGCTTACATTTCGGCGTAATTGGGGCCGCCGCTGCCTTCGGGGCAGGTCCAAGTGATGTTTTGCGTGGGGTCTTTGATGTCGCAGGTTTTGCAGTGGACGCAGTTTTGCGCGTTGATCTGCAAACGCGGGCCGCTCTCTTCTTCCACGATTTCATATACACCGGCGGGGCAATAGCGGGTTTCCGGGCTGGCGTATTTTTTGAAATTGGTTTCGATGGCGGCTTCGGGACGGCTTAGCTTCAAGTGAGCCGGTTGGTTTTCGGCATGGTTGGTGGCCGAGAGGAACACGCTGCTGAGGCGGTCGAACGACACTTTGCCGTCCGGTTTCGGGTAGGCGATCGGCCGGCATTCGGCAGCCGGCTTCAGGCTGGCGTGGTCGGTGCCGTGGTGTTTCAGCGTCCAAGGCGCCTTGCCTTGAAACAGATAGGTGTCGATGGCGCCGTAAATCATGGCCGGCCACAAGCCCCATTTGAAAGCCGGGCGGATGTTGCGCGCGCGGTGCAGTTCGTCGTGCAGCCAGGAGTTTTGGAACAGGGCGGTGTAAGCGGCGGCTTCTTTGCCCGAAGTTTCCGCTTCCTCCGCCTCGTCCAGCACGCCGAATACGGCTTCGGCGGCCAACATGCCGGATTTGATGGCGGCGTGGGAGCCTTTGATGCGCGGCACATTCAGGAAGCCGGCGGCATCGCCCACCAATACGCCGCCGGGGAAAGTGAGTTTGGGCAGCGACTGCAGGCCGCCTTCCACCAAAGCGCGCGCACCGTAGGCAATGCGGCGGCCGCCTTCGAAAATCGGGCGGATATCCGGATGGGTTTTGAAGCGTTGGAACTCTTCAAACGGCGACAGATAGGGGTTTTGGTAGTCCAGCCCCACCACAAAACCCACCGCGACTTTGTTGTCGTCCAAGTGGTAGAGGAAGGAGCCGCCGTAGGTGTGGCTGTCCATCGGCCAGCCGGCGGTGTGGGTGACGGTGCCGGGTTTGGATTGGGCGGGATCAACCTCCCACAATTCTTTGATGCCGATGCCGTAGGTTTGCGGCTGGCTGTCTTTGTCGAGGGCGAACTGTTTGATGAGCTGCTTGCTCAGCGAGCCGCGGCAGCCTTCGGCAAACACGGTTTGGCGGCCCCACAGCTCCATGCCGGGGGCGTAGTCGGCCGTGGGTTCGCCGTCTTTGCCGATGCCCATGTCGCCGGTGGCGATGCCTTTCACGCTGCCGTCCGCATGGTAGAGCACTTCGGCGGCGGCGAAGCCGGGGTAGATTTCCACGCCCAAGCCTTCGGCCTGCTCGGCCAGCCAGCGGCACAGTAGCCCCAAGCTGATGATGTAGTTGCCGTGGTTTTGGAAGTTGGGCGGGGTGGGCATTTGGCGC
>JAUMZB010000103.1 GCA_030528345.1 Eikenella sp.
ATGCAGCCAAGCCGGCATTCACATTGCCCACGGTGGGATTGGGCTGTACGCCGTCGAACACCGCCGACTCTACGCCGGCTGCGGCCAGTTTGTCGGCCACCAACTGAGCCAAACCCAGCGACACCAAGGGCTTGTCGGTAACAATCAACGCTTTTTTAAAGCCGAGGCGGGCAATTTGAGCCACGCCTTCGTCTAAGGCGCCGGCGCCGATCAGGTTGCGGGTGGGCATGAAAAACTGAGAAACGGCCATGGTTGTGCTCCTTGTATAAGTGATGGTGGTCTCCAACCCCGTACCGACCTGTTCCAAGCCGGCGGATAGCGGGGCGGGAGTGCCTCAGGAAGCCGGATACGGCAAGCTGCCTGGCTCCGCTTTGAATTGTACGCCGTCCCTGCAGCTGCGGTACGCCGCGACTTTGCGCCAAGTCAAACTTCGCGCAAAAATACGGCAAGGGCGCAAACAACAAGGCGGCAACCCAGTTGCCGCCTTGTTTTGATCAGGCACTTTGGCCGATGCGCATTCAGGCGCTGTAATGTGCCAAGATGCCGGCAAACACCACCCAGCCGATGCGGTTGTTGCTCAGAAAGGTGCGGAAGTGCTGCCAGCGGTCGCCGCGGCGCATCTCGCGGTACTGCCCCCATTGGTGCCACAGCACATAAGCCAGCGCCAGCCAATACGGCCATAAGGCCTCAATCCACACGCCCACTGCCGCCATTAACAGCACAAACAGGGTATGGCAGAGCATGGTGGCGGCCACGTCATGCCGGCCGAACGTGATGGCCGAGGTACGGATGCCGATTTTCAAATCGTCTTCCTTGTCCGACATCGCATACACCGTATCGTAGGCCAGCGTCCATGCCGCATTGGCCGCATACAGTACCCAAGCCTGCCACGGTACTTGGTTTTGCACTGCGGCAAATGCCATCGGGATACCGAAAGAAAACGCCAGCCCCAGATAAAACTGCGGCAGCGGAAAAAAACGCTTGGTAAACGGATAAGTCAGGGCCAGAAACAGCGCCGGCAGGCTCATCAGCCAAGTGAGGCGGTTGAGCGGCAGCAGACACAGCGCCGCCAGCAGGCACAGCAGGGCCGTCAACCACAGCGCTTCTTTTTCCTTCACCCGGCCGGCGGCAAACGGGCGCTGATGGGTGCGCGCCACCGCACCGTCGAAATGGCGGTCGGCAAAATCATTGATCACGCAGCCGGCGCTGCGCATGAAGAAGGTGCCCAAAGTAAACGCCGCCACAATCGGCCACGGCGGCAGACCGTCGGCGGCAATCCACAAAGCCCACCAAGTCGGCCACAGCAAAAGCAGCGTGCCGATGGGTTTGTCGGCACGCATCAGCTGGAGGTACACGCTCAGGCGGTCGGCCCAAACGGGCGGCAGGAGGCGGAGCACAGTCTGCATCATCAAGGTGTCATCCGTCGGGCAGGGTTAGCGGTATCGGCCGTAACCGCTGGCATCCACCAAAACACCGAGCCCCAGCACCAGCAACACCGCCAGCAGCATGACCGCCGCCATCAAAATCAAATAGGCTTTGCAGAAATTGGCCTTGTTCGGATTGGTGCGGCCGTCAAACGCCCACACCAATACCAGCACCAGATTCAATAAGGGGACGGACAGCAACACCAGCGTCAGCAGCCAGTCGCCCACCGTCATGGCCGGCACGGCGGCGTGTTCCGGCGCGGGCGAAGCATGGTAAGGGTTGTTCATGGTTCGGTTTCCTGTTTCAAATGATGGCATCGCCTGATCAAACTTTCAGGTAGCCTGCTTGGCTGCGCATTGGGCCGCTTGCCCACCAGCCGCAGGCCGGGTACCCGTATCCGACAAATATCCGACCAAGCGTTTTCGGCTACCTGAAAAATTGTTCCGGAGCGCATTGCCCGTGTGTCGGTTC
>JAUMZB010000037.1:0-5043 GCA_030528345.1 Eikenella sp.
GGTGGCGCTTGCATGAAGAATTTGTCCCATAGTGCTTCCTTCCATTCGGGGGAGATAATTGAACCCTTAAAGTCTGGGACTATACACCTAGCGTCCCGGTAAAGTGCCGGTGATCAATGGCTTGTCCACCCCTGCCGGCCGTTCGGCCGGGCAGGTGCACCCCGATCAACGCCCGTGGCCGGCCGGCGGGTGACTTTGCGGCCATGTTGTAGTAGGGTTAGTCGGCGAAACAGACCCTGACCGTTCCGATTGTGACGGCACGCCTTTATTGATCCGAATATTCTTGAGAATCCGCCATGTTGGAAAAAGCCCGCTTCCACATCGAGGGCATGAGCTGCCAAGCCTGCGCCAACCGAATTGAAAAAGTCCTCAACAAAAAAGACTTCGTCAGCGAAGCCACCGTCAATTTTGCCAATGAAGAAGCGCAAGTCAGCTTCGATGCCGCACGCACCGATGCGGCGCAGATTGCCGCCTTAATCGGCAAAGCCGGCTTCCACGCCAGCCTCCATACCGACGGCACGGTTGAAAACGCCGACAAAAGCCATTGGCGGGTGTGGCTGTTGCTGGCTTTGTGTCTGCCCTTTGCCGTGGGCATGGCCGGCATGCTGCTGGGCACCCACGCTTGGATGCCGCCGCTGTGGATACAGTTTGCCCTCGCCAGCGTGGTGCAATGCTGGCTGATGATGCCGTTTTACCGCAGCGCCTGGCACAGCATACGCGGCGGCCTGGCCAATATGGACGTATTGGTGTCGGCCGGCACCACCGCGATTTATCTTTATTCTGCCGCCATGTGGCTGCTGCACGGCAGCCATGCGCACGATCAGGTGTATTTTGAAGCCGGCGTGATGGTGGCGGCCTTTGTGAGCTTGGGCAAATACTGGGAAGAACGCACCAAGCGCCACAGCCTCAACAGCCTCGGCCTGCTGCTGCAACTCACCCCCAAAGAAGCCGTGCGCCGCCAACACGGCCAATGGCACGCCGTTCCCCTGGCCGAAGTGCGCCCCGGCGACGAATTGCAAGCCAAACACGGCGGGCGGATTGCCGCCGACGGTGTGGTGCTGGCCGGCGAAGGCTGGGCCGACGAGAGCCACCTCACCGGCGAGAGCGAGCCGCAAGCCAAACAGACCGGCAGCCGCGTGTTGGCCGGCTCGGTGCTCACCGGCCACCTCGAATACCGCGCCGAAGCGCTGGGCAGCCACACCCTGCTCGGCGACATGATGCAGGCTCTGGCCGAAGCCCAGGGCAGCAAGGCGCCGATTGCGCGGATTGCCGACCAAGTGGCGGCGGTGTTCGTGCCCGTGGTCGGCCTGATTGCACTGGCCACGTTCCTGCTCACTTGGCGGCTGGCCGGCAGCGCCGCCACCGCGCTGATTCACGCGGTGGCGGTATTGGTGATTGCCTGCCCCTGCGCGCTGGGCTTGGCCACGCCGGCAGCCATTATGGCCGGTATGGGGGTGGCGGTGCGGCACGGCATTTGGTTTCGCGACGCCGCCGCCTTGGAGCAGGCCGCCGGCATCGACACCGTGATTCTCGACAAAACCGGCACCCTCACCCAAGGCCGCCCCGAAATTGCCGCCGTGTGGCTACCTGAAAACGGCAACGAAACCCTGCTCTGGCAGGCCGCTGCCGCCGTTGAGCAACTCTCCCTGCACCCCTTGGCCCAAGCCATCGTAGCGGCCGCTGCCAACAAAACCGGCACACCGCCCGCCGCAGAACAGGCACACACCGAAGCCGGGCAAGGCATGTCCGCCCAAGTAGCCGGCATCGGCGAAGTGCGGGTGGGCACGCCCGAATACTGCGGCTTCGGGCTACCTGAAATGCCGGACGGCGTGTGGCCGATCGCCAGCGTGGCGGCGGTGTCGGTGAACGGCCGGGCCGCAGGCGCCTTCGCCTTGGCCGACGCGCTCAAACCCGACAGCCTTGCCGCCGTACAGCGTTTGCAGCAACACGGCATCGAAGTGCGCATCATGAGCGGCGACCGCCAAAGCACCGTGGATTACATCGCCGCCCAACTCGGCATCCAACACGCCCAAGGCCGCTGTTCGCCGCGCGACAAAGCCGCCGCCATCCAAGCCCTGCAACAAGAAGGACGGCGCGTGGCCATGGCCGGCGACGGCATTAACGACGCTCCGGCCTTGGCCGCCGCCGATGCCGGTTTCGCCATGCGCGGCGGTGCCGATGCCGCCGAACATGCCGCGTCCGCCACTTTGATGCAGCACTCCGTGCAACAGGTGGCCGACGCCCTGCTGATCGCCCGCGCCACCCTGCGCCATATCCGGCAAAACCTGTTTTTCGCCTTTTTCTATAACAGCCTCGGCATTCCGCTGGCCGCCTTCGGCCTGCTCACCCCCGTTCTGGCCGGTGCGGCGATGGCACTCAGCTCCGTTTCCGTACTGGGCAACGCCATGCGCCTGAAACGCTACCGGCCGGAAACAGATTTCAGGTAGCCCCAAGCCGCCCCGCCTGCTTGGTGTTTCAGGCTACCTGAAAAGGCTTTGGCACACTTGCCAACCCCACCGCACTGCCATTACCCTACGCCCGTTTTATTTTGACCGGAACCCGCCCCATGAAACTGACCCGCTTCAGCTGCGCCCTCCTTCTCGGCTTTGCCGCAGCCGCCGCCCAAGCCGAAACCCGTGCCGTCATCGACACCAGCCACGGCAGCATCGAACTGAGCCTGGACGAAACCCGCGCCCCGAAAACCGTGGCCAACTTCGCCGCCTATGCCCGCAAAGGTTTTTACAACGGCACCGTCTTCCACCGTGTGATCCCCGGCTTCATGATCCAGGGCGGCGGCCTCACCGCCGATATGGCGGAAAAAGCCACCGAGCGCCCCATCGCCAACGAAGCGGCCAACGGCCTGACAAACCGGCGCTACACCATCGCCATGGCACGCACCGCCCTGCCCCATTCGGCCACCAGCCAGTTTTTCATCAACCTGAAAGACAACGACTTCCTCAACCACAGCAGTCCCGACGCCCGCGGCTACGGCTATGCCGTTTTCGGCCAAGTCACCGGCGGCTTCGAAGTGGTGGAAAAAATCGCCGCCGAGCCCACCGTTACCCGCGCCCCGCACGAAAACGTGCCGCGTACCCCGGTGCTCATCCGACGCGTGCGGATTTTGGATTAAACAGCCACACCCCAAGCCCAAAAAAAGCCGTCTGTGTATTCAGGTAGCCCCTCTGTTTGGCGGCTCATCCCCAAGCCATCACCACAAGGCACACCCGTCATGAAAACCTGTTTCGCCCTGCTCGCCTTGGCCGTCGGCCTGCCCGCCTTGGCCGACACCTACCGCATTGATCCCGACCATGCCAATGTGCGCTTCGCCATCGACCACTTCGGCACCAGCACCAACACCGGCGGCTTCTACCGGCTCACCGGCACCATAGACTACCGCCCCGAAACCGAAACCGGCAGCGTGCACATCCGCATTCCCACCGCTTCCGTAAGCAGCGGCAACCCCGAATTCGACCGCCATCTGAAAGCAGCCGATTTATTCAATGTTGCGCGCCATCCCGAGATGGTGTTCGAGTCCACCCGTTTCCACTTTGACAACGGCCGGCTCAGCGCCGTCGAAGGACGGCTGACCCTGCTCGGCCAAACCCACCCGCTCACCCTCACCGCCCGCCGCTTCAACTGCTACGCCAGCCCGGTAAAACTGTCCCAAGTGTGCGGCGGCGACTTCGGCGCCACCCTCCGGCGCAGCCGCTGGGGCATGAACTACCTGAGCGGCATCATGCCCGACGAGGTGCGCCTCGACATCCAAATCGAAGCCGTCAAACAAGGCAGAGCCGGCGCCTTTTCCGAAAGCCGGGACGGCGGGCGCTAAACACATTGCCCCGCTTGAAATCGGCCACAGCGCCACCATTTGCGCCATTCCTCAACCCCCTTTTGCAAGAAAGCACATCATGATCAAACTGCACACCAACTTCGGCACCATCGGCATCGAACTCGATCACGAAAAAGCACCCGTTACCGCCGCCAACTTCGAGCAATATGTCAAAGACGGCTTCTACGACGGCCTGATTTTCCACCGCGTGATCAAAGGCTTTATGATTCAGGGCGGCGGCATGGACAAAAACATGAGTGAAAAAGCCACCCGCGGGCCGATTCAAAACGAAGCCCAAAACGGCCTGAAAAACGACAAATACACCATCGCCATGGCGCGCACCCAAGCGCCGCACAGCGCCTCCGCCCAATTCTTCATCAACACCAAAGACAACACCTTCCTCAACCACACCGAGCCCAGCCTGCACGGCTGGGGCTATGCCGTATTCGGCAAAGTGGTGGAAGGCCAAAACGTGGTGGACGAAATCGAAAACGTGGCCACCAAACGCCACGGCTACCACGATGACGTACCGGTCGATCCCGTGGTCATCACCAAAGCCGAAATCGTTTAATCTCCCCAAAAACAGGCTACCTGAAACCGCCAATCCCGTTTCAGGTAGCCTTTTCCGATACCGGGCATCCCATGATCCAAGCCGCCGGCATCTACCACAAACGCCTGCACAAACTCGCCTACTACACCCGCCACAGCCTGCTCGGCGTGCTGCCGCATGCGTGGCTGGCGCGCGACGGACAAACCGTATTGAACGAATTTTCCCGCCTCAGCCGCCAACAGCAGCAAGCCGTACAAAGCCGGGTCGACTACTACAACCGGCTCAGCGGCACCACCGCCCTCCACGGCCGCCCCACTTCGGCGGGCAGTTTCAAAAAACGCGGCCATTCCGCCTATTTTTACGACTTGGCCGCCCTGCTGCGCTATTTTCCGGCCGATGCGCGCTTCTTATCCGAATTCGGCGATGTCACCCACATCCCGGAACAACCCGCTTTTGTCAAAAGCCGCCCGATTGCCGACAACAACCAAAACAGCGTGCTGCTCAAGCTCGACAGCGTGCGCCATTTCTATATCTACCCCGACCCGCACCGTTTTGCCGACAAGCAAGACACTTTGGTTTGGCGCGGCGCCGCCCACCAATGCCAACGCCTGCGTTTTCTCGAACAGTATCACGACCACCCGCTCTGCGATGTCGGCTGCGTCCA
>JAUMZB010000037.1:5143-18586 GCA_030528345.1 Eikenella sp.
TGCGTTTTCTCGAACAGTATCACGACCACCCGCTCTGCGATGTCGGCTGCGTCCACCAAAAATCCGTCGGCCGGCCCTACCACCGCAGCTTTCTCACCGTAGAAGAGCAGCTGCGCCACAAATACGTCCTCAGCATCGAAGGCAACGACGTCGCCACCAACCTCAAATGGATTATGGCCTCCCAATCCCTGTGCTTCATGAACACGCCGCGTTACGAAACCTGGCTGATGGAGGGCCGTCTCCAAGCCGATGTGCACTATGTGCACCTGCAAGACGACTACGCCGATCTCGACGAAAAGCTGGCCTTTTACCGCGCCCGCCCGGCTGCGGCCGAACGCATCATCCGCCAAGCCAACGCCTATATGCAGCCCTTTTTCGACCGCAAATTGGAACGCTTGACCGGCCTGATGGTGATGCAGAAATATTTCGACTGTACAAGCCCTATCGGCAACTAAGACGCCCGGTCAGCCAGCTTGGCTCTTAACTGATTGAACACAGACAAACCGCCATCAGATGGCTTTACCTCTGCTTCCCCATCTCGGCATAAGCATATAGCCAATCAATATTTGCTTCCCGCGCCGCCTGCCCTATCATCGCTGTTTTCCTCCCATTTCGGAAAGCAGCCATGCCGACACTCAACGAAACCGTGCGCGAACACGCCCGCCATCATTTGCGCCCCTTGGTCGAACGCATCGACCGCGAGGGACTTTATCCGAAAGACTATCTGCAGGAACTGGGCCGCTTGGGCGGCTTTGCCGCTTTCCTGCGCGCCGAAGAAAACGGGCAAAGCAATGCCTTGGCCGAACAAGCCGATATTTTGCGCACAGTGGCGGCCGAATGCGGCTCCACCGGTTTTACCGCCTGGTGCCAGGCAACCTGCGCCTGGTATCTGGCGATGAGCACCAACCGCGCCGTGCGCAAACGCTATTTCCGAGCCGTTTCCGAAGGCCGCCTGCTGGCCGGCACCGGCATGTCGAACACGGTCAAACATTTGGACGGCATAGAAAAGCATCTGTTGAAGGCCGAAGCAAGCGCAAACGGCTACCTGATTAACGGCGGTTTGCCTTGGGTGTCGAATATCGGTGACGAGCATGTGTGGGCCTGCACTGCACAAACCGCAGACGGCGGCTATGTGATGTTTATGGTGGAGGGTTGGCGCGACGGCGTCAGCCTGAAACGCAGCCCGGAATTTTGCGCCCTCGAAGGCACCCGCACCCTGAGCGTGCGCTTTAAAGATGTGGAAATCAGCGCCGCCGATATTCTGGCCGCACCCGATGACTTTCCCGATTATCTCGCCCGCATCAAACCCGGCTTCCTGCTGCTGCAAAACGGCTTGGCCGCCGGCATCATCGACGCCGCCTTGGCCGTGATCCGAGACAGCTGCCGCTCCGGCAACCCGGCCAATGCCTATCTGCCAGACAGCGGAGAGACCCTGCAAAGCGCTTTAGAGCAGTGGCACACCGACAGCACCCCGCTGTACGCCGCCGCCCAGCAAGGCCGCCAGCCTGCCCTACCGGCATTGAAAAGCCGGGCCGAAGCCAGTGAATTGACCCTACGCGCCGCCCAGTCCGCCGTGCTGCATGCCGGCGCCAAAGGCTACCTGAAAAACCACGCCGCCCAACGCATCATGCGCGAAGCCGTTTTTGTGGCCATCGTCACCCCGGCACTCAAACACCTGCGTCGCGAAATTGTTCGCCTGGAGGAAACGGCGGTGGCGATTTAAACGCCTACCCCTGCCCCGCAAAAACAGCCGGCAATCCTTAAAAGATTGCCGGCCTCTGCCGTATGCCAACCCATGCCGGGACACCGTGCTGCCGCCCACCGCCGCAACTTTTCCCCGCCCTCCCCAAACGACACGCAACGGGACAAGCCCAAACCGTACGGCTCGGGTTGGCAAATGCGATGACAAGCCGATCCTTAGCCAATCAATAAAGGCTGGAGCCGTTTTCCATCCAACAGCCCCAGCCTTCAACTTTCCACCGCGCAGCCGGCAATCAGAAGAGTGCGTCAATTTCTTCGGAAGACCCGCTACCGCCGCTTCGGCCACCGCCGCCGTTGTTGACCGGCGGAATGGGCACTTCAGGAACCACGGGATTGTCGCCCGCCGCCTCAATATCGTCTGCATCAGGAGCGGCACCGCGGTTATCGATCGCCAAACGCGGACTGGTGGTTTGCTGCTCCTGTAAGAAATATTCGCCGCCTTTGCGTACCAAACCTTGGGGCACCGGCATCTCTTTTACCGGCACGCCTTTCAGCGCATGACGCATATAGTCGACCCAAACCGGCAGCGCAATGGTGCCGCCGAACGCCGCACGACCCATGCTGCGCGGCTTGTCGAAACCGATGTATACCACTGCCACCAGCTCGGGATTAAAACCGGCAAACCAGGCATCTTTATTGGCATTGGTGGTACCGGTTTTGCCGGCCAAATCGCTGCGGCCCAAAGCATTGGCACGGGTGGCCGTACCGCGGCGGATCACATCACGCATCATGCCGTACATAATGTAGGCATTGCGCGGATCAATCACCTGAGGCGCATTTTCACCCGCCACCAGAGGTTTCATCTGTGCACGCAGACGGCCTTCCCCGTCTTCAATGCGGTCGATCACGTAAGAAGAAATTTTATAGCCGCCGTTGGCAAACACGGCATAAGCCTCCGCCATCTGAAGAGGCGTGGCCGATCCGCTACCCAAGGCCATAGACAGGGCGGCCGGAACCTGTTGGGCATTGAAGCCGAAACGTTGCACGTATTTATGTGCTTCGTCGATGCCCATTGCCATCACAATGCGGATGGACACCATGTTTTTTGAAGCGGTCAAGGCCTGACGCAGCGTGATGAAGCCCGAATAGCGGCCATCCGAATTTTTCGGACGCCACGGCCGGCCGCCCGCCCCCATCCCCGGCAACTCCAAGGGCGCATCGTTGACGGTGGTGGCGGCAGTCATGCCCTTGGCCAATGCTGCGGAATAAACAAACGGTTTGAAGGTGGAACCGGGTTGGCGCTCCGCCTGAGTGGCACGGTTAAAACTTTTGCTGTGGAAATCGAATCCACCTACCAAAGCACGGATGGCACCCGTTTTGCTGTCCAAAGCCACAATGGCTCCCTGCAGCTCGGGCGCTTGGCTGATTTGCCAGCCGCGGTCCAATTTGCGCACCCGAATCAAAGCGCCGGGCCGCACGGAAGCATCACCCATGTTCTGATTATTGATGGTGCGGGCAATATTGCCCACCGTATTGCCGCCCAGCTTAAGACGCTCGCCACCTTGCAGATAAACTTCTATTTGCGAGCGGCTGGCTTTCAAGACAACGGCAGGAACCAAACCGTCAACCGTATAAAACGTATTCAGATACTGGTCTAGATTTTCATCCAGCACCTCGGCTTCTATTTTGCTCAAATCCAGATAGCCCTCTGCCCCGCGATAGGCACCCACACCGAATCCTTTCAGGGCACGACGCAGTGCATTGGTGGCCACTCGCTGGCTTTCCGAATCAACTGTGGTGTATACGCGGAAACCGCGGGTATAGGCTTCTTCACCGTATTTTTCATACATTTCCTGACGGGCCATCTCCGCCACATACAGGGAATTCTGATCAATATCGATTTGCTGGCGCTCGTAAACCAACTTTTCCGCCAGCGCCTGCTCGCGCTGCTGGGGCGTGATCATGCCTTCCTGCACCATATTGTTCAAAATATACTCTTGCCGCAAACGAGCCCGCTCGGGATTCACGATCGGGTTGTAAGAAGAAGGAGCCTTGGGCAGACCGGCCAGCATCGCGGCCTCGGCGAGGGTCAAATCCTGTACCGGTTTGTTGAAGTAAATTTGCGAAGCCGCCGCGAATCCGTATGCACGCTGTCCCAAATAAATCTGATTAAAATACAGCTCTAAAATCTGATCCTTACTCAGAGACTGTTCAATTTTATAAGCCAGTAAAGCTTCGTTGAATTTACGTGTGTAAGTACGTTCGTTGGTCAGATAAAAATTGCGTGCCACCTGCTGGGTGATGGTGCTGGCGCCAGACTGTACGCCGCCGGCTTGAAAGTTTCCGATCACCGCACGCACGACACCGGTGGTATCCACCCCCCAGTGCTGGTAAAAACGTTTATCTTCCGCAGCCAATACGGCATCTTTCAAGACTTGGGGGAACTGGTCGATTTTGGTGAATGCACGCCGCTCCTCCCCATACTGACCGATCAACTTATTGTCCGATGAGTAAATCATCAAAGGCATACGTGGCTGGTAATGAGTGACTGCTTCCAAGGTGGGCAACTTGGGGTAAGTCACCATCACCGCAATCGCAAGCAGGCCGATGCCGAACAAAACCAGTCCGATCAACAATCCGAACACTGTTGTAAAAAATTTTCTAACCATAACGAAAAATATTTCTATCTATAAAGACTTTGGCTAAAGTAAACTATACTCAAGCTTCTGCAAGGAAATGCTAAACCTTGTACTCATTCAGCAATAGCCGTACGATGATTTTTCAAAGGGAGTTCCAAGTATGAAAATATCAAAAAATTCCAGTAAATCAAGAAATAAACCAAAAAAAAATTTCAGCGGGAAGGGCAGCTTGGGCATAGATGTTACACCGAATACCATCAGCATGGTACACCTTTCAGGTAGCGCCCCTGACCGTCTGAAACTGGAAAAATATGCCATCCAACCCCTGCCGAAAGGCATTATTATAAACGGCAATATTGAGGATTATGACCAGCTCGTATCATATTTACAACAAACTTACGAACAGCTCGGCAGTAGTTGTAAAAATGTTACAGCCGCACTGCCCCAATCCTTGGTTAATACGCAAACTCTGCATTTTGACTCCCGAAGCACCGACTTATCTTTAGAAGAATTTGCCGAACTGGAAGCCAGCCAAACAATAGGCTCAAGCGATTTAAGCTTTGATTACCAAATTACAGCAGAGACCCATGACGGTAATGTGCAGGAAATCGTCTTGGCGGCGGCCAAGCGGGATGACGTCAACCTTCGCGTAGATGCATTTGAGGCGGCCGGTATTGCCCTATCTCAAATGGATGTGGACACTTTTGCCGTTGTGAATGCATTTTCCATTTGGATTGATCAATTTTCTTCCGACTTGGAAAATCAAAAATTAGCGGTTTTCTATGTAGACGAAGAACAGATGAAAGCCTTCATCCTGCAAAACGGCCAAATCCTATACAAACAGGAAACCAACTTCGGCAATAAACAACTGACGCTCAACATCCAACGCCAATATAAACTGACCGAAGACGATGCTTGGCACTTCCGCTTCAAAAATACCAAGCCTGCTGACTTCCAATCGACTGTGGCCAATCACTTCAACAACCAACTGACCCAAGAAATCCAACGGGTCCTGCAGTTTTATTACACCACCGTCAGCAGCGACTACCAAGAAAACATCAAGCATATTCTGATTGCCGGATGCCCGTTTATGCAACCTTTCGGCTTGGCTGAAAGCGTTTATTCGCAAACGAATATTCCGACACAGCAAGCAGAGCCCGTTTATAGCGTACAATCCAACGCTCAAACAGAAAACCCGCATTTCAACTTGGAGGCCGGTCAACTGGCCGTTGCTTTCGGCTTGGCTGCACGAGGATTATAAAAATGACGCCTTTAATTAAAATCAATATGCTGCCGTACCGCGAGCAGCTGGACCAAAAGAAAAAATCCCAATTCAACCGCCTGATGCTGTTATCGCTGCTTGTGGGCTTGGGCTTATGTGCATTTTCCTATATGACCTTAAGCGGCATGAAACTCAACCAAGAGTCTCGCAACCAGCAGCTGACTGCAGGGATTGCCCTCTTGGATGAAAAGATTCAAGAGGTCGCTACTTTAGAGAAAGAAAAGGCAGCATTTCTGGCTCGCAAGCAAAAAGTGGAAGAGTTGGAAAACAAACGCTTTGAAGCCGCCCGTATCATCGACACACTCAATGCGGTTGCACCGGAAGGCGTTTACCTAACCGGTATTAAAGCAGTAGATGCAAAAAACTACACTTTGTCCGGGAAAGCAACCAGCGACAGTAAAATCGCAGACTTTATGCGCGTGATTCCGACAACCCATGTGTTTGAACAGCCTGCGCTGTCCAGCATCAAAAAAGTAGATGCGGTACAGGAGTTTGAGTTAAAAGTCGCCTTATCCTCCATGTCTGCTGCCAACCAAGCGGCAGCATCGGCCGATGCAGCGAAATGATTTTTAGGGAGCAAACGTCATGGCTACAAGTATTGATTTAAATACATTATACAAACAGGGAAAAGCCGCACAGCTGGGTGTTGCTGCATTTATTATTTTGCTTACCTTGGGTATAGGCTATATTGCCGTATTCAAAGACCAATGGGCTGATATTGAATCTTTACAGGGACAAGAAGAACAGCTCAAACAAGACTACACCAACAAGGCGGCACAAGCAGCCAACCTGCCTGTTTTGAAGGAAGAGCTCGAACAAATCCGTACTGCGTTTAATGTTTTGCTGAAACAATTGCCAACCGATGCAGAAATTCCAAATTTGATTCAAGAGCTGCATCAGGCTGGCGCCAAAAACAGCATGCGCATGAACAGCGTCAAACCGTTGCCCACTGTTAATGACGACAGCGTCCAACAGCTGCCTCATGAAATTTCCATTTCGGGTAATTATGAACAGATTGCTCAATTTGCTCGAGATGTTGGCCGCTTATCCAGAATCGTTACTTTGGATAAAATCACCTTGGTTCCGGCAAGCGAAAAAGATGAAAATGGCCTACTCACTTTAAGCGCCAATGCAAATACTTATAAAGCATTGGAAATCGATGAAGCAGCTGCCAGCAACGCATCTGCCGCCCAATAATTTTAGAGCGTTATAAGGATCTCGCAATGAAAGCAAAACCACTTTCGCTCCCTCTGATATGCTGTCTGGCCGCCTGCTCTTTGCCCGGAAACGATTTGAATAACTGGATGCAGGAAACACAGCGTCAGGCGGAGAATAATGTCCGCCCGGTGGAAGTGCCGACACTATCCAAACCTGCCCAATATATCGATCCGGTAATCAATGGATTAAATGTTTTTGATCCAAAACGCATCCGAGCAAACCAACAAACCGGTGTCAATGCCCCCAACCCCAATAGAGCAAAAGAAATTTTGGAAAATTTCAGCCTGGAAAGTGTTCGCTATGTGGGATCGATTAAACATGGAAATCGAGTTTCTGCATTTATAGAAGCCAACAATCATACTTATACGGTTCATATCGGTAATTACGTCGGACAAAATCATGGAAGAATTATTTCCATCACACCCGATAAAATTATTTTAAATGAATTGGTAGAAAACAGTTATGGCGAATGGGAAAATCGTCCTGCTGAATTAAGCTTGGACGAAAAAGCAGACTCCGCTGACAACCAATCAAAAACCAACTAGACTTTAAAGGGATCAACGTTATGAAAATCAAAACATCGAAATATCTGACTGCTTTAGGGTTGAGCCTGGCAATTCAGGGAGCTTTTGCCGGCAACATTACAGATATTAATGTATCCGCCCTACCGAACAACCAAAAAGTCATTAAGATCCGCTTTGATCGTGATATGGTTAAACCGAATGGTTTCATCACGACCGCTCCGTCACGCATTGCTTTGGATTTTGCCGGCACCGGCTCCAGCCTCAGCCAACCTGTGCTCCAATACAATGACAATTTATTAAGCCAAATTGCCGTCGCCCAAGACAACAACAAAACCCGCGTTTTACTGAGCCTGAACAAACCAGGACAATATAATGCCGAAATCAAAGGCAATGAAGTGTGGGTATATATTACTGAGTCGGCTCATGCGGTCACCCAAGCATCCGCCGGACGCCAAGCAGCAGCTCCGTTGCGTCAGGAAACCGTTGCCATTACCGAATCGGTTTCAAAATCGAGTGCTTCGTCTTCTACAGAAAGCGGCAACACGGCCAGTGTAGGCGTGGATTTTAGAAAAGGAGCCAACAATTCGGGCATTGTTGAAATCAATCCGGCGGGATATCGCGGCAATCCGGATATCAAGCAACACAATGACCGCCTGGTGGTTTTATTTAAAAACAATCAACTGCCAATTTCAGCACAACGCAATTTCGATGTAACGGATTTCAGTACCCCCGTTCGGACCGTGAGCCTGCGCCGCTTGGGCAACGATACCGAAATCACAATCAAAACACAGGGCAACTGGGAATATAAATCCATTCAGAGTGCAGGCCGGTATGTCTTGACTGTATCCCCCAAAACCGTGGTTGCCGAATCTGGTACCGATCGCCGCCAAAGGAATTTCAACGGCAAACGTATTTCCTTAGATTTCCAAGATGTTGACGTACGCACCATCCTGCAAATTCTGGCCAAAGAATCCGGTATGAATATCGTCGCCAGTGACAGTGTTTCCGGAAAAATGACCTTGTCCTTGAAAGATGTGCCCTGGGATCAGGCTTTAGATCTGGTGATGCAGGCTCGAGATCTGGATTACCGCCGCAACGGCAACATCATCAATGTGGCTCCCCGACAAGAATTGGTCGACAAAGAAAGAGCTGTCCTGGAAGGGCGCAAAGCCATTGAGGAACTGGGTGCCCTGCACTCCCGTACCTTCCAGTTGCGTTATAAAGATGTCAACGAGTTCCGCAAAATTCTGAACATCAGCGAAACCGGTGGCTCGTCTAATTCAAATGACCGCAACTCCCTGCTCAGCAGCCGTGGCAGCGCCGTTATCGATCCGGCTACCAACACCCTGATCATTAAAGATAATGCCAACGTTATCAAACAGTTTGAAGACCTGATTGCCCAACTGGATGTGCCCGCACGGCAAGTAATGATCGAAGCACGCATCGTAGAAGCCGATGACGGTTTCTCCCGAGCATTGGGTGTCCGTTTCGGTTTCGGCAGCGATAATGGCCGTACCAGAGTCGGCGGACATGGCGCCAGCGCTTTGGGCGACTTTGGCAACAGCCGTTGGGGCGTACCCAATGTGAACCTGCCCATCAGCAGCCCCACTTCCGCCATCTCCATCATCAAAAGCTATGCTACCGGTGCATTGGGTTTGGAGTTGCAAGCCATGCAGGAGCAAAACCGCGGGAAAATCATTTCTAGCCCGCGTGTGCTGACCCAAGACCGCAAACAGGCTACGATTAAGGCCGGTACGGAAATTCCCTACCAAGAGGCCACCTCAAGCGGCGCCACCAGCGTCAGCTTTAAAGAAGCCGTGTTGTCCATGGTGGTAACGCCCCAAATCACGCCGGATGGCAATGTGATTATGGATATCCAGTTGAACAAGGACTCAGTTGATAAAAACTGTACCGTATTGGGCACCCCCTGTATCAGTACCAAAGAGCTGAATACCAAAGCCATGGTGGAAGACGGCGGCACCATCATCTTGGGCGGTATCTATGAAGAAGAAAACTCTACCGGTGAATACAAAGTGCCTTTATTGGGCGATATTCCGGTCATCGGTAATCTGTTCAAAAGTACCACCCGCTCCAATACCAAACGAGAGCTGCTGATTTTCCTCACACCTCGCATTATGGGTGGCGAAGGCAATGTTTTGCGCTATTAATCACTGATATCGCTTTTTATTCGGCGATTTCGGTTACAATGCCTGCTATGGAACACATAGCAGGCAATATTTTTTTAATCGGCTTAATGGGCGCAGGCAAAACCACCCAAGGTAAACGCTTGGCTTCTTTATTATGCTACCCCTTTGTCGACAGCGACCAAGAAATTGTGCAACGCACCGGTGTCAGCATTGCCACCATTTTCGAACTTGAAGGAGAAGACGGCTTTCGCAACAGAGAAACAGCCGTCATAGAAGAATTAAGCCGCCGCACCCCTTTAGTATTGGCTACCGGGGGCGGTGCCGTCTTACGTAAAGAAAACAGAGGCTACCTGAAAACACGCGGTACCGCCGTGTATCTACACGCTACCCCCGAAGTGCTGTATCAACGAATCAAAGCAGACAAAAGCCGACCTTTGCTTCAGGTAGCCGACCCTTTGGCCAAACTAACCGAACTATATCGGCAACGCGACCCCATTTACCGCAGCATCGCCCACATCGTCGTCAATGTGGCCGCCAACCAACCCTGCCGGCAGGCTACCCGTGATTTGCTGCAGCAATTAAAACAATATCTCGCCTCAACACCATGATACAGACCCTCAACGTACAAACCCCCGAACAAAACTATCCCATCTACATCGGCTCCGGTTTATTGGCCCATGCGGCCGATTACCTGCGTCCCCATCTGACCGGACGGGCTGCCATCGTCACCAACACCGCCATCGCCCCCCTCTATCTGTCAACAGTGGAAAGTGCCTGCCGCCAACTCGGTACAGACTGCTTCAGCATTATCCTGCCCGATGGCGAAGCATATAAAACCGCTGAATCACTCAACCACATTTATACCTGCCTGTTGGAACACCATGCCGACCGCCAAACCACCATTCTTGCCTTGGGTGGCGGCGTCATCGGCGACATGGCAGGCTTTGCCGCCGCCACTTATCAGCGCGGCATTCCCTTTATCCAAATTCCGACCACCCTGCTGAGTCAAGTCGATTCCTCCGTCGGCGGCAAAACCGGCATCAACCATCCGCTCGGTAAAAACATGATTGGCGCCTTTTACCAACCCCAAGCCGTCATTGCCGACACCGACTGCCTGCATACCCTGCCCGCACGCGAATTTTCCGCCGGCATGGCAGAAGTCATCAAATACGCTCTTTTGGGCGATGCCGTTTTCCTGTCTTGGCTGGAAGAGCACACCCCGGCCATCATGCGGCAGCAGGCTGACCTCCTGAGCCACACCATTTACCGTTGTTGCCAAATGAAAGCCGACATTGTCGGTCAAGACGAAAAAGAAAAAGGCATCCGTGCCCATCTCAACCTCGGGCACACTTTCGGCCATGCCATCGAAGCGCAGATGGGCTACGGCAATTGGCTGCACGGCGAAGCCGTAGCTGCCGGTATGGTATTGGCCTGCCGTTTGTCCGAACACAAAGGCTACCTGAAAGCCGCAGATACCCGCCGCGTTATCCGCTTGCTGCAAACCGCCGCCCTGCCCGTCTGCCCGCCCGAATTCGATGCCGACACCTGGCTGGCACACATGCAGCACGACAAAAAAAACCAAGCCGGGCAAATCCGGCTGGTCATATTGAAACGATTGGGGCAAGCCGCCGTAGAAGCGGGCTTAAGCCCGGAAACCATGCAAGCCCTGCTGGCCGGCTAAAACACCGTTTTTCAGGTAGCCCCAAGTTATCGCCGTCATCCGCATCCGGATTCATCTCCCCAGCCGATATGAAACCCCTCGGCAATTCAGGCTACCTGAAAACACACGCCCGCTTTTTCAAGTAGCCTGATTGCCCGTTTAATCCTCCCATATTTCCCCTATGAATGCCGATTTGCAAAAGCAGTTCAACATTACTGATGCCACGGCAAAAAAACTGGCCAAACTGCATATCCACACAGCTTGGGATGCGGTCTTACACCTGCCTTTGCGCTATGAAGACGAAACCCGCCTCACCCCAATACGCGACGCACCCGTTGGGACATCCTGCCAAGTCGAAGGCGTGGTCGTGCACCAAGACATTCAATTCCGGCCACGCCGCCAATTGATCGTGCAAATACGCGATGTCTCCGGCAGCGTATTGTATCTGCGCTTCCTGCACTTCTATCCCAGCCAGCAAAAACAAATGGCGGTAGGCAAAACCATCCGTGCCCTCGGCGAAATCCGACACGGCTTTTTCGGCGATGAAATGGTGCATCCGAAAATCCGGGAAGCTGCGCAAGGCTTGGCCGAAAGCCTCACCCCCATCTATCCCACCGTCAGCGGGCTCGGCCAATCCACCCTGCGCCGCATCATTCGCACCGCGCTGGAAACATTACCGTTAAACGACACCCTGCCCGAAAGCATATCTGCCGCACTGCGCCTGCCTCCGCTCGCCGACAGCCTCCGTCTGCTGCACGCCCCACCACCCGAATACAGCCTCCGCCAACTCCACGACGGCACATTGCCCGCTTGGCAGCGTCTTAAATTTGAGGAATTATTGGCCCAACAGCTGTCTATGAAATTGGCTCGTGAAAAGCGGCTGACCGCCCAAGCCATGCCCCTGTCCGGCAACCATACACTTTGCCGCCGCTTACTCGCCACCCTGGCTTTTAGCCTAACCTCTGCCCAACAGCGTGTCTTGCAAGAGATCAGAAATGATTTGGCTCGTCCGCACCCTATGCACCGCCTGCTGCAAGGTGACGTCGGCAGCGGTAAAACCATTGTGGCCGCACTATCGGCCCTCAGCGCACTGGAAGCCGGTGCGCAAGTAGCCGTAATGGCTCCTACCGAAATCTTAGCCGAGCAGCATTACCTGAAGTTCCGGCAATGGATGGAGCCACTCGGTATCAAGATATCCTGGCTTTCAGGTAGCCTGAAGAAAAAAGAAAAGGAAGAAGTTAAAACGGCTTTGGCAGATGGCCGCATCCGCCTGGCCATCGGCACCCATGCACTGTTTCAGGACGATGTGACTTTCCAAAAGCTGGGCTTGGCCATCGTAGACGAACAGCACCGCTTCGGTGTTGCCCAACGCTTGGCGCTTAAAAACAAAGGGCGCGACGTCCATCAACTAATGATGTCCGCCACGCCGATACCGCGTACCTTGGCCATGAGTTTTTTTGCCGATTTGGATATTTCCGTTATTGACGAACTGCCGCCCGGCCGCACCCCCATTCAAACCCGCTTGGTCAACAGCACACGCCGGCACGAAGTAGAAGGCTTTGTTTTAGCGGCCTGTCAAAAAGGCAGGCAAGCATACTGGGTATGCCCGTTAATTGAAGAAAGTGAGGCTCTGCAGCTGCAAACCGCTACCGAAACCCAAGCTGCGCTACAAGCCGCACTGCCGCAATTGAAAATCGGCTTGGTACACGGAAAAATGAAATCTACTGACAAAGCAACGGTAATGAACGAATTTATTGCTGGCGAAATAAACGTATTGGTCGCCACTACCGTAATTGAAGTCGGCGTAGACGTCCCAAATGCTGCCTTAATGGTTATTGAACATGCAGAACGCATGGGCTTGGCGCAACTGCATCAATTGCGCGGACGAGTAGGCAGAGGCGAGGCAGCCAGCAGCTGCGTACTCTTATTCAGCGAACCGCTTAGCGACTTGGCCAAAGCCCGGCTAAAGGTCATTTACGAAAGCCAAGACGGATTTGAAATCGCCCGGCAAGACTTAAATATCCGCGGACCAGGCGAGATACTGGGCGCGCAGCAAAGCGGCGTGCCCATACTGCGCTTCGCCTGTTTGGAAGAAGACTTACACTTACTGGAGGCGGCCCGCCAAACCGCACCGAAGCTTATCAATGATCACCCCGAAACAGTTACTATCCACTTATCCCGCTGGCTCAAAAGCCATGAAGGCTTTCTAGGCGCCTAAGGTGTTTAGTCCCGCCATTAGCTGGCATGGATTTATTCTAAAGCGTTCAGGCTG
>JAUMZB010000104.1 GCA_030528345.1 Eikenella sp.
AAGGTGGTGCACTTTTAGGTGCTCATCGTGGTGCACTTTTAGGTGGCTATTGACATCAGATGGATTACCGGGCACGAATGTCTGAAGATTATGGGCTTCGACGCGGACTGGATGAGGCCAACGCTCGTGAAGTCAGGGCTGCAGGAAATGCCGTCTGCCCGCCGGTCGCGCAATGGATTGCCGAAAAACTCATCGCCACATTCTGATTAACCACAGCAGAGCACCGCGAGTGCCGTTTTACTCTTAATATATAAGGAGTCGAAATGACACCCAAACCCCAACCGCTCGTACCGTGGATGGGCGGCAAGCGCCGCTTGGCCAAACACCTGATCCCTATGTTTCCCGAGCGCCAATGCTACGTGGAGTTATTCGCAGGCGGCGCAGCCCTGTTTTTCCTGCGGCCGCAGCCCGCCAAATGTGAGGTGCTTAACGACCTCAACGGCCAACTCATCAACTTATATAGAATCGTGCAACACCACTTCGACGAGTTCGTGCGCCAGTTTGAATGGACGTTAACCAGCCGCGAAGTGTTTGCCCGGCTTCAGTCAACACCGCCCGAGAGCATGACGGACATCCAACGCGCCGCCCGTTTCTTCTACCTGCAGCACACCGCCTTCGGCGCAAAGCCCGCAGACCAACATTTCGGTACGGCCACCACGGGCCCGTGCTTTAAAGCCGCCGATATAGCAGACCGTCTGAAAGCAGCGCAGCAACGCCTGAGCGGCGTATATATCGAGAACGAACCGTGGGAAAAGTGCTTCAAACGTTACGACCGCCCCCATACCTTCTTCTACGCCGACCCGCCGTACTGGCAGCTCGCAGGCTACGACCGCGCCTTTGATTGGACCCAGTACGAACTGCTGGCCAAAGCGATGGCGGAGAGCAAAGGCAAGGTCATGCTCTCCATCAACGACCGCCCCGACATCAGAGATCTGTTCAAACACTTCCGCATCGAACGCTTGGAACTGGCGTACAGCGTGAGCCGCGACAAAACGCAAAAGACCAGCGGCGAGCTGGTCATCTGCAACTGGTAAGGCCGTCTGAAACGGCAAAAGCGACGCCATCGTCGCTTTTGTTATTTCCCCGCCAACTTCCGCCAAGCCTTAGGGGCTTTGGGCATGGCCTGAAAAGTGGCAATCGCGCCGTCGGCCAAGTATTCGATATCCTGTTTGACCCTGCCCGGCTCGGCAAACTCGACCATCTCAAGGGCAAACAGGCCGCCCGCATCGCTGTTCAGAAACTCAACCGCTTGTTCAATATCCACGCCCAGCTTCTCGGAGATGCGGCGGGCAGCCTTAACAAAAGCCGCCCACGGCTTGTTTCGGAAATCGAAGTGGTCGGCAAACGCTTTGCGGAACTTGCTGTCGCGGTTCATTGTCGGGTAGTAGTCCATTTTCTTGCTCCTGGGTCTTATTTAATTGATGGACACATGATGCCGCACATCGGAAAAAGAGCCGAGCAATCCGAGTGCCTTGTTCGGGCGGATATAAAAAATCCTGCCTTTATTCGGCAGGATTTGCAACAATGTTGCACCGTGTGCAACGAATTTAAAAACGATTTATCTCAAAAAACGCGCCGATTTATCGCGCTCGGCTTCACTATTGACACCCACGCCGATAAATTTGACCGCCTCCGTACCGTAAACCGAGAGGGAAACGTGCTGTTCGATTCTGCCGGAGGAGATAACCTGAAAGATGCGTTTACTGCATTGACACAAGGGCAGGGAAATGAAGTAGGCAGATTGAGACCTTTGCCACAATCCCCAAAATCCCCTAAATTCCCTCCCAAGACCTTTAGGGGATTTTTCATGAGCACCTTCTT
>JAUMZB010000004.1 GCA_030528345.1 Eikenella sp.
TTCCTTCCATTCGGGGGAGAAAATTGAACCCTTAAAGTCTGGGACTATACACCTAAAGACAAGCCGTTTAGCCGATGGCGGGCAGGGTTTTCGCCACGGCCAGGGTGTTGCCGATCAAACCCAAATCCCGCTCGGCAAAGCAGGCGTTTTCCAGAATCAGGCCGCCGTGCGGGCGGCCGGCATGCAGGCTCATGCGCATTTGGGCGGGCGTGAAGGGCAGGCCACGCTCACGCGCAAATTCGGCAGCGCGTCGGTTGGCGGTTTTCAGCATCGGAATCAGGGTCACGTCCAGATGGAACACCCGCACGCCCAACACCAAAATGCGGGCGGCAAACCAATCGGCTTCTTCGGTAAACACTTCGGGGCTGCGGCCGTCGAAACGGTGGCGTTTGGCCGCAATCAGGCAGGCCACGGTGCGGATTTGCGGCAGCAGGGCTTCGCTGAGCATAAACGCTTTGCCGGCCGGGACGGCGGTTTGCAGGTCGGCACGGTGCTGGTTGCCGTCTACCGCCAGATACCAGCGTTGCAGCTCAACGGCGGCTCGGGTTTGGGCGGCGGGGCGGCATTCGGTTTTCAAAGCGGCGTTCATGGGAGGTTCCTTATCGGCTGGTCGGATCATGGTGTCGTTTCTACAATCGAGCGGCCTGCCGAAAGCAATAAAAAAAACCGCTCGGTGGGTTTCCGGGCGGTGGCTTTTCTATTCGCTGGCCGTGCGTTTCAGGCGCACGCGAAAAAGTACCGCACGGCTGTGTGGTACCAATAAAAATAAACGAAAGAGAAGCGGTTTTGCGTATTCATGGTGCCGCACTTTAATGCAGTGCCATCGGCGGTGTCAAGCTTTTTCCGCCGCTTCGCCCCATCTGGGCAGCAGGGCGTGCGCCACACCGAGCTGGTCGAGAATGCGCGCCACCACAAAATCCACCATGTCTGCAACGCTTTGCGGGTGGGTGTAAAACCCGGGTGCCGGCGGCAACACGGTCACGCCCAAACGCGCCAGCTTGAGCAGATTCTCCAAATGGATGGCCGAGAGCGGCGTTTCCCGCGGCACCACCACCAAAGGCCGCCGCTCTTTGATGCACACATCCGCCGCCCGTTCCAAGAGGTGATCAGAGGTTCCGGCCGCCACCGCCGCCACCGCGCCCATGCTGGCCGGGCAAATCACCATCGCATCGGCCGGGTTGCTGCCTGAGGCGGGCGGTGCAAACCATTCGTCGCGCCCGAACACCCGCAGCCTGTTTTCAGGCAGCCCGAAGCGTTCGCACAGCACGGCGCGGCATGGCGCGGGCTGCGAAGGCAGGGTGAGGCCGCATTCCTGCTGCGCCACAATTTGCGCCGCCTGCGAATACAGCAGCCAAACCGTAACGTCGGCACGCACCAGGCATTCCAGCAGCCGCAGGCCGTAAGGCAGGCCGGAGGCACCGGTCCAGGCCAGCGTAACGGTGCGGACGGGGCGCGGGGCAGCGGGGTAAAGCATGGTTAAACGCTTTCGGGATGGTTGGCGGGACTGTTATTATAGCCGCTTTCCCACCCTGTCCGCGTCACGGAGGAAACATCTTGAACCGCCGCCTACTGCCCTGCCTGCCGATTCTGCTGCTGGCCGCCTGCGCCCTGCCCCAAGCCGCCACGCCCGAGGCTGCCGCCATCCGCAAAGACCAGGCCAACATCCGCTATGACGACGACGTCAAACTCGACAACACCCGCACCTCTTACGACTTCCGCAGCCTGCCCGAACGCCCCACGAAGCCCGATGTGAATGTGGACAGCAGCCGCCCTACCGAAGCGGTGGTGCAGTGTCTGAAACAGCAACTGCAAACCCGCTTCCGCCTGCCCGACGACTTCCTGCAGATCCGCAGCTACACCAACAACGTACAAACCGTGGCCCTGCACAACCCTTTCACCCGAAAAGACGGCATTTTGATGGACGTACACCAGCGCGGCGTCGGCAGCGCCACCATCAAGCTGTATGCCAACGGCACCACCCTCTCGCGCGCCTGGCGCAACCTGCCCAATAGCTGCAAATAAGCGCCCGCCCGCCGCAGGCTACCTGAAAAAGCGCGTTTCCGTTATGATGGCGCCACAGCAGGCTAAGAGGCCGAAATACTCGAACAAACAAGGGAGTCAAACATGAAAAAATATCTGTTGATGCTGTTGCTCGGCCTCAGCTCGGCCGCTTGGGCACAGCGCTTTCCGGTGGACAATATGGAAGTGGCGGTGTTGAAGTCGGCCCGATTCCCGCAGGCGGAGCTCACCAGCCAAGGCTTCTCTTGGCTGCGCTTCCTCACCCTGGGCTGGCTGGACGGCGCCAAAACCTTCAATATGGTGCAGGGCGTGCGCATCAAAGACGAAAACAACCGCTTCATCACCCACGGCATGCTGCCGCAACACGCCGGCAAAGTGGTGGCGCTGCGCCGCAACGGCGCCGGCGAGATCATGGAAATCTGGATTCTCACCCCAACGGAGCATCAGGCTTTCCAAGAACGCGCCGCACGCCTTCAGCAGCAAAACGTCGGCCAATAAACAAGCCGCCGTTTCAGCAGAAATCCGCACCAATCATCCAATATGCGAAAAGGCTACCTGAAAACTTTCAGGTAGCCTTTGGCTTTATCGGTCTCGCCAGGGCTTAATGGTCGCTGGCTTCCGCCGCACCGATGCCGGTCATGGCGCGGATATATTGTGCTTCGTAGCCGGCGCGGTCTGCCTTGGCCTGCTCCGATTGGTCGGTGACCGACACAATCCACGCCACGATAAAGGCCAGCGGGATGGTGAAGATGGCCGGGTTGCCGTAGGGGAAGACGGCGCTTTCAAAACCCAACACTTTCACCCACACGGTCGGGCCGAGAATGATGAGCAGCGCCGCGCTGAGCAGGCCGGCAAAGCCGCCGACCACGGCACCGCGGGTGGTCAGCCCCTTCCAGAACATCGAGAGCATCAGAATCGGGAAATTGCCGGATGCCGCCAAGGCAAAGGCCAAGCCCACCATAAAGGCCACGTTTTGGTTTTCAAAGGCAATGCCCAGAATGATGGCCAGCACGCCCAAAGCCAAGGTGGAAATTTTCGACATTCTCATTTCTTCCGCAGTGGTGGCGTGGCCTTTGCGGATGACCGAAGAGTACAGGTCGTGACTCACGGCAGAAGCGCCCGAGAGGGTCAGCCCCGCCACCACGGCCAGGATGGTGGCAAAGGCCACGGCGGAAATAAAGCCGAGGAAGTAATCGCCGCCCACCGCTTCGGAGAGGTGTACCGCCGCCATATTGGTGCCGCCGATCATCTCGATCACCGGCTTGCCGTCGCGCATCACTTCGTGGAAGAAATTGGGGTTGTCTTTGGTCACCAGCATGATGGCGCCGAAGCCGATGATGAAGGTGAGGATGTAGAAATAGCCGATGAAGCCGGTGGCCACAAATACGGATTTGCGCGCTTCTTTGGCATCGGGCACGGTAAAGAAGCGCATCAGAATATGCGGCAGGCCGGCGGTACCGAACATCAGCGCCACGCCCAGGGAAATGGCGTCAATCGGGTTTTTCACCAAGCCGCCGGGCGCCATGATGTCCAGCCCTTTTTCGTGGATTTCGGTGGCCTGTTTAAACATGATTTCCGGGCTGAAGTCGGCCGCTTTGAGCACCATGATCGCCATAAAGCTGGCGCCGGAGAGCAGCATCACCGCTTTGATGATCTGCACCCAAGTGGTGGCGAGCATGCCGCCGAACAGCACATACAGCACCATCAGCACGCCCACAATCATGACCGCCCAATGGTAATCCAAGCCGAACAGAAGCTCGATCAGCTTACCCGCACCCACCACTTGCGCAATCAGGTACAGCGCCACCACCAACAGCGTGCCGGTGGCCGCAAACACGCGCACCGGGGTTTGTTTCAGGCGGTAGGCCGCCACGTCGGCAAAGGTGAATTTGCCCAAGTTGCGCAGGCGCTCGGCAATCAGAAACAGCACAATCGGCCAGCCCACCAAAAAGCCGGTGGAGTAAATCAGGCCGTCGTAGCCGGTGGTGAACACCATGGCGGAAATGCCGAGAAAGGAAGCGGCAGACATATAGTCGCCCGCCAGCGCCAAACCGTTTTGAAAACCCGAAATGCCCCCGCCGGCGGTGTAAAAGTCTTTTGACGACTTATTGCGCTTGGCCGCCCAATAGGTGATGTAGAGCGTGGCCGCCACAAAGATGAAAAACATAATAATGGCCGGCAGGTTCAGCGCCTGTTTTTCCACATCGCCGGTCAGCGCATCGGCCCACAGACTGCCTGAAAGCCCCAACCACAGGGGCAAGGTGTTCCATGCCTTCATTGGCGGCCTCCTTTCATCACTTCATCGATCACGCGGCGGGTCATGCGGTCGAATTCGCCGTTGGCTTTGCGCACATAAATGCCGGTAATCACAAAAGAAAACACAATCACAAACAGACCGATGTAAATGCCCCAAGTGGTGATGCCGCCTTCCGATACGGGAACGGCAAAGCTCTCCGGGCTGATGCCGATAAAGGCGATGTACACCACATACATCACAAACACCAAGGCTGAAAAGCCCCAGCCGAGCACGGATTTTTTCCGCGCCATCCGGCGGAATTCGGGGTGTTCCAGAATCCGCTTTGCCGTTTCTCTTTCCATGATTTGACTCCTTTGTCTGCCCGGCCGCCGGATGCGGCAGGACGGTGGCGCATTAAAAAACAGCCCCGCCCGCTTAGGCCAATTTTTTTTTTGAATGAAGCGCATCATGGCGACTAATGATTCAGAATATAGTCATGTTTTTTTAAGTATTTTTCAATCTTTATTTCCACATCCGGCTTGCCCGGCCGGCGGTACAACGCGGGCCACTCCCGGCTTCAACAGAACCATGCCGCCCTTCAGGCTACCTGAAACACCCGCACCGACAGAAATGCGCCGCCGGCAGCCAAACTTGCTATAATCGGCCCGCCATCCATACCGATAACAAAAGCCCAAGCCATGAGCCAAACGCCCCTTCTCGACACCATTGACTCCCCGCAAGATTTACGCCGCCTGCGCGAAGAGCAACTGCCGCAGTTGGCCGACGAGTTGCGCGCTTTTCTGCTGGAGAGCGTGGGCCGCACCGGCGGGCATTTCGCCAGCAATCTCGGGGCCGTCGAGCTCACCGTGGCGCTGCATTATGTGTACGACACCCCGCACGACCATCTGGTATGGGACGTCGGCCACCAAAGCTATCCGCACAAAATCCTCACCGGCCGCAAGCAGCGCATGCACACCATCCGCCAATGCGGCGGCTTGGCCGGCTTCCCCAAACGGGCCGAATCCGAATACGACGATTTCGGCGTCGGCCACTCCTCCACTTCCATCGGCGCCGCCTTGGGCATGGCCGTGGCCGACAGGCTTTCAGGCCGCCGCCGCCGCAGCGTGGCCGTCATCGGCGACGGCGCCATGACCGCCGGCCAGGCATTTGAAGCGCTCAACAACGCCGGCGCCATGGACACCGACCTGTTGGTCATCCTCAACGACAACGAAATGTCGATTTCCCCCAATGTCGGCGCCCTGCCCAAACACCTCGCCTCCGAAGTGGTGCGCGATATGCGCGGCGCCCTGCGCAGCATCAAGCACAAATCGGAAAAAGTGCTCGACAAACTGCCCGGTGCGCTCGACATCGCCCAGCGCGTGGAAAACCGCCTCCGCAGCATGGTGGACGAAGTGCAGGGCGGGCAAAACTCCCTGTTCAACAACTTCGGCCTCGACTATACCGGCCCGGTGGACGGGCACGACGTGCGCAAACTGGTGGCCGTGCTGCGCGAAATGAAACAACGCACAGGCCCGCAACTGCTGCACGTGCTCACCCGCAAAGGCCAGGGCTACCCGCTGGCCGAAAACGATCCGGTCGGCTTTCACGCCGTCGGCAAATTCAACCCCGCCGAAGGCTCTTCCAAACCCGCCGCCCCCGCCAAACCCAGCTACACCCAGATTTTCGGCGACTGGCTGCACGACCAAGCCACAGCCGATCCGAAACTGGTGGCGATTACCCCCGCCATGCGCGAAGGCAGCGGCTTGGTGGCCTTCGAGCAGCACTTCCCCGAACGCTATTTCGATGTCGGCATTGCCGAACAGCACGCCGTTACCTTCGCCGCCGGCCTCGCCTGCGAAGGCGTCAAACCGGTGGTGGCGATTTACTCCACCTTCCTGCAACGCGCCTACGACCAGCTGATTCACGATGTGGCGCTGCAAAACCTGCCCGTCTTGTTCGCCATCGACCGCGCCGGCATTGTCGGCGCCGACGGCCCCACCCACGCCGGCGCCTACGATTTGAGCTACCTGCGCTGCATCCCCAATATGGTGGTGGCCGCCCCCAGCGACGAAAACGAATGCCGCCTGCTGCTTTCCACCTGCTACGCCCTCAAACAGCCCGCCGCCGTGCGCTACCCGCGCGGCAGCGGTTGCGGCGCCGCCGTTTCTGCGGGTTTGGGCACGGTACCGCTGGGCAAAGGCATCGTCCGCCGCCGGGGCAGCGGCACCGCCGTGCTCGCCTTCGGCAGCATGGTGCAACCCGCGCTGACCGCTGCAGAAGCACTCAATCTTACCGTGGCCGATATGCGCTTTGTGAAACCGATAGACGAAGCGTTGATTATCGAACTGGCACAGCAGCACGAACGCTTGGTCTGCATCGAAGAAAACGCCGTACAGGGCGGCGCCGGCAGCGCGGTATTGGAAGTGCTGGCACAACACGGCCTCTGCCGCCCCACCCTGCTGCTGGGCATTCCCGACGTGGTAACCGAACACGGCGACCCCGCCGTTCTGCTCGACGGCATGGGCCTAAGCGCCGGCAAAATCGAACAGCGCATTGCCGCTTGGCTACCTGAACAGGCCTGATGCCCAAACGGCCGCAAACCGCCGCAGCAACCGGTTTGCGGCCCCTTCTTTTTCCGTCACACCGGCATGCCGCATTTCATCCTGCAAAAAACCGAAGCCGGCCAATTCGGCGACTACCTGAGCTTGGTGCAAAACCCCCGCATCATGGCTTTGATCAGCGGCCGGGCATTGGACGCAACGGAAGCCGAAACCCAATACGCCGCCATACAGGCCCGCAACCTGCTGCATCCGGCCTGCGGCTATTTCTACCTGCGCGACCACAACGGCCGGCTGATGGGTTTGTGCAAACTGCAAATCAACCGCCCCAACGAATCCGAAGCAGAAATCGGCTACCTGCTGCACCCCGACTACTGGGGATGCGGCATCGCTTCCGCCGTCTGCACCGAGCTGTTGGTGCGGGCACACGGGCTGCCTTTCATCCATCGCCTGCGCGCCCTCACCGACCCCGCCAACCACGCCTCGGCACACATCCTGCGCAAACACGGCTTTGCCCTGCAAACCGAACCGGTCAATGAAAACGGATTCCGACGGCAACTGTGGCTATTGCCGCTTCTGCCGACAAACAATCAGGCTACCTGAACACCTTCAGGTAGCCTGATTGTTTGTCGGAAGCCTTGACGCACATACACGCAAGATACAGATATTGTACAGGGCAGCATCGCACACCCGTTCAACACCACAGGCGGGTATGGTCGGTGCACCTCAGCCAACACACCTAAGTTTTCAGCCGGACATACATATGCTCCTGCGTACCCTCCGCATTTTTACGCATTTCATATTCAAAAATATCGGGATGTTTTTTCACTAAATCCGTAAATTTCTTGCAGCCGTAAGTACGCGGATCCATATCTATCTGCAGCCGCTTCCAGGTTGCGCCAAACGCCGTCATGGCAACCCATTCGGAATCGAATTGTTCAAAAACTTTTCTGATGGTCGCTATCGGCAGTTCGGTAGCTTGCATCAAACCTTGTACGGCCGCGTCGGGAAGAAAGGCTCCGTTTCGTTGGCCGGCTTGTATCGCTTCATGGTTATTCGTCGTCTTATGCTCAGCTTCTTTCAGTTCGGGTAGCAGGTTTTCCACATAGATAAATTGGCTGCAAGCATTGCGGAATGCTTCGGGCGTCTGCTCTTTACCGAACCCGTAAACCGTTACCCCCTGTTCTTTAAGGCGGATGGCTAAGGCGGTAAAGTCACTGTCGCTGGACACAATGCAAAAACCGTCAAAACGGTTGGTATACAACAAATCCATTGCATCGATAATCATAGACCCATCGGTTGCATTCTTGCCTTTCGTATAAGCAAACTGTTGCATGGGTTTGATGGCGTATTCGTTGATGACGGCTTTCCATTTTTTGCCGCTGTCACCGACAAAATTACCGTATATACGTTTAACGGTTGCCTCCCCAAATTTTGTGGATTCTTCCAAAATCGCTTTGATTGTTTTGGCAGACGCATTGTCGGCATCAATTAAAACAGCCAGACGCGCAGACTTCTCTTCAATAACGTTGAAACTGGTTTTGATTTTGGACATGTCCATTCTCTTAGCTTGATGAGTCTGATGATTGAAACACTACCTGAAAAACGTTGCCGCCATCGGTTCGGCATGGATGCCGCCACTTGCTTTCAGACGGCCTCTTCCACCGCCCCCAATTCCAACAACACCTGAAACCCGTCATTAATATAACGCTGCTCAGGCGCTTCGAGGAACGGGAAAGCCGCCACATCGCCCAGTTTCAACGCGGCCATGCGCAGGATGACTGCGGCCAGATTGCTGCGGATGATTTCGGGGTCGGTAAAGGCGGGGCGGGTGTTGAAATCTTCTTCGCTATACAGGCGCACGGCTACGCCGGCGGATACGCGGCCGCAGCGGCCGGAACGTTGGCGGGCGGCGGCTTGGGAGATTTTTTCCACATGAAGCTGTTCCACTTTGGCGCGCGCGGAATAGCGTTTTACCCGCGCCAAGCCGGTGTCGATCACGTATTTGATGCCCGGCACGGTGAGCGAGGTTTCGGCCACGTTGGTCGCCAGCACGATGCGCCGTTTGCTGCCGCCCGGGTGGAAAATTTTGTGCTGTTCGGCGTTCGACAAACGGGCAAACAGCGGCAGGATTTCATCATCACGGCGCAGCGGCGATTTGCGCAGGGCTTCGGCGGCTTCGCGGATTTCGCGCTCGCCGGGCAGGAACACCAGAATGTCGCCGTCGCCCAGTCGTGCCAGTTCGTCGGCGGCATCGACAATCGCGTCGGTCAACTCGATTTCCGCTTCGTCTTCATCTTGCGAATGCAGCGGGCGGTAGAGAATGTCGACGGGGAAAGTGCGCCCGCTCACTTCCAGCACGGGCGCGTTGTTGAAATGTTTGGAAAAACGGTCGGCATCGATGGTGGCCGAGGTGATGATAACTTTCAAATCGGGGCGGCGCGGCAGAAGTTGTTTCAGGTAGCCGAGCAGAAAATCGATGTTGAGGCTGCGCTCGTGCGCTTCGTCGATAATAATCGTGTCGTAGGCGGTAAGATAGCGGTCGGTTTGGGTTTCGGCGAGCAGAATGCCGTCGGTCATCAGCTTCACATAGGCATCGCGCGAGGTGTTGTCGTTGAAACGCACTTTGTAGCCGACGGTTTGGCCGATGTTGCTGCCCAATTCTTCGGCAATCCGCTCCGCCACCGAACGCGCCGCCAACCGCCGCGGCTGCGTGTGCCCGATCAAACCGGCCGCGCCGCGCCCCAGCTCCAAGCAGATTTTCGGAAGCTGGGTGGTTTTGCCCGAACCGGTTTCGCCGCAAATAATGGTTACTTGGTTGTTTTGAATGGCGGTTTTGATGTCGTCCAAACGCTCGTGCACCGGCAGCGTGCCGTCATACTGCGGCTTGGGCAGCGCGGCTTGGCGTTTTAAAAACGTGTCGTGCGATTTTCGGTATTTTTTCTGCACGGCTTCGATGCCGCCGAAACGTTTGGGGTTTTTGAAGGCGTTTTGCAGGAAATGGCGGTCGCGGGAGAGCGTTTGGGTGAAGTCGGGCTGCTGCATGGTGTGGGTAAAAATCTAGGTAAAACAAAGGCGGGGATGATAACACAGGCTACCTGAAAAACCGTTTCAGGTAGCCTTGATTGGGGCCATCAGATAACTTGCTGCTGACAAAACCTGAGCAATGCAAGCAGGCTGCCTGAAACCCACTTCTGCTTTCAAGTAGCCTGCCCTTCATCGGCCGGACAATGCGGTGCCCCGGCGGGGTGTTTGTAGCGGTTGTAGGCAAACAGGTATTGCTCCGGGAAACGGCGCACCCAGGCCTCCACATTGCGGTTGATGATTTCGGCATCGTGGTGTTTGTCGCCGTTGAGGCTGCCCTGCAAAGGCTCGATGTAGAGGGCGAAACCTTCGCTGTGCGGCAGGCGGCGGCCGCAGAAAAACAGGGTACGCACATTTTTTACCTGCGCCAGCTTGGCCGCCAGGGTCATGGTGTAGGCGTAGCGGCCGAAAAACGGCACCCATACGCCGTCACCGTGTTCGTCGGGCACATGGTCGGGCAGCACAATGGTGGCCTCGCCTTGGCGCAGGGCCTGGATAATCTGTTTCACGCCCTGCCTATTGGTGGGCGCGGTGCGGCCTTTGTCGCGCACCCGGCCGGCCTGCATCACGGCATCCAGCGCTTTGATTTTGGGCGGTTTGTACATGGCGGTCAGCGGAAAAGGCAGGCGGTGGCTGAGGTAGCGGCCGGCCAAATCGTAACTGCCCAAATGCGGGGTGATCAGCAGCAGGCCCTCGCCGGCATCGAGGGCGGCCTGCACATGTTCCCAGCCGTGTACTTCGCGAAACAGGGCGGCAATGTCGGCGGGCGGGCGGAAGAAGGCAACGGGCAACTCCAGCACACCGCGGGCGGTTTCCCGAAAAACCGATTGGACCATGGCCTTATCTGCTATAATCCCGGCCGCTTGCAGATGGCGGCGCACCCGCCGCCGGCCGGCCGGCGACAGCCAGTAAAACAGGCGGCCGGCCATGCTGCCCAAGATGTGCAGCACGCGCAGGGGCAGCATGGAAAGAAAACGGCACAATAAAAAAATCAGGGTTTGCATCACGAGGCAGCCACTCATAAAGAGGCGCCATTGTAATGGAAATTTCCCCCTACCCGACAGGGTGAGACCTTTGCAAAACCTCCATCTGCGGCGCATTTCTGCGTTGTGCGCTGCTCACTCACTTGCCTATCTATCTGATATGTCTGCGTTCGCTGCGCTGCTACGCCTTGAACTGCATCCACATCTGGAGGTTTTGCAAAGGTCTCAGGCTACCTGAAACCGTACGGCTTTTCAGGTAGCCTCATCCACGCCGTCCTGCCCCGTTTACCGGCCCGAACAGCCGGCCATAATTGATGTTGATCAGCGAAAGTCATGCCATGAGCGAATATCTGTTTACTTCCGAATCGGTTTCCGAAGGCCATCCCGACAAAGTGGCCGACCAGATTTCCGATGCCATTCTCGACGCCATCCTCAGCCAAGACCCCGCCGCGCGCGTGGCCGCCGAAACCCTGGTCAACACCGGCCTGTGCGTGCTGGCCGGCGAAGTCACCACCCGGGCGCACGTCAACTATATTCAGGTCGCCCGCGACACCATCCGCCGCATCGGCTACAACGCCTCCGAGCTGGGTTTCGACGCCGACGGCTGCGCGGTGATGGTGTGCTACGACGAGCAGTCGCCCGACATCGCCCAAGGCGTGAACGAAGGCGAAGGTTTGGATTTGGACATGGGCGCCGGCGACCAAGGCCTGATGTTCGGCTATGCCTGCGACGAAACCCCCACCCTGATGCCGTTTGCCATTTATTACGCCCACCGCCTGATGCAGCGCCAAAGCGAAGTGCGCAAAGACGGCCGCCTGCCCTGGCTGCGCCCCGACGCCAAAGCCCAGCTCACCTGCGTTTACGATGCCGACACCGGCAAAGTAAAACGCATCGACACCGTGGTGCTCTCTACCCAACACCATCCCGACATCGGCCATGCGGAATTGTGCGCAGCGGTGATGGAACACATCATCCGCCCGGTGCTGCCCGCCGATATGCTCACCGCAGACACCAAATACCTGATCAACCCCACCGGCCGCTTCGTCATCGGCGGCCCGCAGGGCGACTGCGGCCTCACCGGCCGCAAAATCATCGTCGATACCTACGGCGGCGCGGCGCCGCACGGCGGCGGCGCCTTCTCCGGCAAAGACCCCACCAAAGTAGACCGCTCCGCCGCCTACGCCTGCCGCTATGTGGCCAAAAACATCGTGGCCGCCGGCCTGGCCGACCAATGCCAAATCCAGCTTTCCTACGCCATCGGCATCGCCGAACCCACCTCGATCGCCATCGACACCTTCGGCACCGGCAAGCTGGACGAAGCGGCGCTGATTGCCCTGGTGCGCCGGCATTTCGACCTGCGCCCCAAAGGCATTATCCAAATGCTCGACCTGCAACGGCCGATTTACAGCAAAACCGCCGCCTACGGCCACTTCGGCCGCGAAGAGCCGGAATTCACTTGGGAACGCACCGACAAAGCCGCCGCCCTGAAAGCCGCCGCCGGCCTGTGATCCAACCACCGTCCTCCATACGACCCGCCCGCTCTCTAACAGCGAGGCGGGTCGCTTTGTTTGCAGGCTGCCGGAAAGCAAACGGCAAACCGTCCGGCCTCTCGCGGCATGGTTTCTTGACTACTGTTACGGACCCGCTCCGTTTCCCGCCGCAACCGCACCGCAACAGAAAACCGTTTCCGCCGCGCCGAACGCCCTGCAAACCGCCTGTCGAAACAATTGAGAAATATTTGTTTTTTGCTCCGTTCCGCGTGATAATGCGGCGCTGCAACAATTGAAGATAGCGTAAATGTATCAGGCAAAAAAACGCCCGTGGATGCCTTGGCTGTTCGGCTTCGGCCTATTGCTGGCCATCGGTTTGGCCGTCGGCTATATGCGCGACATCCTCACTCCTTTCGTTACCGCCGCAGTATTGGCCTACATCCTCAACCCGCTGGTGGAAAAACTGCGCGACCGCGGCATCAAGCGCGGCATGGCGGCCATGATGGTGATGGTGTTCGCCCTGCTCTTATTGCTTGCCCTGCTCCTGATCGTGGTGCCGATGCTGATCCAGCAGTTCGGCAATCTGGCGGCTCGGCTGCCGGCGCTGTTTGCCTTCGTGCAAGACAAAGCCCTGCCTTGGCTCAACAGCCATTTGAATACCGACTGGGTGCTGGATCAGGAATTTGCCGCCTCTTGGTTTCAAGACAATCTGGGCAATATCCAAGCCACTTTGTCGAAAGCCATGCCCACCTTGGTGCAGCAAAGCGGCAATCTGGTGGCCTTAATCAGCAATCTGTTCCTGCTGCCCTTCCTGCTCTACTACTTCCTGCTCGACTGGACCCGCTGGAATTTCGGCATCAAGCTGATGGTGCCCCGCCGCTACATCGAAACCTACACCCGCATCACCCGCAATATGGACACCGTGCTCGGCCAATTCATGCGCGGCCAGCTCACCGTGATGCTGATCATGGGCTTGATTTACGGCCTCGGCCTGATGCTCACCGGCCTCGATTCCGGCTTCGCCATCGGCATGGTGGCCGGCCTCTTGGTATTCGTGCCGTATTTGGGCGCTTTCACCGGCCTGCTCTTGGCCACCATGGCCGCCCTGCTGCAGTTCGGCTCTTGGCAGGGGCTGCTGATGGTGTGGGCGGTGTTTGCCGTCGGCCAGTTTTTGGAAAGCTTTTTCATCACCCCGAAAATCGTGGGCGAGAGCATCGGCCTGTCGCCGTTTTGGGTGATTTTCGCCTTGATGGCCTTCGGCAGCCTGTTCGGTTTCGTCGGCATGCTCCTGGCCTTGCCGCTGGCGGCCGTGGTATTGGTTTTGCTGCGCGAAGGCGCCGATGCCTACCTGAACAGCCGTTTCTACCGCCGGGAAAAATAATGTCCGCCGCCCCGCCGTTTGCCGGGCGGCATCCCACCCACCTCATCTTGACTTGACTAAAGGAGATTATTCATGCGTTTAGCAAACAAAGTAGCCGTGATTACCGGCGCCGCCAGCGGCATCGGTTTGGCCACTGCCGAGAAATTCGCCGCCGAAGGCGCCACCGTCATCGTGTGCGACCTGAACCGGGCCGGCATCGACGCGGCGGTGCAAGCCATTACCGACCAAGGCGGCAAAGCCGAGGGCTACGTGGTAGACGTCACCAATAAAGAACAAATCAACGCCATGCGCGACGCCGTTTTGGCCAAACACGGCCGCATCGACACCTTGGTGAACAACGCCGGCATCGTGATGGACGCCCAACTGGTGAAAATGACCGAAGAGCAGTTCGACAAAGTGATCGACATCAACCTGAAAGGCACTTACAACATGGCCCGTGCGCTGGTGGACACCATGGTGGCGCAGGGCAGCGGCGTGATTTTGAACGCCAGCTCCGTTGTCGGCGTGTACGGCAACTTCGGCCAAACCAACTACGCCGCCACCAAATTCGGCGTGATCGGCTTTGTGAAAACCTGGTCGCGCGAGCTGGGCAAAAAAGGCATCCGCGTCAACGCCGTGTGCCCCGGCTTCGTGTCCACCCCCATCCTGAAAGACATGCCGGAAAAAGTATTGGCCGCCATGGCCGACAAAGTGCCGATGAAACGCCTGGCCGACCCGAGCGAAATCGCCAATGTATACGCCTTCCTCGCCAGCGACGAAGCCAGCTACATCAACGGTGCGGCATTGGAAGTCACCGGCGGCCTGACCCTGTAAACAGGCTTGCAAAACGAACAGGCTACCTGAAACGCTTTCAGGTAGCCTGTTTGCTTTGGGCATATAACAAACCGCCCCTGCTTGTTTAGCCGGGGCGGTTTTGGTCTGCCGGCTTAGGCCGAAGCCAGCACCGTTTGTTTCAGGCTGTCCGCCTGCTCTTGCTGTTGGAATGGGCCCAAGCGCACCACAAAGCCGCCGCCCTGAGGCACCAGCAACAGCTGCTGCGCGGTATTGTTCATATGGCGCAGCTGGCGGGTGGTTGCTTCCAGATAGCTTTGTGCGTCGGCGCGGTTGTCGAAGCGGCGCAGATTCACATAAATGCTGCCGGCTTCACGCACCGGCGCGGCAGCCTGCTGTTGTTCGGGCACGATTTGCTCGATGCGCACATTGGCGGTGCCGCTGTTGATGAAGCCCAGGCTACGGGCGGCGGCTTGGGAGACGTCGATCACCCGGCTGCCGTGGAAGGGGCCGCGGTCGTTGATGCGCACCACCACGCTCTTGCCGTTGGACAGATTGGTCACGCGGGCATAGCTGGGAATCGGCAGGGTTTTGTGGGCGGCGGTCATCAGATTCATGTCGTAACGCTCGCCGGAGGCGGTAAGGCGGCCGTGGAATTGACGGCCATACCAGGAAGCACGGCCGGTTTGGCTAAAGGCTTGAACGCGGGTGGCGGGGGTGTAGCGCACGCCGCGCACTTGATAGCTCCGGTTGGCTGAACGATGCAGTCTTTCGGGTTTGGCCACGGCGCTGGGATGCAGATTGGCCGTGCTGCCGTGATACACCGGGGCGGTGAGTCTGGCCTGATTGCCTGAAGACTCTGCCGAAGCAGTATTCATCAAGCTGCTAAACAGACCGATGCAGGTGGTCATACCGATAAAAAATGCGTTTTTCAGTTTCGCCAAAACGGGCTCCGTTCTTGAGTGGTAGGGATGTGTGTTGCGGTGGGGCGGATTGTTTTATTCGCCGCCCGCGTAATCGTTTTGCCGCCATGCTTCGTACAGCATCACGGCCACGGTATTGGAAAGATTCATGCTGCGGCTGCCGGCTGCCATCGGCAGCCGCAGTTTCTGCGCCGCAGGCAGGCTGTCGAGGATGTCGGCCGGCAGGCCGCGGGTTTCCGGACCGAACAAAAACACGTCGCCGGGCCGGAAAACGGCCCGGTCGGGACGGGTGCGGCCTTTGGTGGTGAGCGCGAAAATGCGTCTGCCCGCCAAAGCGGTCAGGCAGTCGGCAAAGGTTTCGTGTACCGTGAGGCGGGCGAACTCGTGATAGTCCAATCCGGCCCGCTTCATTTTGGCCGAATCGAGCGGAAAACCGAGCGGTTTCACCAAGTGCAGGTCTGCCCCGCTGTTGGCGCACAGGCGGATGATATTGCCTGTGTTGGGCGGGATTTCCGGCTGATACAAAACGACGGTAAACATGGTCAAATCTGCCGTTCAGGTAGCCTGAAGCGCTTTTTCCTTCCAATAAAAAAGGCTGATTCACAATAAATCAGCCGCTTAGCAACGGGGCGCATGATGCCGCACACCGGCGCCCCGCGTCAATTTTTTTTCAATCCGGCCGGGCCAGCACCCAGCAGTAAACCGCCGCCGCGCCAGCGCGCATCAGGGTTTGCGACAATTCGGCCAGTGTTGCGCCGGTGGTAACAACATCATCGATTAACAGCAGTTTACGCCCCTTTACCGCCCCGGGGTCGGCTACCTGAAACACCCCGCGCACATTGCGCCGGCGCAGCGCTTTGGGCAGCGTGCTTTGCGCCGCACGGTGTTGCCGGCGCAATACCGAAGGCGGCAGCAGCGGCAGTTGCAGATGCCCGGCCACCGCGGCCGCCAGCAGAGCACTTTGGTTGAAACCGCGCCGGTGCAGGCGCTGCCGGCTCAAAGGCACGGCCAACACCGCATCGGGCGCCGCCCCTTCCGGCCAGGCCGGTATGTCGGCCAGCATCCATTCGGCCAACACCGCGTACAAATGGTTCTGCCCCAGAAATTTATAGGCATACAGCAAATGGCTCAGCGGCGGCGCATAGCGGAAGGATGCCCGCAAATATTGCTGCGGCGGCGGTTTGCGCTGGCAGGCGCCGCAGGGCGTGCCCCAGGCCGACGGCACGCCGCACAGGGGACAGTGCCGCCCCGCATCCAGCCGTAATGTGTCCACATCGGCGCTGCAGGCGGCACAAACCGCCTGCACTCCGCTGGGCGCATGGCATAATGCACAGCAGTTTTGTCCGCCTACGGCCTGCTTGAGCCGACGGCACCATTGAGAAAGCCAAGCCATGTCCGATACCCCTCCCGTTTGGCTGCTGCACGGCTGGGCCGCCAACCGCCATGCGTTCGACCCGCTGGCCGAACGCCTGCAAACGGCCGCCGTGGTCTGCCCCAACCTGCCCGGCCACGGCGATGCCGCTTATGACGGCTGTTTCGACATCGCCGCCATCGCCGACCGCTACGCCGCTCAAATGCCCGCCGCCGTCCACCTGCTCGGCTGGTCGCTCGGCGGCCTGATTGCGCTGTATCTGGCCGCGCGGCATCCGCACAAAGTGCTCAGCCTCTGCCTCACCGCCTCTTTTGCCAAACTGCAGGCCGCGCCCGACTACCCGGCCGGACTCAAGCAGCCCGCGCTGGGCAAAATGCTGCCGCTGTTTCAGCAGGATTACGCCAAATATATCCGCCAATTCATTCAGTTGCAATTTCTCTACAGCAAGCGCCACGCCGATGTGCAGGAAGCCGTGATCGCCAAACTCGCCGCCGCCCCCGCCCCGCCGGCGCTGGCCGATGCCTTAAACGCCCTCCTGCAGGCCGACGCCCGCCCCCTGCTGGCACAGATCCGCTGCCCCACCCTGCTGCTGTTCGGCGACAAAGACAGCCTCACCCCGCCGCGCATGGGCGAATACCTGCACCAACACCTGCCCCGCAGCCGGCTGCAACGGATGCCCGGCGCCGTCCACGCCCCTTTTCTCAGCCACGCAGACGAATTTGCCGCACACTATCGGGATTTCCTTCTGCAAACCGACCGGCCGCCTGCGTTCAGGTAGCCTTCCGCCCCACCCCTTCACAGGAGCCGTGCCATGAAACGCCTTTCCCTCTGCCTGTGTTTTCTGCTCCTCGCCGCGCCTGCCGCCGCCGAAAACGTCCGCCCCGCCGACATGATGCTGGCGCAGGAGTACCGCAGCCAAGACATCCGCGGCTGGCTGGCCAGCGAGAAACTTGACGGCGTGCGCGCCTTTTGGAACGGGCAATACCTCATCAGCCGCGGCGGCCACATTCTGCCCGCACCCGCTTGGTTTACCCGCGGCTTTCCGCCCTACGCGCTGGACGGCGAACTCTACGGCGGACGCGGCCGTTTCGAGCACACCGCCGCCGCCGTGCGCGGCCACCGGCCTGAAGCCTGGCGCACCCTGCACTACCATGTTTTCGACGTACCCGATGCCGAAGGCGGCCTGCTGCAACGCCTCTCCGCCCTCTCGGGCTACCTGAAAAACCGGCCGGACACCCGCATCCGCCTGATCGAACACATACCGGTGGCCGATGCCGCCGCCGCCCGCACCCTGTTGCGGCGCATTGAAGCCGCCGGCGGCGAAGGGCTGATTCTGCGCCATCCCCACGCCCCCTATCCGCGCGGCCGCAGCCCACTGATTCTGAAAATGAAAAGCGAACACGATGCCGAATGCCGCGTGGTGGCGCACCACCCCGGCCGCGGCCGTTACCGAGGCCTGCTCGGCGCGCTTTCCTGCGAAAACCGGCACGGCCGCTTCCGCATCGGCTCCGGCTTCAGCCGCTACGACCGCGCCCACCCGCCGCCCATAGGCAGCACCATCACCTACCGCTACCGCGGCTTTACCCGCCACGGCACCCCGCGTTTCGCCACCTTCGTCCGCCAACGGCCGACCGAATAACACCCCCCGCTTTCAGGTAGCCTGCCGCCATCAAACACTTGATGAAAAATCCAATAACACGGAAACCGCACGCCGTGAAAAAACACTTCCCTTTCATTTACTGCCGGTTGCCCAATGGCCGCTGCCCGCCTTTCTGCTGTGGCAGGCATGCCAACAACGGCGGCAATGGTCGTGGCGGTGATCGGCCGGCACGCACCGGCCTTGTGGCGGCTACGCTGTTTGGGGCTTTTGCTCAGTGCGCAATCCTACCGGCGCGAACGCACGGGCGATGCTTGGTTTGCGGTGCTGACTTCGCCTTTGGTCGTGGAGCTGTTGCCGGCAGGATAAGGAATGGCGAGTCAACAGCATCGATAAAAATCATGCGCCTCAAATTTACCCGCCCCGCAGGCTACCCGAAACCGCCTATTCCCCCCACATCAACAAGCCGCCCTCGCGCACTTCCTCCATCACCACATAGCTGCGGCTCTCCACCGCCGAAGGCAGCTGGAGCAGGATTTTGCCCAACATATCGCGGTAGGCCGACATATCCGGTAAGCGCACTTTAAGCAGATAATCGTATTCGCCCGACACCAAATGGCATTCCAGAATCTGCGGAATTTTCAGCACTTCGCGGCGAAACTCCTCAAAAATATCGCCCGATTTGGAATGCAGTTTGATTTCCACAAACACCAACAAGCCGTAGCCCAAGCGGGCGGGGTTCAAACGGGCGTGGTAGCCCGTGATGTAGCCGTCGCGCTCCAGCCGCCGCACCCGCTCCGTTACCGGCGTGGCCGACAGCCCCACCCGCTCCGCCAGCTCGGTCATGCTCAGGCGGCCGTTTTCCTGCAACAGCTTCAAAATTTTGCGGTCGATCTTATCGGCCTCTTTAATCATATGGAATTTCCCTATTTAAAAGATAATTTTCAAAATATTCCATCTTAAAAATATCCCAATAAAGTGAAAAATGCTAGTAAAAAACCTTTAGACTTGCCCGATTCACTACAAAACAATATACGAGGAGAAAATATGCACGTTATCGTGATGGGTGCCGGCATCACCGGCATTGCCACCGCCTGGTATTTGCGTCAGGCCGGCCATGAAGTCAGCGTAATCGAGCGCGAACAGGGCGCGGCGCTGGAAACCAGCTTTGCCAACGCCGGCCAGCTCTCTTACGGCTACACCACGCCTTGGGCCGCCCCCGGCATCCCGCAAAAAGCCGCCAAATGGCTGTTCAAACAACACTCCCCCCTGCTGCTGCGACCCGACGGCAGCCTGTTCCAATTGCAATGGCTGTGGCGGATGCTGCAAAACTGCACCGACTCGGCCTATATTGCCAACAAAGACCGCATGGTGCGCATTTCCGAATACAGCCGCGAAATGCTCGCCCGCTTGGAAGCGGAAACCGGCATTGCCTACGAAGGCCGCCAACAGGGCACGCTGCAAGTATTCCGCACCCAACAGCAAATCGATGCCGCCGCCAAAGACATGCAGGTGCTGCGCGACTACGGCGTGCCCTTCGAGCTTTTGGAAGGCGCCGCCGCCTGTGCCGCCAAAGAGCCGGCCTTGGCGCAAGCCGCCCATCTGATTGCCGGCGGCCTGCACCTGCCCAACGACGGCACCGGCGACTGCCATCTGTTTACCACCCGTCTGGCCCAAATGTGTGCCGATGCCGGCGTGGTGTTCCATTACGGCCGCGAAATCCAACACATCGCCACCCAAGGCAACCGCATCACCGGCCTCACCGCCGGCGGCGAGCATTTCAGCGCCGAGCGCTATGTGTGCGCCTTGGGCAGCTTCAGCCGCCCATTATTGGCGCAATTAAATATCCGCCTGCCGGTGTATCCGGTAAAAGGCTACTCGCTCACCATTCCGATGAGCGACGAATCCCGCGCGCCGGTGTCCACCATCATCGACGAAACCTATAAAGTGGCCGTCACCCGCTTCGACCAACGCATCCGCGTGGGCGGCATGGCCGAACTTTCCGGCTACCGCCTCCAACTGCCGGCCAAACGCCGCGAAACGCTGGAGTTAGTGGTGAACGGGCTGTTTCCCGGCTGCGGCGATGTGGGCGCGGCCAGTTTCTGGAGCGGCCTGCGCCCGATGACGCCCGACAGCACGCCGATTATCGGCGCCACCCGTTTTGCCAATCTGTTTACCAACACCGGCCACGGCACGCTGGGTTGGACCATGGGCTTGGGCTCGGGCAAAATCACCGCCGACCTGGTGGGCGAAGTCAAGCCCGAAATCGAAACCAGCGATTTGTCGCTGATCCGCTACGCCTGATCGCAAAGCACACACCCAAGCCCCGCCGCATCATGCGGACGGGGCTTGATTGTTGCCGCCAAGCGCTTCCGTTGTCTGCCGCCCGCAACAAATCAGGCTACCTGAAAGGTTTCAGGTAGCCTGTGTGACTGCGGAGGCGTGTATCAGCGGCAGGACAAGCCCAGCATGGTGGGCGGATTGGCGTTGGACAGCTTCACGCGGCAAGTGGTGGCCGAACTGCCGGACACCACGGCATAGCGGGTGCCGTTTTCGGTTTTCAGGCTCACATTCATCGGCTCTTTCACGCCCATGGATTTGGAAGAGTGGGCGATGTTTTGCACCATTTCCGCAGGCAGGCCGGAAGTATCGGAAGCAATCTTCACTTCGTCTGCGGCCCAAGCGGCGGCGGGCAGAGCCAAAGCCAGCATCAGGGCTGCGGTCGGTTGGATGTTCATAAATATTCCTTTCGGTGTGCGCTGCCGGGCGGCAGACGTGGGGCACTCTACTATAGCCCCCGGCGCGGGGCAAGCGGGCGGACACAATTTTGCATTCCCGCAGACGCCTGCTCAAGCGGCCGGCACGCTGCGGCGGCGCAGCCAATCGGCCAAGGGCGTATCCGCCGGTACCAAGCCGTGGCGCAGGCAGGCATCCAGCGTGGCCAGCAGCGCATCGTTCATCAAGCGGCCCGCGAGCATGGCTTCCAGCAGCGCCTGCGGCGCAAGCAGCATAAATTCGGCCACTTCGCCGTCCTGATTTTCCGGCGTCCAGCCTGCGGGCAGCAACACATCGAAAACATGCAGCCATTCGCGGTGCAGGCCGCGCGGCACTTCGCGCAGGCTGAGCAGGCGGCTTTGCTCGGCCGCTCCGGCCAATAACGCCGCCGGCAGGCCGGCTTCCTCAAACCCTTCGCGCAACAAAGCCGCTGCAATGCTTTCGCCGGCCGCCAAACCGCCGCCCACCAGATTGTCGAGCTTGTCCGGATCCACCGCCTTAAACGGGCTGCGGCGGGCCATCCAGAAACACCGGCCCTGCCCGGTTTCGGCCAGGCCGTTGATGTGCACGGCGCGGCTGCACAAACCCAATGGACGGAAAGCGGCGCGCTCCAACGCAAACAAAGCGTTGCCCGCTTCATCTTCCGCCGCAAAGCGCTCGTTGCGCCAGCCGTTCAGGTAGCCCAAGCGGTGCCAGCCGTGGGCCATATTCTGCAGCGCATCGGCCAGCATCAGCCAATCGTCGGCCGCCAGCCAAACGCCGTCTTTGTTGTGCGCCAAGCAGTGCGGCCAGTCGGCCAGCACATAAGACAGCCACGGCTGTTTCAGGTAGCCCAAATGCCGGCGGTTGAGGTACAGCGGCACCCAGGCGGCCTCGTCCACCGCAAACCGCTGTTGCAGCAAATCCAATAAAGCCGCGCAGTCGCGGGCAGAAAACGGAATCGGGAAATGGGGCATTCGGGCTACCTGAAAAACAAAGGGAAACGGGCAGACAACACTTTCCGGCCGAACCACCACAAACCTGTCAGCGCCGCAGCAAGCAGCACGGCAGGCAGGGCGGCGTAGCGGAACTGGTAAACCAAGCGCTCGGCAGGCAGAAACACGCCCCACATGCGGTCGGACAGCAAAGCATCGTTCGCCCAAGCCCACGCCGCCAGCAGCAACAGCCACCGCAGCAGCCAAAAGCCGGACCGCTCGGGCAGCCGGACAAACAGCACGCCCAAGGGCAAGGCCACGATGGCCGCCCACAGCCGTATGTCGTCTTCAAAACGGCAAGTGGCACAGGCAATCGATTCATTGCCGCCCAACAAACCGCCCCACGCCCAGCGCAACTGCAGCCAAGACACCAGCCACAGCAGCGGCCACAACACCAGCAAACGCCCCGCCTGCACCCATACACGCCGCACCGTCATCAAGCTTCTCCTTCCGGCCGCAACGGCCGGTAGACATCGAAACGGGTGGACTTGCCGCGATAACAATAGTCCGGCTCACTGCCGCACAGGTTTTCACCCAAACGCGGACGCTTCACCACCACCCGTTTGCCGGCCACCGCCAAAGCCGCGTCCAACAAGGCCGCCTCGTCCTGCGCGGCGCCCACCAATTCGTGAAAATACGCCATCTCTTTTTTCACCGCCGCCGATTTCTGCCGTTCGGGATACATCGGATCGAGATACACCACCTCCGGGCGGCCGAAACATTCGGCCAAGTGCGGCATTTCCGCCGCCGCATCGGCCGCATGCAGGCTGATGCGGGCGGCAATTTCGGCCGTGTCGGGATGCTGCCGCGCCCGCGCCAAACCGTCGGCCAGCAGGCAGCAAACGGCAGGGTGCCGCTCGAATACGCGCACGGACAAACCCAAGCCGGCCAGCACGAAGCTGTCCCGCCCCAAGCCGCCGGTGGCATCCCACACCTGCGGGCGGCTGCGGTGCTTGACCGCCTTGGCCAATAATTCGCCGCCGCCCTGCACCCGGCGGTGGCGGGCGGCGCCGGCGGCAAAATCCACCCGCACCCGCCCTTTTTCGCCGGCCTTGGCCAAGGCCATGCCGTCGGCGTCCCGCAGCAGATACACGCCCGCCTGCGGCTCCTCGGCCACACGCCGCAAAGCGGGGTGGCAGGCATAGTCGGGCAGCGGCCCGTCAATCAGTGTATAAAGGGGAATCATGGCGTTATTGGCTTTTCAGGTAGCCTTAGGCTACCTGAAAAGCGGGAAACCGAGGCGAAGGGCATTATTCGATATTCAGGCGTTCCATGCGGTAGCGCATGGAGCGGAAACTGATGCCGAGCAGTTTGGCGGCCTGGGTGCGGTTGTAACGGGTTTTCTGCAGCGCCTGCTCGATAATCGCGCGCTCGACATCGTCAAGATAATCTTGGATCTGGGTGCGCCCGAGCACGAAGTCGGCCAAGCCGCCTACGGCTTCGCCCGTATCGGCCGGCGGTACGGCTTCCTCCGCGCCGCCGTTTACGGCGGCCAAGGCGCTGCCCCAATCATCGTCCTCCTGCAACAGCGGCGAACTGGTGAGTTGCAGGTCTTGCGCGTCGATGGTTTGGTTGACCGCCAAGGCCACCGCGCGTTCGAGAATATTTTCCAGCTCGCGGAAGTTGCCGGGGTAGCTGTATTGCAGCAGAGCCTGTTTGGCCGCCTGGGTGAGCTGGTAGTCGCCGCCTTGGCGGTGTTTGCGCAACAGCTGTGTGATCAGCTTGGGCAGGTCTTCGCGCATTTCGCGCAAAGGCGGCATGGTGAGCGACACCACGTTGAGGCGGTAAAACAAGTCTTGGCGGAAGGCGCCTTTGGCCACCAGCGCGGCCAAATCTTTGTGGGTGGCGGAAATGATGCGCACGTCCACTTTCACCTCCTGCGCGTCGCCGATGCGGCGGACGGCTTTTTCCTGTATCGCCCGCAGCAGCTTCACCTGCATGTGCAGCGGCAAATCGGCCACCTCGTCAAGAAACAGCGTGCCGCCGTGGGCATGCTGGAAAAAGCCCAAGCGGTCTTGATCGGCACCGGTAAAGCTGCCTTTCTTGTAACCGAAAAACTCGCTTTCCATCAGGTTTTCCGGTATCGCGCCGCAGTTGACCGCCACAAAGGGCTGGCCTCGGCGGTCGGAAAGCTCGTGGATGCTGCGCGCGGCCTGTTCTTTACCCGAGCCGGATTCGCCGGAAATATAAACCGGCACCGCGGTGTGGGCGAGCTTGCGGATCATCTGCCGCGCTTCTTCAATCTGCGGCGAACGGCCGATGAGGCGCGGAATGTCGTTTTGGCCGCCGGTCGGCGCGGACGGCGCCGGGGGCGGAGCGGCAGATGCCGCCCGGGTCTCCGGCTCGGCGCGCTCGGCCGCCGGCACGGCGGACGGCGGAGGCGGCAGGGTTTCCGGCTCGGCCTCAGGCGGATCCGGCTCGGGTTCCGGTGCCGGCGGCCGGCGGTCTTCTTCCTTGATTTTCACCGCCGACTTCACCAAAGTGCGCAACTGGGCCAACGTGATCGGCTTTTGCAGGTAGTCGAAGGCACCGGCTTTGATGGCCTGCACCGCCTGATCGGCATTGCCGAAGGCGGTGATCACCGCCACCGGCACATCCAAGGCCTGTTCGTTGATGTACTCCACCACTTCCAAACCGGAGCCGTCGGGCATGCGCATATCGGTGAGCACCAGAGAAAATTTCTTCTCCGCCAGCCATTTCTTGGCGGCGGCCACGCCGTGGGCGGTTTCCACCGACAAGCCCATTTTCATCAGCGTCATTTCCATCAGATCACGGATGTCCTGCTCGTCGTCCACCACCAAAACGGGTTTCTGCAAACTGTTTTTATTCATCGTTTTCCCTCGGCAAAATCAGTTCGAATCCTTTTACGGCGGGATGGTAATCCAACTGTCCCAAATTGGCGTGCGCCAATTCGCGGGCCACATAAAGCCCCAAACCGGTGCCTTCGGCGCGGGTGGTGAAAAAAGGCTCGAACAATTGGGCCTGATTCTCCGCCGGCACGCCGGGGCCGTCGTCAATCACCATCAGCGAAACGGCATGCCTGTCCTGCACCGGTTTCACCAATATCCTTATCGAATCCTTCTGCCGGCTGCCGTGCTGCCAGGCGTTATTGAGCAGGTTCCACAAAATCTGCTGCAGATGGCCGCCGTCAAAGCGCACTTTCAGCGGTCCGCCGTCGCTCTCCATGAAAAAGCGGATACAGGGCGCGGCTTCGGGGCGGATCAGTAGGAATTCGTTTTTGAACGCCAGCCAGAAAGCCATCAGATTGATGGTTTCCGGATTCAGGCGGTCGCTTTTGTTGAGGCGGGACACTTCTTCCAGCATTTTGTCGATGCGGGCGATGTTGTTGTCGATGATGCCGTGCAGTTTGGCGGTTATCGGGTTTTCATTGTCTTCGGCCAAAAGGCCGTTGGACTGGCGGATGGCGGAGAGCGGATTGCGGATTTCGTGCGCCAGATTGGCGGTCAGCTGGCCCAAAGCCGCCAGCTTGGTGGCCAAGGCCTCTGCCGCCAAATCTTTTTGCGAGCGGATAAACAGCATCAGCAGCGATTCGTCGTCACGCACCAAGGGGCGGGCGCGCACCTGCACCGCCTGTTCGTCGATTTCGGTACGGGTCATGAAGGCGCGGCTGGGATAGCGCTGCCAACGCTGCACCAGCCAGGCAAACTCTTGAGCCTGCTGCTCGCGCCGCAGCCACGGAAAATAGTTTTGCGCCTGGCGGTTCATCAGCCACACCCGCTGGCCGGCATCCAACACCACCACCGCCTCGTTCACATGGTTGAGTACCAGTTCGTTCAAGCCTTTCAGCCGGTCGAAGGCGCGGCGGTGGCGGTTGAGGCTGCTGGTGGCTTTGTTGAGGAAGGAAGCCGAAAACGAAGTCAGCAGGGCCACCAGATAACAGCTGCCGCCCAACACCACGGTCTGCACCATCACGGCCACATGGGCGTCATCCTGAAACGGCCAATACAGAATGGCGGCGCTCAATATCAGCAGCATCACCGCATACGAAGCATACAGCAGCGCGTAACGCCCGTAACTCATCAAGCAGGAGGTCACCACAAAAGGCAGCATCAAAATCCCCAACCCGCTGCCCACCCCGCCGCCGATGTGCATCAACCAGGCAATCATGGTGATGTCGGCCACCGCCCGGGCATTGGGCATCTGAATGCTTTGCCGCTGCCAGTTGGGGAAAAACAGGCTGGCCAAAATCAGCATGCCGTACACCAACGCCCACAGGTAAAAAGGCGCGCTGAACACCGGCAGCGCCCGCAGCTTCAGGCCGATGTCGTCGCCGTAGGTATTCACCAACACATGAAAGGTTACCAGCGACAGCAACAGGCTGACACGGGCAATGTTCATCAAACCGGGCAAACGATCCAGCTGGCGGTCCCAATCTTCCTGTACCTGGTTCACGGCGCCTCCCCCAGCGCGGTCAGGCTACCTGAAATGTCCAGCAGCCGGCCTTTTCTGCCCCGTTTGTTGTTGATATCTTGAATCCGCAGGCGTTCTTTGCGGTTTGCGCCGCGCTTGCCGACGCTTTCGACCACAAATTCGGGCGACGAGGTTACCGCAATATGTTCGAGTTTGACGCCGTCTGAAAGGCTGATGAGTTGCAAGCCCCTGCCTTTGGCCATGACTTCCAGTTCGCCGATGGCAAACGCCAACAGACGCGGTTCGCTGCTGGCCAGCAGCACTTTGCTGTCGGGATGGATGAGAGAGGCGGCGTCAATGCCGACCGGCGGCAGGGTCCGCTCCCCGGTTTTGAGTGTCATCACAACTTTACCCGCTTTGATCCGGCCGGCCATCTCGCCGAGTTTGGCGATAAAGCCGTAGCCGCCACTGTTGCTCAACAAATAGTGCTGTTCGGGCAGGCCGGTCATCATGGCGACGACTTCGGCTCTGTTTTGCAGTTCGATGAGCGAGGCTACGGGTACGCCGTCGCCGCGACCGCCGGGAATGTCCGCCGCATCCAGCGTGTAGGTGCGGCCGTACGAATCCAGCACCACAACCGGCCACACGGTACGGCCTTCGATTACCTGTTTCAGCCCGTCGCCTTCTTTGAAAGCGGTTTGGCTCAAATCGACGTTGTGGCCGGCGCGGCTGCGTATCCAACCTTTGTTCGACAAAATCAGCGTAACCGGTTCGTCGGCGGTGGTTTGGGTGAGCACGGCGCGTTCGGCCGCCTCTACCAAGGTGCGCCGCGCATCGCCGTATTGCACCATGTCGGCCTGCATTTCCCGAACAAGGAGCCGGCGCTTTTCGCCTTCATCGGCCAATACGCCGTTCAGGTAGCCTGCTTCTTCGCGCAAATCGTTCAATTCTTTTTCCAGTTTGAAGCCTTCCAAGCGGGCCAACTGACGCAGGCGGATGTCGAGAATATCTTCGGCTTGGATTTCGGTGAGGCCGAAAGCGGCCATCAAATCGGGCTTGGGCTCGTCGGATTCGCGAATCACCCGAATCACGTCGTCGATGTGCAGGAAGGCGGTCATGCGGCCTTCCAAAATATGGATGCGCTTTTCCACCTGGTTCAGGCGGTGCCGCAGGCGGCGCGTGACGGTACGGATGCGGTAATCCAGCCATTCCTGCAAAATGGTTTTCAGGTTTTTCTGCGCCGGCCGGTTGTCCAAACCCATCATCACCAGATTCATCGGCACATTGCCTTCCAAGCCGGTTTGTGCCATCAGGGTGTTGACGAATACTTGCGGGTCGACGCGGCCGGACTTCGGTTCGAATACCAGGCGGACGGGTTGTTCGCCGTCCGATTCGTCGCGCGCCCTGTCCAGCAGCGAGAGCATCAGCGCCTTGGTGTTCTGCTGCTCTTGGGTAAGGTTTTTTTTACCGGCTTTCGGTTTGGGATTGGTTTGCTCTTCGATTTCGGTGAGGATTTTCTGCGCGCTGGTATGCGGCGGCAACTCGGTGACAATCAAGCGCCATTGCCCGCGCGCCAGCTTTTCGATTTCATAACGCGCCCGCACCCGCACACTGCCTTTGCCGGTTTCGTAAATCTGCCGCAAGTCTTTGGCCGGCGTGATGATGTGGCCGCCACCGGCAAAATCGGGTGCCGGCACATACTGCATCAAATCGGCCACTTCCAGCTGCGGCTGTTCCAATAAGGCAATCGCCGCGCGGCCGACTTCGTTGAGGTTGTGGGAAGGAATTTCCGTGGCCAGGCCGACGGCAATGCCGGAGGCACCGTTGAGCAGCACCATCGGCAGACGGGCCGGCAGCGACACCGGTTCCTCGAAAGCACCGTCGTAATTGGGCACGAAATCCACCGTGCCCATATTGATTTCGGCAAGCAGCAGTTCGGCAATCGGCGTGAGCCGCGCCTCGGTATAGCGCATGGCCGCCGCCCCGTCGCCATCACGAGAGCCGAAGTTGCCGATGCCGTCGATCAGAGGGTAACGCAGGGTGAAATCCTGAGCCATGCGCACCATGGCATCGTAGGCGGAGGCATCGCCGTGCGGGTGGTATTTGCCCAAGATTTCCCCCACCACGCGCGCCGACTTCACCGGTTTGGCGCCGTGCACCAATCCCATGTCGCGCATGGCATAGAGGATCCGCCGCTGCACCGGCTTCTGGCCGTCGCCGACATCCGGCAGCGCCCGCCCTTTGACCACGCTCATGGCATACTCCAGATAAGCGCGCTCGGCATACTGGCCCAGTAGGAGCGTATCGTCACCGCCAACGGCAGCACTCGGGTATTCGGACATAAAATGATGACTCACAGACTGAAACTGCCGTATTGTAAAGCAAGCACACTGTTTCAGGTAGCCTGGGCGCCGGGCACGGGTATTGCCTGACGCCCTGCCGCACCCACAAAGCCGAAGAAACTCCCTTCGACGGGCGCAACAGACGGTAAAAACCGACCCGTAAAAAAACCCGCCCTAACAGCAGGTTTTTTACGGGTCGGCGGCAAACACGACATCAATCGGCCTGGCGGCGGATTACTGCGGGAATTTCAAAGTCGTCCAATACCGATTGGTTGGCGAAATCGGCGGCAGCCAGATTCAAGGTGCGGGCATGGCGGCCGGAACGGATCACGCTGTCGATTTCGGGGAAGCCGCCGTCGGTGCCGGTGGCTTGGGCGGCTTTCACCATGCGCAGATTGGGGTTCTGCGCCTGCTCGCCCTGCTCTTTCAAACCGGTGGCGATGATGGTGACGCGGATTTCGCCTTCTTCCATCGAAGCGTCTTCCGCCGTACCGTATTTCAGTTCGGCATCGGGATGGGCGTACTCGCTCACCACCGACATGATTTCTTTATATTCTTTCATGGTCAGGCATTCCGGCGCGGTGGTGATGTTCACCAAAACGCCGCGTGCGCCTTCCAGCGTCACATTGTCCAGCAGCGGGCTGGCAATGGCCTGCTCGGTAGCCAAACGGGCGCGGTCGATGCCGTGCGCCTGGCCGGAACCCATCATCGCCATGCCCATGATGCCCATTACGTTTTTCACGTCGGCGAAGTCCAAATTGATCATGCCGGGGCAGGTCACCACTTCGGTGATGCCGGCCACCGCATTGCGCAGCACATTGTCGGCGGCGCGGAAGGCCTGGCGCACGGTCACGTCTTCGCCCAAGGCGCTCATCAGCTTGTCGTTGGGGATCACAATCAAAGAGTCCACTTGGTTTTTCAGGGTTTCCAAGCCTTCTTTGGCAATGTTGATGCGCTTGCCTTCGTGCTCGAAGGGGCGGGTCACCACCGCCACGGTGAGGATGCCCATTTCGCGGGCGATTTCGGCCACCACGGGCGCCGCGCCGGTGCCGGTGCCGCCGCCCATGCCGGTGGTGATGAACAGCATATTGGCGCCCTGAATGGCTTCGGCGATGGTTTCACGTTCTTCCAAAGCGGCGTTGCGGCCCACTTCGGGGTTGGCGCCGGCACCCAAACCTTTGGTCAGATTGGTGCCGAGCTGGATGCGTTTGGGGGCTTTATTGCCCTGCAGGGATTGCGCGTCGGTGTTGGCGCTGATGAATTCGACACCTTGGACGGTGTTGTCAATCATATTGTTGATGGCATTGCAGCCGCCGCCGCCGATTCCGATCACTTTGATGACTGCAGGGCTGGTTGCCGATTCGACAACGTCATAAACCAATTGCATGAAACACTCCTTTTTGCACCTTGCCGAAGGCTACCTGAAAACGTAAAAACGCCCGCATTATATAGTTCCGGCCTGTATTTGTGTGGAAATTTTACGGAAAATCAAAAATTGTTTTTCACCAGATCAATCAGTCGGCGGAAGATCGAATTACCGCTTTCCGGACGGCTCAGGCTGTAGCCGTGCACGTTCCGCTGCTCTACCGCGGCCTGCAGCAGACCGATGGCGGTGGCGTAACGCGGATTGCGGATGCGCTCGGACAAACCGCCCATTTCCTGCGGCACGCCGATGCGGGCGGGCAGGTTGAACACATCCTCGGCCAAATCCACCACGCCCGACAACAGGGACGCGCCGCCGGTCAGCACCACGCCGGAAGTGAGCACTTCTTCGGGAAAACCGGAGCGGCGCAATTCGTTCAGCGTCAGTTCCAGAATTTCCTCTACCCGCGGGCCGATCACACTGGCCAGCACGCGGCGCGAAATCTGGCGCGGGCTGCGGTCGCCCACGCTGGGCACTTCCACCATTTCGTCCAAGCCTTCGCCGCTGGCCAAGGCCACGCCGTGGTGGATTTTGATGTATTCGGCGGCGCTGTACGGCGTGCGCAGGGCTTGCGCCAGGTCTTTGGTAATCAAATCGCCGGCCACCGGAATCACGGCGGTGTGGCGGATGGCGCCGTTGGTGTACACCGCGATATCGGTGGTACCGCCGCCGATGTCGATCACGCACACGCCCAATTCTTTTTCGTCTTCGGTCAGCACGGCCTGGCCGCTGGCCAGGGGCTGCAGCATGATGTTGTCAATGTGCAGGCCGCAGCGCTCGACGCATTTCTGGATATTCTGCATCGCGGTTACCGCCCCGGTCACGATGTGGATGCGCGTATCCAGGCGCACGCCGCTCATGCCGATCGGTTCTTTTACGCCGGGCTGGTTGTCGATGATGTACTCCTGCACCACGGTGTGCAGGATTTGGTGGTCGGGCGGAATGTTGACCGCTTTGGCGGTTTCGATGGCGCGGTCGATATCGGCCTGCATCACTTCGCCTTCTTTGATTTTCACCACGCCTTGCGAATTCATGCTGCGGATGTGGTTGCCGGCAATGCCGGTAATCACGCTGTCGATCTGGCTGTCCGCCATCAGCTGCGCTTCTTCCACCGCCTGGGTAATCGCTTGGGCGGTGGCGTCGATATTGGTCACCATGCCCGCCTTCAGGCCGTGCGAAGGCGCCTGCCCCAAGCCGATGATGTGGATTTCGCTGTCGTCCTGCACTTCGCCGATCAGGGCGATGACCTTGGAAGTACCGATGTCCAGCGCCCCTACCAACTGTTTTTCTTTTGCCATAATTTTCCTATTCCACTTCCACACTAATCCGTTATTTCGTGCCGCTCCGCTTCGCAGCCGCCTCAAGGTTCGGCATCACCGTGCCCCTCTGCCGAAGCGGCCCGCTCTTCCGCCGCCGGGGTTTCCGCCCCGTTGCGGTAGCGCACGGCAAAGCCGTCTTTATAACGCAGATCCACATAACGCACGCTATCGGCGCGGCTGTGCAGCACCTCGTGCCAGGCCTGAACAAAGCGGCGCAAACGGCTGTCTGCATCCAAACGGCCCAAACGCAGCACAAAACCGTTGTCCAAAGTCAGGGTGCGCGCCGCGCGCTGGCCGTAATCCAAACGGTCGATTTTCAGGCCGGTCGGCTCCAGAATGGCACGGAAACGGCTGTATTCGTCCACCATGATTTTGCGCGCGCCGGCAGCGCCGGAAAACACCGGAAAATGTTCGTCGGTAGGCGCATCGAAGGCTCTGCCTTCGCTGTCTACCAAGCCCCCGCCTTCCCAGCGCGCCACCGGTTCGCGCTCGGCTACCTGAATCTGCACGGTATCCGGCCACATGCGGCGGATTTCCACCTCGGCCACCCAAGGCAGGGCTTCGAATGCCTCGCGCGCCGCATTGAGGTCGGCCTTAAAAATATTGCCGCGGATGTGCTGCCGGGCGGTCTGCTGGAGCTGGGCGGCATCCAAGCGTTGCAGCCGGCCGTCGATTTTAACCGATTTGATCGGAAAATACGGCGAATTCATCATCCACACCACCGCTGCGGCCAGCAGGCTGAAAATCACCAGCACATACAGGCCGTTGTTGATGCGCTTGAGCGCGCCGGCGTTATCCCACAGTCGCATGACGCAGAATTTCAACGCACAAATCGGCAAAACTCCAGCCGGCCTGCGCCGCGGCTTTCGGCACCAGGCTGTGGTCGGTCATGCCCGGCACGGTATTGATTTCCAACACATACAGTTTGCCGTTGCGGTCTTTCAGAAAGTCCACCCGCCCCCAGCCGCGGCCGCCCACCGCATCAAACGCAGCCTTGGCCACGCGGCGGATTTCCGCTTCCTGCTCGGCATCCAAATCGCTCGGACATTGGTACACCGTGTCGTCGCGGTGGTATTTGGCTTCGTAATCGTAAAATTCGTTCGCCGGAATGATGCGGATGCTCGGCAGCGCTTCCCGCCCCAATACGGCACAAGTGTATTCGCCGCCGTCGATGCAGCGCTCGGCCAAAATCTCGCCGTGCAGATGCTTTACCTCATCCAGCACGGCGGGCAGGCGGCCGGCCTCTTTCACTTTCACCACGCCCACGCTGCTGCCCTCGGTGGACGGTTTCACAAACAGGGGCAGACCCAGTTGCCGCTCAATGGCGGCAAAGTCGCTGCCTTCGCGCAGCACGGCAAACTCCGGCACCGGCAAACCCAAGGCCAGCCACACCAGCTTGCTGCGGTATTTGTCCATGCCCAAGGCGGAAGCCGCCACGCCGCAGCCGGTGTAGGGAATGCCCAAGGCATCCAACACCGCCTGTACCGTGCCGTCTTCGCCGTAAGTGCCGTGCAGCACATTAAAGGCTAGCTGGAAACCCTGTGCCTTCAGCTGCCATATGTCTTGCTCCCGGGGGTCGAAACCGTGGGCATCGATGCCTTTGCTGCGCAGAGCCGCCAATACTGCGGCGCCGCTTTTGAGCGACACCTCGCGCTCGGCGGAAAAACCGCCGTACAAAACCGCCACTTTGCCGAAATTCTGCATCCTTACTTCCCATCCGGTGCGGCGCCCAATGCAGCCGCACCCGTTTGTTCAAACCATCTGGTCTTTCAGGTAGCCCCGCCGCAGGGCAGGCTACCTGAAACACACACAACCAATCTGCTTCCGCCTCACGGCAGCACGCGGTAATGCGCCCAAGTCGGATCGTATTCGCAGGCGCAAACCGCCTGCACCGTTTTAAAACGGGCACACAGCACCTTGGCTTTCGCCAACAGCACCGCCGGCTCCGCCGTTACCGCATACAGCGTGCGCATACTGCGGTCGGCATGGGTGCACACCAAGGTGCCGATGCCGTTTTGCCGCTCCTCGGCCGCCGCATAAAACGCCTGCTCCAGCATCCCGGCAGCGGCCGCACCGCCGGCAAGGTCCAAGCGGCAGGACAGCGACACGCACCACGTCATGTCCGCCCGCCCGAGCAGGGCGGCCGCCGCTTCGTTGCGCTTCAAAGCCAAAGCATCCTGCCCCGCCGCTTCGTCCGCCTCCGCCCGATAATATGCGGCCTGCCATGCCGGCTGCGGATAGCGGCCGCTGCGGCCCAAACCGCGCCAAAAGGCATCCAGCTGTTCAGGCAGTCTATAGAGCGGCACCGCATCGTCGGCAATGTCGGTCAAGAAATCCACCGTACCGATTTTCACCGCCGCATCCCACTCGCCCACCACATGATCGAGCAGAATGAAGGCCATATTCCGCGCATGCGGCAGCAGACGGGTGTCGATGTGCTTGGCAAACGCCACCTGTAAAGCCGCACGCTCGCGGCGGGCGGTGCAGCGCACCCATATATCGGCGGCATCCAAGGCCAAACCGGCCATGCGGACACTCAATTCCCTACCCGCTCCCGCCGCACGGCGGCGGAAGCCGCGCACGCAGCCGCCGCTTGCCGGAGCGGCCTCCAACAGCGCCTGCACTTGCGGAAAATGCGCCAGTTCGCCGTTGGCGCTGAACACCAAACAGGCATCGTCCGCGCCGGCTGCCGCGCCTTCCAGTTCAAGCAGCACATAACGGCAATGCCGCTGCAAAACCGCATTGGCGGCACACACAAAGCCGACCGCATCCATGCCGCGCAAAGCCGGCGCCTCCTGCTGCCAATCCGCCCAAAAAGCCCGGGCATTCGCTTGCAGCTGCGCCAAACGACCCGCATCCCCCTGTTCCGCCCGCCAATGCTTGCGCCGGCCGGGCACCGATTCGCCTACTGCCTCCATCTGACTCTCTCCCTATCGCAGCGGCCGCCGAAACAGCGGCCTGTCCTTGTTTTCAGATAGCCCTGATATGGTGCCGATTGTTACGGTTGTTCTTAATTATTCAAGCGGCACTCAAACTAAAAACGGTAATGCCGCCAAGACGGATCAAACTCGCACGCCACCCGGGGGTTTAAACGCAGATAGCGGCCGGCAATCTCTTCTGCCGCCGCCACCGCCGCTTCAGGCTCCGACACCATGCCGCATACCTGGTAAACGCCTTCCACCAAATCGGTGTAGGCCGTGGTCACGATGCCTTGTCCCTCGCGGCCGAGCGCGGCAGCGAAAGCCGATTCGATTTCCGATGCCCAGCCCAAACTCATGTCGTCATACACCTCGCAGCCGAGGCTGACGCACCACGCCATATCGGCCCGCCCAAGCAGGGCTGCGGCCGATTCGTTGCGCAACAGCACAGGCGGCCGCAAACCGCCCGCGCGCTGGCCTTCGTACACCGAATAATCGTGTTTGCCCCACGGATACACCCCGTTGCGGCCCAAGCGGTCGCGCCACAAAGCATCAAACGCGGCCGGCAGCGCCGGCAGCGGCACCGCACCGCCGGGCACTTCGGCCACCAACTCGATGCCTTCCACTTTCACATTTAAATCCCACTGCCCCAAGGCATCGGCCAACAGCTGCCACACCGCCACATGCTGGCCGCGGTGCGTGGTCGGCAAACCGTTTTCCACCCACACCGCCAACGCCAGCAAACCGCCTTCGCCTGCCGAACAGGCTACCTGAAGCCGGCTGCCGCGCACGTCTGCGCCGCCGAACACCGAACGGCGCTGCGCCAAACCGGCCGCCGGACGGCGGCGCAACAGCGCCTGCAACTCGAAAGGCAGTTGGGGCGCCGCTTCCGCCAATAAAACGGCATCGGCCATCGGCAAAATTTTATTGGCGCTGCTCAAGGCTACCTGAAACGCTTTTCCCGCGCCGTCTTCGGCCGCCACCTGCAGCGAAACGTCGGGGAAATAGCGGTGCAGCAGGCGGTTGCCTTTCCCGGCCAGCTCGCCGGCAGACAGCGCGTGCCACGGCACGCCAGCCTGCTGCCATGCCTGCCAAAACGATGCCGCCCGCGCTTTCGCCGCCTGCCGCCGGCTCAGGAAATCGTTCATGTCGGGCGGCCGCTCAAATCAATCAGAGCCTGCGGCACCTTGTTGATGCTGCCTGCACCCATATTCAACAGCAAGTCGCCGTCTTTCAAAATCTGCAGCAGGGTGGGCGCCAGCTCGTTCACGCCGCCGCAATACACGGTTTCCAGCTTGCCGCGCTGGTGGCGCAGCACTTGCGCCAAGGCCGGGCTGTCGGCATGCGGAATCGGCGCTTCGCCGGCGGCATACACATCGGTCAGCACCACGCTGTCGGCGGTATTGAGCACATTGACAAAATCGTCGAACAAATCGCGGGTGCGGGTGTAGCGGTGCGGCTGGAAGGCCAACACCAGGCGTTTGTCGGGATAGGCGCCGCGGGCGGCGGCCAGCGTGGCGGCCATTTCCACCGGATGGTGGCCGTAATCGTCGATCACCAGCGCCGAGCCGCCGCCGGGCAGGGCGATGTTGCCATAGCTTTGGAAACGCCGCCCCACGCCGCCGAAATCCGCCAGACCGCGCTGAATCGCCGCCACCGGCACTTCGCATTCCAAAGCCACGCCGATGGCCGCCAGCGCGTTGAGCACATTGTGGCGGCCGGGGAAATTGAGGCGCACGGCAAACGGTGCCGCGCTGCCGTCTTTTACGTGCACGGTGAAACACATCTGCGCGCCTTCGCTGCGCACATCGGCGGCGTAAATATCGGCGCTGTCTTCCAAACCGTAGGTGGCGAACGGCTTTTTCACCTGCGGCAGAATGGCACGCACGTGCTCGCTGTCGATGCACAAAAACGCCTTGCCGTAAAACGGCATGCGGTGGATAAATTCCACAAAGGCCTGGTGCAGCTTGTCTACGCTGTGGCCGTAAGTGTCCATGTGGTCGGTGTCGATATTGGTCACCACCGACATCACCGGCGTCAGATACAGAAAGGAGGCATCGGATTCGTCGGCTTCGGCCACGATGTATTCGCCGCCGCCGAGCTGGGCATTGGTGCCGGCGGCGGTGAGTTTGCCGCCGATCACAAAAGTGGGATCCAACCCGCCTGCCGCCAGAACGGAGGCGGTCAGGCTGGTGGTGGTGGTTTTGCCGTGGGTGCCCGCAATCGCAATGCCTTCGCGGAAACGCATCAATTCGGCCAGCATCAGCGCACGCGGAATCACCGGCACTTTCGCCGCCAGCGCCGCCGCCACTTCGGGGTTGTCCTGCTGCACCGCAGTCGACGTCACCACCACGTCGGCGCCGGCAATATGCTCGGCGGCATGGCCGGCAAACACCCGAATCCCCAAACCGGCCAAGTGGCGCGTGACGGCGCTTTCGGACCGGTCGGAACCGGAAACGGTGTAGTTCAGATTGTGCAGCACTTCGGCCAGGCCGCACATGCCGGAACCGCCGATACCGACGAAATGGATGTGTTTGACGCGGTTTTTCATGAGGGACTTTCCAACAGACAACGGCGCAGCCCGAACGGACCGCAAACAAAGCCCTTATTGTAAAGGCGGCATGGCCGATATGCCATGCTTGAAATGTAAATTGGCATTTACACGGGACTTTGCACCGGCAGGCTGTCTGAAACCTTTTCAGGCAGCCTTCAGCCGGCCCGATATCCGGCTTCCGCTTAACGCCCCGACAACAGCGGGCGGTCGAAAGGCGACCACAAAGGCACGGGCACACCGATGCGGTACAGACGCTGGCGCATCCATTCGTTACAGGTCAGCCACGGCTGGTAGCGCCCGTGCGCCGGATAAAAATCGGGATAATCCCTCAGCGGGCGCGTGCCGTCGAACTGCGCCGCCAAATCGGCCGCCAGCAAACGGTATTGCGCGGCACTGAGGCGGATGGCCCGGCTGGCGGCGGAAGGCGGCGGCGCGGCACCGGCCCATACCTGCAGAGCACTGTCGTCGAAAGCCAGAGCCTTCAACGCGGTTTGCGGCGTCAAATCCGACCACTGCGGCACTTGGGTATAAAACGTGCGGCTGCCCCAACCGATATACACATAAGGCTGTTCGCGCCAGGCCGGCTGTTTCAGGTAGCCTGCCCAATCGAAATGGCGGTTGTGCACCGGCACGGCGATATTGACGTGCACGCCGTTGCTGAGCAGATACACCGTTTCCCCTTCACCCGCCTCCGGCGCAGGCACCGCCGCCGACACCGTAATATAGGCCGACACCCCGGCCGCCGCCGCATACAGCAGGGGCAGCAACAACAAGCCGAACAATATCCGCTTGAGCAAACGCCAAATCATACCCCCTCCCATGCTCCGCCCGCCTGCAGCAGGCTACCTGAAAACTTGGGCTTTCACACCGCCTGCCGTTCCAGCAGATAGCGTGCGCCGCCGTCTTGCGCCAAACGTTCGGCCAACACCGGCAGCGCCGCCTGCAACTGGTCGTGTAGCACATAGGGCGGATTGAGCACCCACATGCCGCTGCCGTGCATGCCGAAACCGTCGGCACGCGGCGCATGCACATGCAGCTCCGCCCGCAACCAGCTTTCCGCGCCGCTTTTTTGCAGCGCGGCCGGCAGATTCAGGCTTTCTTCGCGCGACAAACAGGGATACCACAACAGATAACAGCCGTTGGCAAACCGCTTGCGCGCCGCCTGCAAGGCCTGCACCACCCGTGCGTAATCCTGTTTCTGCTCATACGGCGGATCCACCAGCACCACCGCGCGGCGCGTGGGCGGCGGCAGCAGGGCGCTCAGACCGGCATAGCCGTCGGCCTGCCGCACCACGATGCGGCGGTCGCCCGCCAGATTCCGCTTCAGCAGAGCGGCATCGACCGGATGCAGCTCGAACAGGCGCAGGCGGTCGCTTTCGCGCAGCAGGTGTTTGGCCAGCCAGGGCGAGCCGCAATAAGCATCCGGCTGCGGCAACACCGCCTGCACGTACGCCAGAAACGCCGCCAAGGGCTCGGGCAGTGCGGCGGCATCCCGCAAACGGCCGATGCCCGCGCGGTATTCGCCCGCCTTCTGCGCCTGCGGCGCCGACAAATCATACAGACCCGCGCCGCTGTGGGTGTCGAGATACCAATAGGGTTTGTCTTTTTGGTTGAAATAGCGCAACACCAAAAACAGCGTCAGGTGTTTGAGCACATCGGCATGGTTGCCGGCATGAAAAGCGTGGCGGTAGCTGAGCATGGCAAGGGAAGGAGCAGGCAAAATAAAACCGGATTGTAACCGAAACCGCCCGCCGCCCGGAGCGGGCAAAACACAGGCTACCTGAAAGCCTTCAGGTAGCCTGTGTCCGTTTGCTCCGCCAAGATCAACGCTCGTTGCTGACGCTGTATTTCTTCTCCAGCCAAGACAGCAGCGCGGTGAGGCCCATGATCATCACCAGATACACCAGCGCGATGAAGTAATACGGCTCTTCATACACCGAGTAGCGGCCGGAGGCGCTTTTCGCCACATAAGCCAGCTCCGCCACGGCAATGGCCGACACCAACGAGCTGTCTTTCAGCAAAGTAATGAATTCGTTGCCGAAGGGCGGCAGCATGCGGCGCACCGCCTGCGGCAAGATGATGTAGCGCATGGCCTGCACATAGCTCATGCCCAGCGAGCGGGCCGCCTCCATCTGGCCGCGGTCGATCGACTGGATGCCGGCGCGGAAAATTTCGGTGATGTAGGCACCGGCATTCACCGACAAAGCCAAACCGCCGGCAATCAGCGCGGCGTAGTTCTGACGCAGATAAGCCGCGGTATCGCCGCTGATCAGCAGGCCGTGCTGCGGGTGCACCACAAAGGGCGACCAAATGTGGTACCAGATAAAAATCTGGATAAACAGCGGCGTGCCGCGAAACAGAGTGAGATACAGCCAAGAAAGCTGCTTGAGCACCCACACCACCGTACGGGTAAAGAAATTGCCCTGCTCCACTTTAATCACCCGGATCAGGGCATTGATCAGCCCCAAAATGGTGCCGAACACCACCGCCACCACGGTCAGCCCCAAGGCGGTGAGCGCCCCCTTGAAAAACATCTCGCGGTATTCATAGATGATAGGGAAATTCTGCTGGAAGAATTCTGCAATCATGACGGGTGTTTCCTTTGTTTATGTCTGTTTTATCGTGTTGTGCGGCACCGGCCGGCAGCCCCGCATACGTTTAGTTTTGTAAAAATCGGCGGCTATTGTACAAGAAAACCGGCGGGCTGCAACGGCCAATTCCGCATAACGGGATAAATTTCACGACAGCCTACTGATCGCTAAATGATTGTGCGGGCGCAGCAAAATACACCGGCCGGCCATCTAAAGCTGGTTTCACGCCGATGCTGCGTTTACAATACGCCCTTTTTTGCCCGCCACTTTGCCATGATTATCCGCTTCGGCAACCACATCCGCTGGCCGCACCCGCACGGCAGCGCCGTCACCATCGGCAATTTCGACGGCGTCCACCTCGGCCACCGCCACATTTTCCAACGCCTCAAAAACGAAGCGCAAGTCCGCGGCCTGCCCGCCGTGGCCGTGGTGTTCGAGCCGCAGCCGCAGGAATTTTTCAGCCGCAAAAACCACGCTGCGCCGCCCTTCCGCCTCAGTCCGCTGCGCGACAAACTGCGCCTGCTGCGCAACACCGGCTGCGTGGATGCGGTTTGGGTGCTGCGCTTCAATCAGGCGCTGGCCGCGCTGAGCGCGGAGGACTTCATCGGCCAACTGCTGCGCCGCCGCCTCGACACCCGCTACCTGCTCATCGGCGACGACTTCCGCTTCGGCACCGGCCGCCGCGGCGATTTCGCCCTGCTGCAAAACTGCCCGGAAATGGTAAGCGAACGCACCCCCTCAGTGATGGTGGAAAACATCCGCGCCAGCAGCACCGCCGTGCGCCAGGCGCTGCATCAGGGACGTTTGGCCGATGCCGCCGTCCTGCTCGGCCATCCCTATTCCCTCAGCGGCCGCGTGATGCACGGCGCCAAGCTCGGCCGCACCCTCGGCTGCCCCACCGCCAACATCCACCTGCCGCCGCACCACTATCCGCTCAGCGGCGTGTTTGTGGTGGAGGCACACGGTTCCTTCGGCCGCCGCCGCGGCGTGGCCAGCTTCGGCCTCAACCCCACCGTTTCCGGCAGCGGCAAACAAAAACTGGAAGTCCACCTGTTCGACTTCGACGGCCGGATTTACGGCAGCCGCCTGCGGGTGGACTTTCTGCACAAACTGCGCGACGAGCAGAAATTCGACAATCTGGAAACCTTACAGCGGCACATCCGGGCCGATATGGACGCCGCCCGCAACTGGAGCCGCACATAAGCCGCCTGTCCTTTATTGGCGGCAAGCGTCCGCACACACCGGCAGCGCCTGCCGACCAAAGGCTACCTGAAACCCAACCTGCTTTCAGGTAGCCTTTTACCGTCCGAAACCCCGCCGTTGCCGCTATAATACGGCCCGTTTCCCCCTTACCCCGCGAGACACGCATGAACATCACCGTGATCGACCACCCCTTGGTCAAACACAAACTCACCCTGATGCGCGAAGCCGAATGCAGCACCTACCGCTTCCGCACCCTCACCAAAGAGCTGGCGCGCCTGATGGCCTACGAAGCCAGCCGCGACTTCGAGCTGGAAAACCTCGACATCGAAGGCTGGTGCGGCACCATCCAAGGCCGGCAGATTAAAGGCAAAACCGTTACCGTGGTGCCGATTCTGCGCGCCGGCTTGGGCATGCTCGACGGCGTGCTCGACCTGATTCCCACCGCCAAAATCAGCGTAGTCGGCCTGCAGCGCGACGAAGAAACCCTGCAGCCGGTGTCCTATTTCGAAAAACTGGTCAGCAAAATGGACGAGCGCCCCGCGCTGATTCTCGACCCCATGCTCGCCACCGGCGGCTCTATGGTCGCCACCATTGATCTTCTGAAGAAAAAAGGCTGCCGCCACATCACCGCCCTCGTATTGGTGGCCGCGCCCGAAGGCGTGAAACTGGTGAACGGCGCCCACCCCGACGTGAAAATCTACACCGCCGCCCTCGACAGCCACCTCAATGAAGACGGCTACATCATCCCCGGCCTGGGCGACGCCGGCGACAAAATCTTCGGCACCCGCCAAGACTAAAACCGCCCAAAAGGCTGGAGCCTTTGTAACCCCCCGGATGCGGATGCAGTCCGAGGCGCGGCAGCGCAGCGAGCGAAGACATATCACATAGACAGGCAAGCGAGCGAGCCGTACCCCTAGGGCATAAGCACACAACGCAGAAATGCGCCGCAGATGGTTTTTTTGCAAAGGTCTCAGGCTACCTGAAACCCTTCCCCCTTCCCGCCATGCCACAACCTGATTTTTCCCGTCCCATTCTGGCCGTCGATACCGGCACCGCCCATCTGTCGCTCGCCCTGCAGGCAGACGGACGGCTGTATGCCGAACACATAGAAGCCGGCAACCGCCAATCCGAGGAGATTCTGCCGCGCATCGCTGGCCTGCTGGCCCAAGCCGGCATCGGTGCCGCCGATTTGGGCACACTGGTTTACGCCCAAGGGCCGGGCGCATTTACCGGCCTGCGCATCGGCGCCGGCGTGGTGCAGGGCTTGGCCGCCCCCTTCGGCCTGCCCCTCATCGGCATCCCCTCGCTGGACGCCGCCGCCGCGCTCTGCCCCGGCCGCCCCGCCGTACTGGCCGCCACCGACGCGCGGATGGGCGAAGTGTTTTATGCCTGGTACGACACCGAAAACGGGCGGCGCCACAGCCCCTACCAAGTCGGCCCCGTCCACGGCATCCGGCTACCTGAAAGCCTGAGCGGGCGCGAAGTGTGCGGCATCGGCAACGCCTTCGCCCTGCCCGAGCCGCCGCCCTTCCCCGGCCGCAAAGATATGCCCACCGCCGCCGACTTCCTCCGGCTCGCCCTAAGCGGCCGCTATCCGGCGGTGGCCGCCGCCGAAGCCGAACTGCTGTATGTGCGCGACAAAGTGGCGCTCACCGCCAAAGAACAGGCCGAGCGGCGGGCGGCCACATGATTGTCCGCGCCGCCCGCCCCGACGACTGCCCCGCCCTGGCCGAACTGGATGCCCTCTGCAACCCCTCGCCCTGGTCGGCACGCCAGTTTGCCGCCTGCTTGGCACACGCCCACGAAACCGTGCTGCTGGCCGAACACGGCCGCGAACTGGCCGGGCTGATGGTGTGGCAGAAAATCGCGGACGAAGCCGAACTGCATCTGATCGACACCGCCCCCGCCATGCGCCGCCGCGGCGTGGCCTCGCTACTGCTGCAACACCTGTTCGATCAAGCGGCCGCCCAAGGCGTGCACCGCATCGTGCTCGAAGTGCGCCGCAGCAATCCGGCTGCGCAGGCGCTTTACCGCCGCCACGGTTTCCGCGCATGCGGCCGCCGCCCGAACTACTACCCGCTGCCCGACGGCAGCCGCGAAGAGGCCATTCTGATGGAGAAACCATGCTGAGCAGCCGCTATCTGCACCTGCACCAAGCCCTCGGTTTGGGCCCGATGTGGCTCAAGCGCGGCGCGCATGTGCGGCCGGCCGGAGCGGCAGCACCGACGGCAGCCGCGCCTACTCAGGCAACAAAACCGCCCGCCCCCGCAGCCACCCTTCCCACCGCATTTCCGCCGGCGGCATCCGCCCCCGCAGCTTCGACACCTACCGAACCACCGTCTGTTGCCGCACCCGATACGCCGCCCGCTCCGCCACAACGGCCGGCAAACCGGCTCGCGCCCAACGCTCCAACAGACACCGCCCCCCGCCGCCGCGCCAGCCCGCAAGGCGCCGCCCTGCTGGACGACCTCGACCAGCGAACCGACGGCCATACCGGAGCCGTGCCCGAACCGCCGGCCGAAACCGCCTTGCAAGCGGCCCGGTGTCTGTGGGCCGCCCGCACGCCCGCCACCTTCACCGACTTGCCGCAGCTGCGCCAACAGGCGGCCGACTGCACCGCCTGCAAGCTGCACGGCGAACGCAAACAGGCGCTGGCCGGGCACGGTGCCTTGCCGGCGGAAGTGTTGGTACTCTGCCTCAACCCCACCCTGCACGACGACGATGCCCGCCAACTGTTCAGCGGCAGCCACGGCCGCCTGCTCGACAATATGCTGGCCGCGATTGGGCTGGATGCGGCACCGATATTCCGCACCGCCTGGCTGCGCTGCACCCCGCGCATTTCGCCCAAGCCCTCGCCCGAAGAGCAAGTGGCTTGCGCCGCCTTTCTGGAGCAGGAATGGGCGTGGGCGCAGCCGAAAGCCGTGCTGCTGCTGGGCGACGGTTTCCGCGACGAAGTGCAGCAGTGGCTGGTAAAACAAATCATCGGCTCCACCCCCTGCTTCATCCTGCCCCATCCCGCCGCCCTATTGCGCCAGCCCTTGCTGAAAGCCCAAGCCTGGCCGGTGTTGCAGGCCTTGCGCAGGGCGCTCGACCACGCCCCGCAGGCTGCCTGAAAGCTTTTCAGGCAGCCTGCGAACCGGCGGCAACCGCATCCAACAACCCGCCTTTGCCGCCGCAGCCATTAACCCATCCGGCCGTTCGTCTTATCCGCAAGCACATTCCGCCCTCCTCCCAACCGGTTTTCAGGTAGCCCATGAGCTATATCGGACGTTTCGCCCCCAGCCCCACCGGCCTCTTGCACATCGGCTCGCTGCTCACCGCGCTGGCCTCTTATGCCGATGCCCGCGCCCACGGCGGACGGTGGCTGGTGCGCATGGAAGACCTTGATCCGCCGCGCGAGATGGCCGGCGCCGCCGACCGCATCCTGCACACCTTGGAAGCCTTCGGTTTCGAATGGGACGGCGAAGTGGCCTACCAAAGCCGCCGACACGCCCGCTACCGCGAGGTGTTAAACGAACTGCGGCAAAAAGGACTGGTCTACCCCTGCTATTGCAGCCGCAAACAATGGCAGCAGTACGCCCGCGCCGGCGCAGACGGCCGGGTGTACAGCGGCCGTTGCGCCCACCGGCCGCCCGATGCGGCGGCACCCGGCAAACCGCCGGCCTGGCGGCTGCGCGTGCCCGAAGACGACATCGGTTTTACCGACCGCATCGTCGGCGGCTACCGGCAAAACTTAGCGCGCGACATCGGCGATTTCGTGCTCCTGCGCGCCGACGGTTTCTGGGCCTACCAGCTGGCCGTGGTGGCCGACGATGCCGAACAGGGCGTCACCCACATCGTGCGCGGCCAAGACCTGCTGGTTTCCACCCCGCGCCAGATTTATCTGCAACAATGTCTGGGCTACCCCCAACCCGGCTACGCCCACCTGCCGCTGCTCACCAACGGGCACGGCCAAAAATGGTCGAAACAAACCCTGGCTCCCGCTTTGGATCTGCGGCAGGCAGAAGCTCTGCTGCGCCAAGTATCCGCCTATCTGCGCCTGCCGCCCGCGCCCGCAGTGGACAAACCGCAAGACCTGCTCGCTTGGGCGGCGGCCCACTGGCAGATGGAACGGGTGCCGCCCCACCCCATCGACACCACTGCCGGCGCAAACGATATGCCGCCCGACAGGCTGTCCGAACAACCGCAGGCTACCTGAAAACCGTTCCGCCCATAACAGAGAAAGGCCGCACCATTACCGCCCTGCTCCGCCTGATGTCGTCGCACCCGCTGCTGTTGGAAGGCGTGATGAAACTGTCTGCCCTCACCGGCATCGTCTGGTTTGCCGCCCAAGTGTGGCAGACCTATCTGCGCACCGGCGAAACGGTGCTGCTGTTGCTGTTGGCCGGCGAAATCCTCACCCTAAGCCTGGTGCTGCTGGCCAAACCCACCACCACGCGCAGTTTTGCCCCCGCCTCGCTGGCGGTGATTGCCGCCCTCTCGTTTTACTTTGTTTGGGTGCATCTGGAGCCGGGCACCGCGCTGGCGCCGCCTGCCGTATCGGCCGCCCTCATGGGCGCGGGCATTATGTGGCAGATGTATGCCAAACTGTGGCTGGGCCGCTGCTTCGGCATCCTGCCCGCCTGCCGCGGCATCGTGGTCGGCGGCCCCTACCGGCTGGTGCGCCATCCGATTTATCTGGGCTACTTCCTGACCCACGCCGCTTTTCTGCTCGGCCATTTCTCCGCTTTCAATCTGGCCGCTTTCGCCGCCTATTACGTCCTCAAGCTGTGCCGCATCCATTACGAAGAGCGCCTGCTGTCGGCCCACCCCCGCTACCGCCGCTATCAGGCCGAAGTAAAATACCGCCTGATCCCGTTTATCATTTAAAATCCGCTCCCTTCCGCACGCTTGCACACACAATCTTCACAAGGATCCGCACATGGCTTTTGCCTCCCTGTTCACCCTGCTCGACGACATCGCCTCCGTTCTCGACGACGTGGCGCTGATGACCAAAATGGCCGCCAAGAAAACCGCCGGCGTGGTGGGCGACGATTTGGCGCTCAATGCCAACCAAGTCACCGGCGTGAGCGCCGAACGCGAATTGCCGATTGTGTGGGCGGTGGCCAAAGGCTCGTTTGCCAACAAACTGATTCTGATTCCCGCCGCCCTTTTGCTCTCGGTGTTCGCACCCGCCCTGATTGTGCCGCTGCTGATGATCGGCGGTGCCTATCTCTGCTTCGAAGGCGTGGAAAAACTGCTGCACAAGCTGCTGCACCGCCACGAAGCGCACGAAGGCAGCACACCCGACGAATTGATTGACGAAAACGCCAAAATCAAGGGCGCCATCCGCACCGATTTCATTCTCTCCGCCGAAATCATCATCATCGCCCTGGGCGTGGTGGCGGCCGCTTCGCTCACCACCAAAGTCCTGGTGCTCTCCGCCGTGGGCATCGGCATCACTTTTTTGGTGTACGGCGTGGTGGCGCTGATTGTGAAGGCCGACGATTTCGGCCTGCACCTGATGAACACCCCGGCCACCGCACCGGCGGGCAAAGCCATCATCCTCTTTATGCCGTGGTTTATGCGCTCGCTCAGCATCATCGGCACCCTGGCCATGTTTCTGGTGGGCGGCGGCATCTTCACCCACTACTGGCCGCAACTGCACCACTGGCTGCACGCCCGGCAATGGGACAGCGGCCTGACGGGGCAGTTCGCCGCCCTGCTCACCGGCATCGCCGTCGGCGCCGCGGTCTGCGCCGTGGTGCTACCGCTGATCAAAGTGTTCGGCAAAAAAGACGCCCATTGAGGGGCTTTCCTTCCGGGCGCAATCAGGCTACCTGAAAAAGGGTTTCAGGTAGCCTGATTGCGCCCGCCGGCCATACCCGCAAAGTGGTACAATCCGCCGCCTGTTATTTTTCCCTTACCGCCATGTCCCCATCTGCTTTGGCCCAACGCCCCATCGGCGTGTTCGATTCCGGTGTCGGCGGCCTCACCGTGGTGCGCGCGCTGATGGAGCGTCTGCCCAACGAAAACATCGTCTATTTCGGCGACACCGCCCGCGTGCCCTACGGCGTGAAATCGCGCAGCACCATCGAAACCTTCACCGCCCAGATTGTCGAATTTCTGATGCAGAACGAAGTGAAAGCGCTGGTGATCGCCTGCAACACCATTGCCGCCGTGGCCGGGCAGCGCGTGCGGCAAATGGCGGGCAATATGCCCGTGCTCGACGTGATTGCCGCCGGTGCCGAAGCCGCACTGGCCACCTCGCGCCGGCACCACATCGGCATCATCGCCACCAGCACCACCGTCAACAGCAACGCCTACGCCCGCGCCATCCACGCCCACCAGCCACAGGCGCGCGTGCAGTCGCAGGCCTGCCCGCTCTTGGTGCCGCTGGTGGAGGAAGGCTGGCTGGATCACGAAGTCACCCGCCTCACCGTGCGCGAATACCTCAAGCCCTTGCTGGCCGAAGACATCGACACCCTGGTGCTGGGCTGCACCCACTACCCCCTGCTCAAGCCCCTGGTCAAACAGGAAGCCCCGCATCTGCAACTGGTGGATTCCGCCACCACCACCGCCGAAGCCGCCGCCCGCGCCCTGACCGCCGCCGGCCTGCTCAATCCCGATACCGCCCCCGCCGACTACCGCTTTTACGTGAGCGACATTCCGCTGCGCTTCCAAACCATAGGCGAGCGCTTTTTGGGGCGCAGCCTCGAACAAATCGAAATGATGCGCCTGGGCTGATGCCGCCTCAGGCTACCTGAAACCTCCTTCCTTCCGTCCGACCATGAAAAACATCGTCATCCTGATTTCCGGCCGCGGCTCCAATATGCAGGCCTTGGTGCAGGCCGCCATTCCCGGTGCGCGCATCGCCGCCGTTTTGTCCAACCGCCCCGATGCCGCCGGCTTGGCTTGGGCGGCCGAACAAGGCATTCCCACCGCCGCCCTCGACCACCGCCACTACCCCGACCGCGCCGCCTTCGACCAAGCCATGATGCGCCTCATCAACGGCTACGCGCCCGATTTGGTGGTGCTGGCCGGCTTTATGCGCGTACTCACCTCCGAATTCTGCGCCCATTACGCCGGCCGCCTGATCAATATCCACCCCTCCCTGCTGCCCGCCTTTCCCGGCCTGCACACCCACCAGCGCGCCTTAGACGAAGGCTGCCGCCTGGCCGGCTGCACCGTGCATTTCGTGACCGCCGAGCTCGACAACGGCCCCGTCATCGCCCAAGGTGCGGTGCCGGTATTGGACGGCGACAACGCCGACGAACTCGCCGCACGCGTGCTGGCCGTCGAACACCGCCTGCTGCCGCAAGCCGTGGCCGACTTTGTGGCCGGGCACCTGCACATCGAAGGCAAACGCGTGCGCAACAGCCGCCACAACGCCGCCGCCGACAGCTTTCTGCTGGCATAGGGTCTGTTGACAATTGGTATGATGGCGGTATTTTTGGCGTAAATCCCCGCCTACTGCGGCCAAAATGCTCGCAAGATGTTCAATCTTGCTGCGCTTTTAGTCTTGTATGCAAAGATTTCCACTCAAAAAACCGCTACACCAACCACACCGCTGCGCTGTCAACAGCCCCTAAACCGCCTTTCAGGTAGCCCGATTTTGCTACCCCATATCAGCCATCAGGCTACCTGAAACCACAGCCACACCACAGGCGGGGATTTTTGACCCCAAACACCGCCGCACGCCAAAGACGACACGCCCTAACAGAACTTTAAAACGACTTAACCCGCCGCCATGCTACATTGGCGCCCGTTTGATTCCGTTTTCCCGAAAGAGAGCCCATGACCCCCGCCCTCCGCCGCAGCCTGCCCGTGTTCGCCCTGGCCTGCGCCTTTGCCGTCCCCGCCCAAGCCGACACCGCCTTCCCGCAAAAAGCCGAACTGCAATACGTCGGCCCCTACGGCGTGCCCGCCGTGATGACCTTCGAGCGCAACGGCAGCCAATACCGCGTGGTGGCCGACATCAACGCCCCCATGTACAAAATGCGCTTCACCTCCCAAGGCCGCATTTCCGGCAACCGCCTCAGCCCCGCCAGCTACAGCGACATCCGCCGCGGCCGCCCCTATGCCGGCGCCACCTTCAATTACGGCGCCAAAACCGTCAGCTACGGCAAAGCCGGCGCCACCGAAACCCAGCCCATGAACGGCCCCACCTTCGACCTCTTCACCCTGGCCTGGCAGCTCGCCCTCAACAACGGCCGGCTCCCCGCCAATCTGCACATTACCAACGGCAAGCGCCTCTACAGCGTGCAGGGCATGACCCGCCTCTCCCCCACCCGCTACAACATCAACGGCGGCAGCATTCCGGTCAACCGCTTCCGCGTGAAGCGCGGCGACGACACCATCGAATATTCCTTCGCCCCCGATTTTGCCAACATCCCCGCACGCATCAAATACACCGACGACGGTACCACCTACGAACTGAAACTGCGCAGCGCCAAAATCGACGGCGTGACCATCCAGCCCAAATAAACCGCCTGCGGGCACATCGGGGCGCGCACCTCTGCCGCCCCGAGACCTTTCTGCCGTCCGCCCCATCCACCCTCAGGCTACCTGAAACCCATGCTCCTCCCCCGCACCCTCCGCCAAGCCGCCGACGTTTTGCCCCAAGTGCTCGCCTTCCGCCAGCCGGCCGACGCCGTGCTGGCCGCCTATTTCCGCACGCACAAACAAATCGGCCGCCAAGAGCGCCAAACCGTGGCCGACACCGTATTCGCCGCCATCCGCCACCGGCAGAAAATCCTCACCGCCCTGCCGCAGGCCGACCGCCATCCCGAACACACCGCCTTGGCCGCCGCCTACTTCGGCGCCTTGGCTACCCCCGAACAGCTCGCCGCTTGGGCCGCAGAGCATCACGCCGCCCACCTGCCGCCCCGTTTGGCCGACACCGCCGCCCAAGCGGCGCAAAGCCTGAATACCGCCGCCGAGCTGCCCGCCTGGCTGATCGACACCTTACACCGCGACGGCTGGCACAACGACGCAATTCTCGCTTTCGGCCACAGCACCGCCCAAGCCGCCCCGCTCGACCTGCGCGTCAACACCCTCAAAGCCAAACGCGATGCCGTACTCGCCCAACTGCGCGGCGCAGGCCTGGCCGCCGAAGCCACCCCCTATTCGCCTTGGGGCATCCGCCTGCACGACAAAACCGATTTCGGCCGCCACCCCCTCTTTCTCGACGGCCGCATCGAAATCCAAGACGAAGGCAGCCAGCTGCTCGCCCTTCTCAGCGGCGCCAAACGCAACGAAATGGTGGTCGATTTCTGCGCCGGCGCCGGCGGCAAAACGCTGGCCATGGGCGCCATGATGAAAAACAGCGGCCGCCTGTATGCCTTCGACGTGGCCGAAAAACGGCTGGCCAAGCTCAAGCCGCGCCTGCAGCGCGCCGGCCTCAGCCAAGTCCATTTACAGCGCATCGAGCACGAACAAGATCCCCGCCTCGCGCGCCTCTGCGGCAAAGCCGACCGCGTCTTGGTGGACGCCCCCTGCTCCGGCCTGGGCACCCTGCGCCGCAATCCCGACCTCAAATACCGCCAGTCGCCCGAGAGCGTGGCCGAAATGGCCGCCCGCCAAGCCCGCATTCTGGCCGCCGCCGCCCGCCTGGTGCGCCCCGGCGGCACCCTGATTTACGCCACCTGCAGCGTGCTGGCCGCCGAAAACGAAGCCCAAATCGAACGCTTCCTCGCCGAGCAGCCCGGCTGGCAACGCCGGCCCGCCCTACTGCCGAAGGGGGATACGCAAATGCCGCAGACAGGTGTATATTTGCGCCCCAATCCCGCCGAACACCAAACCGACGGCTTTTTTGCCGCCGTTTTGCTGCGTCAGGCTACCTGAAACCCTCCCACACCCTGAGGACAACCATGAGCAATATCCAAGAAGAAATCAAAAAAGTCGTTACCGAAAACCGCGTGGTGCTGTTTATGAAAGGCAGCAAGCAATTCCCGCAATGCGGCTTCTCCGCCCGCGCCGTGCAAATCCTGCAGGCCGCCGGCTGCACCGACTTCGTGACCGTCAACGTGCTGGAAAACGACGCCGTGCGCCAAGGCATCAAAGAATACGCCGACTGGCCCACCATCCCGCAGCTGTATGTGAACGGCGAATTTCTCGGCGGCTCCGACATCATGATGGAAATGTTCGAAGCCGGCGAACTGCAAGAAGCCCTCAAAGCATAGGGCATACCGCCGGCCCCGCCGAAAAACACACAGGCTACCTGAAACTTTTCAGGTAGCCTGTGTGCCAAGCAACCGGCTCTCTTTGCACATCGCAATATGCCCATGCCGACTAACAGACCAGCAAAACCGAAACCTTCGCCCCCTGCGGGCACATTTCTGCGTTATGCGCCGCAGATGGGGGTTTTGCAAAGGTCTCAGCCCGTGCACCCGCCCCGCTGTTTCCACCCGGAGAACCACATGATCACCCTGTACGCCCTCAAACAATCCCGCGCCTACCGGATCGCCTGGCTGCTCGAACTGCTCAATCTGCCCTACCAGGCCGAAGTCATCGAGCGGGATGCCGCCACTTCGCTCGCACCCGAGCAGCTGCGAACCCTCCACCCGCTGGGCAAATCGCCCCTGATCAAGGACAACGGCCGGGTTCTGGCCGAAAGCGGCGCAATTGTCGAATACCTGCTGGCACGCTACGGGCAAGGCCGCCCGCTAAAGCCGTCTGCAGACAGCCCCGCCTACCCCGACTATCTGTTTTGGCTGCACTATGCGGAAGGCTCGCTGATGCCTTTATTGGTGATGTCACTGGTCTTCCGCAAAATCGACGAGCGCAAAATGCCGTTCTTCGCCAAACCCGTCGCCCGCAAAATCACCGGCGGCGTGCGCCAGGCGTTTTTGCAACCGCAACTGAAGCTGCATCTCGAGTTTGTCGAGCAGCAGTTGGCCGGCCGCACCTGGCTGCTCGGAGAGGCGCTCAGCGGCGCCGACATCATGATGAGCTTCCCCCTGCAGGCCGCCTTGTCGCGCAGCCCGCTGGCGCTGCCGAATATCGCCGCCTATGTCGCCCGCATCGAAAACGACCCCGCTTATCAACGGGCGCAAGCGCGCTTGGGCAAACTGACCTTGCTGTAGCCCGGTCAAACGGCATACGCAAAGCATGCGGACAAACAAAAACCGAATCTGGCACAGATTCGGTTTTTCGCGTCGGGGCACAGGGCTTAGGCCATGGCTTTAACTTTGGCAGACAGGCGGCTTTTGTGGCGGGCGGCTTTGTTTTTGTGGAACACGCCTTTGTCGGCGATGCGGTCCATTACTTTGGTGGCAGCCTGCAGCTCGGCCTGGGCGGCGGCTTTATCGCCGGTTTCCACCACTTTCAATACTTTTTTCACCGCAGTGCGAAAGGCGGTACGCAGGCTGGCATTGTGGGCGCGGTTTTTTTGCGCCTGACGGGCGCGTTTACGGGCTTGTGCGCTATTGGCCATAAGAAAACTCCTAAAGAATAAGGTCAAATTTGCAAACGCGGAATTTTAATGTTTTCAGGTTTTAAATGCAAGCGCGGATTCGGTTTTCCGCTTGCGCCTGACACCAAAACGCCACCGCCGCAGGCGGCTTCAGGTAGCCGGTTTGCGCGCCACCACCATATTGCTCATGCTCATGGCACACACCAGCCGCCCTTTCTCGTCGGTCACTTCCATCTCGGTGTAATGCACACTCGTACCTTTACGCCGCAATACCGCACGGCAGTACACGGTGCCGGCAAACACCGGGCGCAGATGGTGGGCGGTGATGTCCGTGCCCACCGCCATCAGGCCGCTGTCGGTCAAAACATGATTCGACAGCGTGGAACCCACGCTCTCACCCAAGGCCACGCTGGCACCGCCGTGCAACAAACCGTAGGGTTGGTGCACCTGCGGGCGCACCGGCATTTTGGCCAGCAGAAAATCTTCGCCCACATCAATAAATTCGATGCCCATCCACTCGAGCATGCTTCCGCGGGACAATTCGTTTAGCTGCCGCAACAAGGCGGCTTGGTCTGTTTCGTTCATTAAGCGCTCCTCTCTATTTTCATGATTTTCATGCCGACGCCGCGCGCAAAATCCGTACGCTGCGCAGCACGAAAAAACCACCCAACATTCCCAGGGCAAACGCCACCGGTAAAACCAGCGCCACATTTTCCATACCTGGCCAATGACGTGCCGCTGCCACACCCAAAACATAACGCATCACAAAAATGGCCAGCATCCATACCCCCGGCCACCGGCTGCCCGGCACCTGGATACGCCCGTCTTGACGGAGATGGGCGCCGGGCATGGCAGGCAAAAAACGCAACGACCACAACGGCAGCAACAGCCCTGCCAACCAACCGCCCCATACCCATGCCGACCAACCGAAGCCGGCAGCCAATCCATAGACGGCAAACACAGGCATCATCACCGACAACAGCAAAAGCGCACCACGCGGCACAGCACGCGTGCGGCTTTGCCGAAAGCCAAGCACCAACAGCAGCAGCAAGACGCCCCATACCCACACCGGCGTATGTTGTACGATTTTCAACATTTGCCTTCCCTATCTCACAATCCCGCCATAAACCGTAGTTTAAGGTCGGGCACACAGTGCCCAACCTACGATAAAAGTGCCGGCTCCTACCCGTTCCAGCCGGGCAGGCTATAATAAACGCCCTTTTCCCTACCGGCCAGCCCGTCATGTCCCGCCGAACCCTTTTCCAACTCGATAAATCTCTGGAACGCCCCGAACGCGTGATGCTGGTGGGCGTGATGCTGGCCGACAGCTTCAGCGGCAGCAATGAGTGCCGCGAACGCGCTTTCCGTGCCGCCCTGCAAGAAGCCGCCGAACTGGTGGCCGCCACCGGCGGCGAACTGGTGCACACCGCAACCGCCAAGCGCGAACGCGCCCACAGCGCTCTGTTTGTGGGCAGCGGCAAGGCGGAGGAGCTGGCCGCCGCCGTGCAACAGCACCACATCGAGCTGGCCGTGTTCAACCACGAGCTCACCCCCACCCAAGAGCGCAATCTGGAAAAAATCCTGCAATGCCGCGTATTGGATCGCGTGGGGCTGATTTTGGCCATTTTCGCCCAGCGTGCGCGCAGCCAGGAAGGCCGCCTGCAAGTAGAACTGGCGCAACTCACCCACCTTTCCGGCCGCCTGGTGCGCGGCTACGGCCACCTGAAAAGCCAAAAAGGCGGCATCGGCCTCAAAGGGCCGGGCGAAACCCAACTCGAAACCGACCGCCGCCTGATCCAAACCAAAATCACCGCCCTGCGCCGCCAACTCGATGCGGTGAGAAAACAGCGGGAAACCCGGCGCAAATCGCGCCTGAAAGCCGGCACCACCGCGCCCGACGGCCGCTTCCACGCCGTGAAAACCTTTGCCATCGTCGGCTACACCAATGCCGGCAAGTCCAGCCTGTTCAACCGCCTCACCAAGGCCGACGTGCTGGCCAAAGACCAGCTCTTCGCCACCCTCGACACCACGGCGCGGCGGCTGTATCTCGATGAACACACCAGCATTATCCTCACCGACACCGTGGGCTTTGTGCGCGACCTGCCGCACCAACTGGTGGCCGCCTTCTCCGCCACCCTGGAAGAAACCGCGCTGGCCGACGCGCTGCTGCACGTGGTGGACGTTTCCCACCCCGACCACGAGCGCCAAATCCAAGACGTCAACGCCGTGCTGGCCGAAATCGGCGCCGACGGGCTGCCGCAACTGTTGGTGTACAACAAAACCGATCTGCTGCCGCCCGCACTGCGCCGCGAAGGCGTCCTGCGCAACGCCGCCGGCCAAGCCGTGGCCGTGGGCATTTCCGTGCACACCGGCAGCGGTTTGGACGAACTGCGGCAGGCTCTTAGCGAATGGGCGCAAACCCCTGCGCCCACACAGCAGGCTACCTGAAAGCCTGTTCAATATTGCCATCCCCCATCTTTCAAACACTTTTTCAGGTAGCCCGCACCAGGCTGCCTGAACAGGCTTTCCTCACAGACCGCCCCGCTTTCCGCTACAATGGCGGCCTTATTCCCAACTGTCTACCCCATCACGCCATGTCTTACCAACAAGCCGCCATTCCCGTGAGCGAACGGGTGGCCGAAGCCTTTTCCGATGCCCTGATGACACACGGCGCCCTCTCCGCCGCCATTGAAGACGCCTACGCCGGCACCGATGAAGAACAGGCCATCTTCGGCGAGCCGGGCGAACCGACCGAACAATTGTGGCAACGCAGCCGCATTCTGGCGCTGTTTGCCCAAGATGCCGATGTGGCAGCCGTTATTCAGGCCGCCGCCGCCGACTGCCGCATGCCGGTGCCGCCCCATCACATCGACGAACTGCCCGAACAGGATTGGGTGCGCCTGACCCAAGCCCAATTCGACCCGATCCGCATTTCCGAACGGCTGTGGATTGTGCCCACTTGGCACGACATCGCTGACGAGGCCGCCGTCAATCTGCGCCTTGATCCCGGCTTGGCCTTCGGCACCGGCAGCCACCCCACCACCCACCTCTGCCTGCAATGGCTGGACGAACAGCTGCAAGGCGGCGAGCGGGTGCTGGACTACGGCTGCGGCTCTGGCATTCTGGCCATTGCCGCCCTCAAACTGGGCGCCGCCGCCGCCGACGGCGTCGACATCGACGGGCAGGCCATCCGCGCCAGCCGCGACAATGCCGAGCAAAACCAAGTGGCCGCCCGCTTCTTCCTGCCCGACGCGCTGCCCGAAGGCCGTTACGACGTGGTGGTGGCCAATATTCTGGCCAACCCTTTGCGCATGATCGGCAGCATGCTGGCCGCCCGCACCCAACCCGGCGGCCGCATCGTGCTCTCCGGCATCCTCGAAGAGCAGGCCGACGAGTTGGGCGGCATCTACGCCGAATGGTTCGACATGCAGCCGCCCGTTGCCGACAACGGCTGGGTGCGCCTGAGCGGCGTGCGCAAGGCCGACTGAGCCAACACAAAACCGACACTTGGCCTCATCAGGCTACCTGAAAGATGACAGCCGCCGCCAAACCTTCCTACAATGCCCTCTACCCAACCACCGCCCACGACGCCGATGAAGACCGTTCCGCTCACATGCCCGAAATGCGAAACTGAAAACAGCTACGCCGTTGCCGACATCAAAGCCGCCAACGGCCAAGTTGAATGCACTTGGTGCGCTCATCGGTTTACCGTGGTACGCAAAGCCAAACCGGCGGCAGACACCCCGCCGCCCGCACCGCAGGCCGCTCCCGCAGCCGACACCGATCTGCGGCACGCCAAAATCCCCCTGCGCGAAAAACTGGCCCGCCTCAAACAACATTCCGAAGCCCTAGCGGCCCAACAATCCGCCCAACAAGCAGCCCGCCAAACCGCAGATCCCGCAGAGCCAGCATCCGCCTCCCCCGCTCCGCAGCCGCGAACAGCAGCTGCAGACACCGCCTCCCGCCCGCCCTCCGCAGCCGAGCCCGCCAACGCCGAACCAACGCCTGCGCCCGCAACCGAAGCACTCGACAAGACGGCAAGCGCCGAACCCGCTCCGCTTGCCGATAAGAAAGCCGAAGCACCCGACATCCGCACCCTGCTCCAGCGCCATGCCGCCATCGACAACGAAACCGGCCAACCGCTGCCCTTCCGCCTGTATCAGGAGCCGGCCCACCCGACAGCCGTGCGCACCGATTCCGCCGCCGCCATCGAAGCCCTGCTGCAACGCACCTCAACGCAAGCTTCGCCGCCGGCCACCCTGCCGAATATCGATTCCCTGCTGAAAACCATTCAGCAAAACACCCCGGCCGCTCCCGGCGGCCACACGCAAAACATCCACATTCAGGCGCAAAGCCTGGTGTTCAATCTGGTGTCCGGCAAAGACAGCGCCGCCCCCCCGCCCCAATCGGCCGGCCTGCTGCCCGCCGTGATCGATCAAGCCGCAGGCGGCGGCCTGCCCCTTGATCCGCCGCCGCCCGCCAGCCGGCCGGAACACGACTTCAATTGGACGCTGGCCTCTTTGGTGGCGCTAACCGTACTGATTATCCAGCTGTTTTACTATCTCTTGATTATGCGCTGATATGCAGGCCGCCTCCGACGATTTCATCCTACACTTCCGCGAAGCCGCCCCCTACATCCATGCCCTGCGCGGCAAAACCGTGGTCATCGGCATCAGCAGCGCCCTCCTGGCCGGCAATACCCTCACCGCCCTGGCAGCCGACATCGGCCTGTTGGCGGGCTTCGGCGTCCGCTTGGTGCTGGTGCACGGCACCCGCTGCCAAATCACCGCACAAACCGAAGCCGACGGCGACACCCCGCGCTACCACCGTAACCGCCGCATCACCGATGCCGCCACCCTGCGGCGCACCAAACAAGTGTGCGGCGTGCTGCGCACCGATCTCGAAGCCGCCCTCTCCTTAGGGCTCTCCAACCTGCCCGGACGCGGCCGCAGCCTGCGCATCGTCGGCGGCAACTTCGTGACCGCCCGCCCCTACGGCGTGCTCGACGGCATCGACATGGGCTACACCGGCCAAGTGCGCAAAATCGACTCCCAAGCCCTGCAAGACTGCCTCGACAGCGGTGCCGTGGTTCTGCTCAGCCCCATCGGCCACTCGCTCAGCGGCCGCAGCTTCAACCTCAGCATGACCGATGTGGCCGAAGCCGCCGCCATCGCCCTGCAGGCGGAAAAACTGGTGTTTGTCACGCCCCAGCCCGGCATCACCGACACCGGCAACCGCCTGCTCACCAACCTCACCGCCCAAGAAGCGCGCCAACGCTTAAACGAACAACAAGTGCCGCCCGAGCAGCAGCGCCTGCTGCAAGCCGCCCTCAATGCCTTACGCCATCATGTGCGGCGCTGCCAGATTGTTTCAGGCAGCCTGGACGGCAGCCTGATCCGTGAACTGTTTACCCGCCACGGCGCCGGCACCTCGATTGCCGGCGGCGAATTCCTCAACATCCGCCCCGCCCGCAGCAGCGACATCGCCGACATCGTCCGCCTCACCCGCCCGCTGGCCGAACAAGGCATCCTGCTGCCGCGCAGCCGCGGCTATCTGGAAAACCACATCGGCGAATTCAGCGTATTGGAAGACGACCGCCACCTCTGCGGTTGCGTGGCTCTGAAGACCTACCCTGAAGCACAGGCAGCCGAACTCGCCTGCCTCGCCATCTCCCCCGAAGCCCGAGACAGCGGCTGCGGCGAACGGCTGCTCGACTACGTGGTGCAGCAGGCACACAGCCGGCGGCTGAACAAACTGTTCGCCCTTTCCACCCAAACCGGCGAATGGTTTCTTGAACGCGGCTTCCGCCCCGCCAGTGCTGCCGATCTGCCCGAAGCACGCCGCCGCCAATATCAGGAAAACGGCCGCTGCTCGCATATTTTCCTGCGCGAGCTGCCATAAACCGCCCGCATCCCGGTACCGGCAACCGACTCATGCAGGATCAGCATAGGCTCCGAGTCTGTAAAACCACCTCCTGCATCTGCCGCCGGTTACAAGTTCAGGCTACCTGAAAGCCCGCCCGACACACAGCAGAGCGCTTCATTCAGCAGATAAACACCCCGTCATCCGATATGCGGCCTTATCACCGGAAGACGTCCCCACAGGACAAACATATCACGCGACAGGCACAAGAACGGGCAGCGCCCATAGGGCATAAACGCACCAGGCAGAAATGCGCCGCAGATGGTTTTCGGGCAAAGGTCGCAAACCGCTAAAGCGCCGCCCTGCCGCCCTCCCAACAACAATAAAGGCGACCTGAATCCTTTCAGGTCGCCCTCTTTCGACAGCCTCATTTAAACCGCACTACCGACAAATCAATCTTTCTTGAAATGACGGCGGCGCTCCTGTTCCGTCAGATAGCGCTTACGCAGGCGGATGGACTTAGGCGTGATTTCCACCAATTCATCATCGTCGATGAACTCTACCGCACTCTCCAGCGTCAACTTGATCGGCGTGGTCAGACGTACCGCCTCGTCGGTACCGCTGGCGCGCACATTGGTGAGTTTCTTGCCCTTGAGCGGGTTCACCACCAAGTCATTGTCGCGGCTGTGGATGCCGATAATCATGCCTTCGTAGAGTTTCTCGCCCGGCGACACAAACATGCGGCCGCGGTCTTCCAGATTCCACAAGGCATAAGCCACCGCCTCGCCCTGCTCTTGCGACACCAGCACGCCATTGTGGCGACCGGGCATGTCCGGCTTCACCGGCGCGTAATCATCAAATACATGGCTCATCAGGCCGACGCCGCGGGTCATGGTCATAAACTCGCCTTGGAAACCAATCAGGCCGCGGGCGGGGATGTGGTATTCCAAACGGGTGCGGCCGTTGCCGTCGCTCTCCATATTGGTCAGCTCGCCGCGGCGGCGGCCCAGTTCTTCCATCACCGCACCCTGGTTGTCGTCCGGCACGTCCACAGTGAGGTTTTCATACGGCTCGCATTTTTGACCGTCAATGTCGCGGTACACCACACGCGGTTTGCCCACCGCCAGCTCATAGCCTTCGCGACGCATGTTTTCCAACAGAATGGTCAGGTGCAGCTCGCCACGGCCGGAAACGCGGAATACGTCGGCATCTTCGGTGTCTTCCACCCGCAACGCCACATTGGTGAGCAGCTCTTTTTGCAAGCGGTCGCGGATTTGGCGCGAGGTAACAAACTTACCCTCGGTGCCCGCCAGAGGCGAGGTGTTGACCATAAAGTCCATAGTCAAAGTGGGCTCGTCCACGCTGAGCATGGGCAGGCCTTTGGGATGGTCTTTGTCGCTGATGGTGACGCCGATGCCAATGTCTTCGATGCCGGAAATAATCACGATGTCGCCGGCTTCGGCCTCCTCCAAGGGCACGCGCTCCAGCCCCTTAAAGCCCAGCAGCTGGTTGATGCGGCCCTGCGCCACCTGTTGCTCGTGCTTCATCACCGCCACCACTTGGCCGGGTTTGATGCGGCCGTTGAGGATGCGGCCGATACCCAAACGGCCGGTATAGTTGTCGTAATCAAGTTGGGAAATTTGCAGCTGCAAAGTTTCGTCGGCACTGCCGGAAGGCTGCGGGGTGTGCTTGAGAATGGTCTCGAACAACGGGCGCATATCCTGGCTGTCATCGCCTTCATCCAGCTTGGCGAAACCGGAAAGGCCGGAGGCATACACGATGGGAAAATCCAATTGCTCGTCACTGGCCCCCAGTTTGTCGAACAGCTCAAAGGTTTGGTCGATCACCCAGCTGGGGCGGGCGCTGGGCTTGTCGATTTTGTTGATCACCACAATCGGGCGCAGGCCCAGAGCCAAGGCTTTTTTGGTGACAAAACGGGTTTGCGGCATCGGCCCTTCTTGGGCGTCGACCAGCAGCACCACACAATCGACCATGCCCAATACCCGCTCCACTTCACCGCCGAAATCGGCGTGCCCGGGCGTATCGACGATATTGATGTGGTAGCCCTCGTATTCAATGGCAGTATTTTTGGCCAAGATGGTGATGCCGCGTTCTTTTTCGATGTCATTACTGTCCATCACCCGCTCGTCAACCTGCTGGTTGGCGCGGAAAGTACCCGACTGGCGCAGCAATTGGTCGACCAAGGTGGTTTTACCGTGGTCGACGTGGGCAATAATGGCGATATTGCGAATGGATTTCATAAATATTATATTCAAAATAGATGATTTAAAACTTGTTAATTATAGCAACCTAGCGAAAATGATGGCACAAAAGCCGTTGGACCGCCTATCGTCACACCGTCTCGGCCTTCATAAAAAAAGGGTCGAAACAAATCGACCCCTTTCAGCGCCTTTCAAAATCAGGCGAAATTAATTTTGCTCTGAAGACTCTTCAGTATTGGCCGCCAAATCGGTCAATTGCACCAAAGCCAAAGGTGCATTGTCACCCTTACGGAAACCGTATTTCAGAATACGCACATAACCACCGTTACGATTGGCGAAGCGTACGCCCAACTCATCAAACAGTTTCACAACCACATCACGATCACGGGTACGGTTAAAAGCCAGACGGCGGTTGGCCAAAGAAGGTTTTTTGCCCAAAGTAATCAGCGGCTCCACAACGCGACGCAGTTCTTTGGCCTTAGGCAGCGTAGTCACAATGGTTTCATGGGTCAACAAAGAGTTGGCCATATTACGCAGCATGGCAGCACGATGGCTGCTGGTGCGATTCAGTTTACGGTTAGCATTACCATGACGCATGTCATTATCCTTTTATCATCAATTCTTAAAGCTTATCCAAGCCGGCGGGCGGCCAAGCTTCCAATTTGGAACCCAGAGTCAAACCTTTGGAAGCCAGAACTTCTTTGATCTCATTTAAAGATTTACGACCCAAGTTTGGGGTTTTCAAAAGTTCGGTTTCGGTACGCTGAATCAGATCACCAATATAGTAAATATCCTCTGCTTTCAAGCAATTAGCAGAGCGCACAGTCAACTCCAAGTCATCAACCGGGCGAAGCAGTATCGGGTCAATCGGCGGCGCTTTTTCTTCGACTTCTTCAACCGGCGTACCTTGAAGATCTGCAAAAATAGACATCTGATCAATCAGAATGCGGGCTGCACTACGCACAGCTTCTTCAGGATCAATCGAACCATTGGTTTCAATATCTAAAATCAAGCAGTCCAAGTCTGTACGCTGTTCTACGCGCGCAGGCTCAACATCAAAGCTTACTCTGCTGATCGGCGAAAAACTCGCATCCAAATGAATGGCACCAATCTGCTTATAGTCGTCTTTACGCGTACGGTTATTAACCGACTGATACCCGCGGCCTTTTTCCACTTTAATGGATAACTCGATTTTTCCGTTGTCTGCCAAATGGCAAATAATATGATCAGGGTTGATAACTTCGACATCGTGCGGCAACTCCAAATCACCTGCCGTCACAGCGCCACCACCAACCTTTTTCAAACCAACTTGAACAGAGTCTCGTCCGAGTAATTTAAATACCACACCCTTGATATTCAAAAGAATATCAACAACATCTTCTTGAACGCCGTCAAGAGTGGAGTACTCATGCAAGACACCCTCAATCGATACTTCCGTGGGTGCAAAACCATTCATTGATGACAGTAAGATACGGCGCAAAGCATTACCTAATGTGTATCCGAAACCGCGCTCGAAAGGCTCCATGGATACTTTGGCGCGGGTGGCTGACAAGGCCTCAACATCAATCTGGCGAGGCTTGAGAAATTCGGAAGTGCTGTTTTGCATTTAACGGTCCCTCACTGAGCTAATGGATTATTTCGAGTAGAATTCAACCACTAACTGTTCATTAATATCACCGTACAATTCAGCACGATCAGGCATATTCTTGAAAGTACCTTCCAATTTATCTGCATCTACGCTCACCCAACCGGGCAAGCCGATTTGAGTAGCCAAGCTCATGGCTTCCAAAATACGAGCCTGTTTCTTCGCTTTTTCACGAATAGAAACCACATCACCCGGCTTAACTTGAAAAGAAGGAATATTCACCACTTGGCCATTAACCAAAATGGCTTTGTGTGAAACAAGCTGACGGGCTTCCGCGCGGGTAGAACCAAAACCCATACGGTAAACCACATTATCCAAACGAGATTCTAAGAGCTGCAACAACAATTCGCCTGTAGAACCTTTGCGACGAGCCGCCTCGGCAAAATAGCGTCTGAATTGGCGCTCCAATACTCCGTAAATACGACGAATTTTCTGTTTCTCACGCAATTGCAAACCGTAATCGGACAATCTGCCGCGACGGGCACCATGCTGGCCTGGCGCACTATCCAATTTACATTTAGACTCCAAAGAGCGACGGGCGCTCTTCAGGAAAAGATCCGTACCTTCACGGCGTGACAACTTACATTTAGGACCGATATAACGTGCCATATCTCAAGTACTCCAAAAATTAAATACGACGCTTTTTAGGCGGACGGCAGCCGTTATGAGGCAACGGGGTAACGTCTGTAATACTGGTGATTTTGAAACCAAGAGCATTGAGGGCACGAACAGAAGATTCACGGCCTGGACCAGGGCCTTTGATGCGCACTTCCAAATTTTTCACGCCATACTCTTGGGCAACTTTACCAGCGGCTTCTGCTGCTACCTGAGCAGCAAACGGTGTACTTTTACGCGAACCTTTAAAACCTGCACCACCGGAGGTAGCCCAAGATAATGCATTGCCTTGACGGTCAGTGATGGTAATAATAGTATTGTTGAAAGATGCATGAACATGCACAATACCTTCACTTACGGTTTTGCGTACTTTTTTGCGTACACGCGAGGCTGTGTTTGCTTTAGCCATCAATTAAATCCTTAAAAAATTATTTCTTACCTGCAATTGCTTTACGCGGGCCTTTACGAGTACGAGCATTGGTTCTCGTCCGCTGGCCCCGACAGGGCAAACCGCGACGGTGACGGAAGCCACGATAGCATCCCATATCCATCAAACGTTTGATGTTCATCGTCACTTCACGACGCAAATCACCTTCTACTTCATACTTGGCAACTTGCTCCCGTAAAGCGTCTAATTGAGATTCATCCAAGTCCTTCACTTTGGTGCTGGCTGGCACGCCAGCAGCCTCACAAATCGACTTGGCACGAGTGGCGCCGATACCGTAAATGGCTTGCAAGCCGATAACGATATGCGCATGATTAGGGATATTAACCCCTGCAATACGAGCCATACTTATTCCTCAATTTGGCAACTACTAACTAATCTGTCACTTACCCAAGGCAAATAAAATTAACCTTGACGCTGCTTGTGACGCGGATCTGTACAAATTACACGCACTACTCGATTTCGACGGATAATTTTACAATTACGACAAATTTTTTTTACAGACGGTTGAACACGCATTTCATTTCCTTTTTAAAATTAACGGGCTCGAAAAACAATTCGCGCACGCGATAAATCATAAGGCGTCATCTCAACAGTAACCTTGTCGCCGGGAGAGATTCGGATATAGTGCATCCGCATTTTACCAGAAATATGCCCCAACACCTCATGACCATTCTCCAACTTTACTCTAAAAGTTGCATTGGGGAGAGTTTCCAAAATTTCTCCCTGCATTTGAATCGTATCTTCTTTAGCCATAAGTTTCTAAATTTAATTGTCCCAGTTTATTTTTTTGCAGCCGGTTTGCGCAACAAATGCTCATACTGTTGGTTCATGCGATATGAAGCAATTTGCGTTCCAAAGTCCATTGTAACAACCACTAAAATCAAGAGGGAGGTGCCACCCAGATAGAATGGGATTTTCAGCATGCCAGTCACAAACTCAGGAATCAAACAAACAATTGTAATGTAAAGTGCACCAAAAAAAGTCAAGTGCAGCACCACTTTTTCAAGATACTTTGAAGTTTGCTCACCGGGTCGAATACCTGGAACAAACGCACCACTTTTTTTCAGGTTTTCCGCCATTTCTCTCGGACTAAATACAAGAGCTGTATAGAAATAGCAGAAGAAAATAATAGCAACCGCAAAAATAATTACATACAGAGGCTCCCCATGCTGTAAATAAGCTGCGATTCTAGTGATCCAATTATCTGCACCAGAGGCTCCTGCCCAACCAACAATTTGGGAAGGAAAAAGAATAATACTAGAGGCAAAAATTGGAGGAATCACACCAGCCATATTCAATTTAAACGGCATATGGGTGCTTTGTCCCTGCATAATACGATTCCCTACTTGACGCTTAGCATAATGTATAGGAATTTTTCTTTGAGCACTTTCAATATAAACAACAGCATAAATGAGCAACAATGCACCCAACACAATAAATAATGCTGTTAGATAATGCAACGTTCCTCCAGCAGTCATAGAAAATAGTTGACCAATACTACTCGGTAACGTAGCGATAATACCTGCTGTAATGATTAATGAAATACCATTACCAATTCCACGTTCTGTTATTTGCTCACCTAACCACATCAAAAACATGGTACCAGTAACCAAGCACACCACACCCGACACAAAAAACTCGAACTTAGGAACGACAACAATACCTTGCTGATAAACAATACCAGTTGCAAAAAAACTTTGCATCAAAGCCAAAATCAAAGTAGCCCAACGAGTATATTTTGTCAAAGTGCGACGGCCAGACTCGCCTTCTTTCTTCAAAGCTTTTAAAGAAGGAATAATTTCCGAACCCAGCTGGATAATAATGGAAGCAGAAATATAGGGCATGATGCCGATAGCAAATAAACTAAATCTTTCCAGAGATCCTCCAGAAAACATATTCAGCATGCCTAAAATGCCTGCATTACTATTGCTATCTTTAAATAATTGTGCCAATGCAACAGCATCTACACCAGGAACTGGTATATGTGCCCCAACACGAAAAACTATGAGTGCACCAAGTAAAAATAGTAAGCGATTTTTTAAATCGCCCAATTTAGCCACTCCTGATGTAGATTGCCTTGCTAACACGTTGCTTACCTTAATTATTTAACACTACCACCAGCAGACTCAATTACCACTTTCGCACCATTACTCACTTTAATGCCGCTAAGTTGGAAAGCTTTTTTCGCTTCACCACCAGCAATAATTTTAGCGCTCAGAGCATTATTCGGAATTAATCCAGCCTGCTTTAAGACCAATAAATCCACTTCATCTACTGCCAAAATATTTAAGTCAGATACTTTCAGCTCTGCATTAAATGCAGCAGTCAGCGATTTGAAACCGCGTTTAGGGAGACGGCGTTGCAGAGGCATTTGCCCACCTTCGAAGCCTACTTTGTGAAAGCCTCCAGCACGACTTTTTTGGCCCTTATGCCCCCTGCCGCCTGTTTTACCTAAACCGCTACCAATACCGCGACCGACTCTACGTCGTGCATGTTTAGCACCTTCTGCAGGTTGAATACTATTCAAAAACATCTTATTCCTCCACCTTCAAAAGATAACTAACTTTGTTAATCATGCCTCGATTTTCAGGGGTATCCAGTACTTCTACACTATGCTCGCGATGCCGCAAACCTAGCCCCCTAACGCAGGCACGATGACTTTCAATGGTTCCAATTAAGCTTTTAATCAAAGTCACTTTGAGTTTTTTTTGCTCAGTCATTACTATTGGCTCCTAAAATATCTTCTACAGCTAGCCCACGTTTAGCCGCAACTTCAGCAGGAGTATAAAGTTTAGACAATCCATCTAAAGTCGCACGTACAATATTATATGGATTAGTAGAACCGTGTACTTTTGCAGAAATATTATGTATACCCATTGCATCAAATACCAAACGCATGGGTCCGCCGGCTTTTACGCCACTACCTTCTTTAGCAGGCTGCATAAAGACTCTGGTTGCACCATGCTTACCAAGCACCTCATGGTGAATCGTGCCATTCTTTAATGGAATTTTAACCATTGAACGGCGAGCTTGATCCATAGCCTTTTGCACAGCCACAGGCACTTCCTTCGATTTACCCTTGCCCATACCAATTCGGCCGTCACCATCACCAACCACCGTCAAGGCGGAAAAAGCCATAATCCGGCCGCCTTTGACTACTTTGGTCACACGGTTGACGGCAACCATTTTTTCGATTAGGCCGTCACTGCGTTCTTCCGTTTCATGTTTTGCCATTTTACAAAAACTCCAAATTTTATTTAATTTTAGAAGCTCAAGCCATTTTCGCGAGCAGCCTCAGCTAAAGCCTTCACACGGCCATGGTACTGAAAGCCGGAACGGTCGAAAGCAACTTTCTCAATACCGACAGTTTTTGCTTTTTCTGCAATTCTTTTACCAATAATAGCCGCAGCTTCAACAGTGCTACCTGACTTAATAGCAGAACGCACCTCAGCTTCAAGTGTTGAAGCCGAAGCCAATACCCGATCACCCTCTTCATTAATTACTTGCGCATAAATATGATTATTTGTGCGGAAAACACACAGTCGAACCATTTTCAATGCTGCAATACGTGAGCGAGTTTTACGCGCACGACGCAGTCTAGTCATATGTTTATTCATACAAATATCAGCCTCTCAGTTATTTTTTCTTAGCTTCTTTCATCACAACCACTTCGTCCACATAGCGAACACCTTTACCTTTATAAGGCTCAGGCGGACGAAATGCACGAATTTCAGCTGCTACTTGTCCAACGGCTTGCTTATCTGCACCAGAGAGAACAATTTCCGTTTGCGAGGGCGTTTGTGCGCTTACGCCTTGCGGCATTTCATAAACAATAGGATGAGAAAAGCCCAAAGATAGATTTAATACGGAACCTTGCGCCTGGGCCCGATAACCAACACCAATTAACTGGAGACGCTTTTCAAAGCCTTCTGCAACACCTTTGACCATATTTGCAACAATCGCACGAACTGTTCCTGACATGGCGTTAGCTTGTTTGCTATCAGATGCAGCAGAGAAAAGCAGTTTATTTTCGCTGAGTTCAATATTAACATCACCATTTAAAGGAAACGATAACTCACCATTTTTTCCTTTAATAGTCAAGATTTCTGTTCCAAATTTAATTTCGACACCAGCCGGAACAATTACTGGATTTTTCGCTACGCGAGACATAATAATTCCTTCTGGTTAAGCAACAATGCACAACAACTCACCACCAATACCTTCGCTGCGGGCTTTGCGATCAGTCATCACTCCTCGAGAAGTACTTACAATCGCAATTCCCAAGCCATTCATGACTGCTGGAATTTGCTTGGAGGGTTTATAAACACGCAAACCAGGACGAGAGACACGTTTAATTTGCTCGATAACTGGCTTACCAGAATAATATTTCAGTTGAATTTCCAATACAGGCTTTGCATCAGCAGAGATTGTATAATCTTCTATGTAACCCTCCTCTTTCAAAACTTGGGCAATAGCTTGCTTCAGCTTTGATGAAGGCATTACCACCACAGCTTTATTGGCGCGTTGCGCATTACGGATACGAGTCAACATATCTGAAATAGGATCATGCATACTCATTTAATTTTCTCCTATTACCAGCTTGCTTTAATTACACCAGGAATTTCACCACGCATGGCGATTTCGCGAATCTTAATACGGCCCAAGCCGAACTTACGGAACGTTCCGCGAGGACGACCAGTAATGGCACAGCGCCGACGCTGGCGAACCGGCGCAGCATTGCGAGGAATAGACTGAAGCTTGAGGCGGGCTTCAAAGCGCTCTTCATCAGTAGCAGCAGCATCATTAATAATTGCAAAAATCGCCGCACGCTTGCTCGCATATTTTTTAGCCAACGCAGCACGCTTAGCTTCTCGATTAATAAGTGCTTTTTTAGCCATGATTATCCTTTAAATGGAAACTTAAATAGAGACAAGAGGGCTTTCGCTTCTTCATCAGTTTTTGCCGTAGTGGTAATTGTAATATTCAAACCACGTAAGCTATCGATTTTATCGTATTCAATTTCAGGAAAAATGATTTGCTCACGGACACCCATATTATAGTTCCCACGGCCATCAAAAGCTTTTCCATTAACGCCACGAAAATCACGTACCCGAGGCAAAGCAATAGTGATTAAGCGATCTAAAAATTCGAACATTTGGCTACGACGCAAAGTTACCTTACATCCGACTGGATAGTTATCACGAATTTTAAAGCCAGCAATAGATTTACGTGCAACTGTGACAACAGGCTTTTGGCCTGCAATTTTTTCCAAATCGGCAACAGCATGTTCCATTACTTTTTTATCAGCAACAGCCTCACCCACACCCATATTGAGAGTAATTTTCTCAATACGAGGAACCTCCATAATGGACTTATAGCCAAATTGCTTCATTAACTCAGGAACAACAGTACTATTATAGAATTCATTTAAACGTGCCATATTTAATCACCTTATTAAACACTAATTTGAGTGCCGTTAGATTTGAATATACGAACACGCTTTACTTCGCCTTCGGATTCAACAAACTTCACGCCTACTCGATCGGCTTTTTTTGTTTCAGGATTAAAAATTGCGACATTAGAAATCGATAGGGGCATTGCTTTTGCAACAATACCGCCTTCTATGCCACGCATTGGATTTGGCTTCTGATGCTTTCTAACAATATTAACGCCTTCAACAATCAGTTTGTCACCCAACACCTTAACAACTTGACCTTGCTTGCCTTTATCTTTGCCGGCAATCACAACAACTTGATCACCTTTAATAATTTTCTTCATGCTCTAACCTCTACAGAACTTCGGGAGCCAACGAAACAATTTTCATAAACCGCTCTGTGCGCAACTCACGAGTAACCGGACCAAAAATACGACTACCCATAGGCTCCAGCTTATTATTCAATAAAACAGCCGCATTATTATCAAATTTAATCAAAGCTCCGTCCGGGCGACGAACACCCTTTGCTGTTCTAACAACCACAGCATTATAGACATCACCTTTTTTTACCCGCCCCCTTGGCGCAGCATCTTTAACCGCCACCTTAACAATGTCGCCAACACTTGCATAACGACGCTTAGAGCCACCCAAAACTTTGATGCACATTACTCGTCGCGCACCAGAATTATCAGCCACATCCAAAATGGTCTGCATTTGAATCATGATTTTACCTTTTTAAATCCAACTTAATTTACCACTTTTAGATCAGTACATAGCCAGCATGTGCCATACACAAACCCAAAACCCAATATCAGTAGGTTCCAGTAAACCAGTCTTGGTCCCGAAGGAAGAAACTTTCTAGAATCGAAAGCTGAAAAACGAAGTTTACAGCCATATGAACATGGCTGCAAGCTTCGCTCTCAAAAAAAGTTGAATGTTGTATGATTTATACAGTTTTCGCCTTTTCAATCAATTCCTTCACAGTCCAAGATTTGGTTTTGGACAAGGGACGAGTTTCCTCCACAAGGACTACATCCCCAACAGTGAATTGATTTTGCTCATCATGTGCGTGAATCTTGCTAGAGCGACGGATCACTTTTCCATATAGCGGATGTTTTACCTTCCGCTCTATCAAAACAGTGACTGTTTTGTCCATCTTATCGCTAACAACTTTACCTTGCAAAACACGAACATTTTTTGATTCGCTCATTATTTCACACCTTTTTCAGTTAATATGGTTTTAATACGAGCAATATCTCGACGAACTTTCTTTAACTCGCTAACTTTAGCCAGTTGTCCAGTAGCATGCTGCATACGCAAACCAAACTGAGCTTTTAACAAATCAAGTAAATCAGTCTGCAACTGTTCTACAGATTTATCATTCAGTTCTTTACTTTTCATTATTTACCTACCTGTTTAGCTACAAATACTGTTGAAATAGGCAATTTAGCAGCAGCCAACGCAAAAGCTTCCCTAGCCAAAGCTTCTGGAACACCGTCCATCTCATATAAAACTTTTCCAGGCTTAATTTCAGCAACATAGTATTCAACAGAACCTTTGCCACCACCCATACGTACCTGAATTGGTTTTTCGGTAATCGGCTTATCGGGAAACACCCGAATCCAGATACGGCCACCACGTTTAATGTGACGCGTCATGGCTCGGCGAGCAGCTTCAATTTGGCGAGCAGTCAATCGCCCTCTACCTACAGCCTTCAAGCCAAAATCGCCAAAACTAACTTGATTACCACGTGTAGCGATACCTGTGTTACGGCCTTTATGCTGTTTTCGATATTTCATTCTAGTTGGCTGCAGCATTTCGACTACCCTTTCTGCGTTTGCCTTCTTGTTCGGTACGGGTAGAAGCTACATCCTTACCTTCACCAGTATATACCCAAACTTTCAAGCCTATTACCCCATAAGTTGTATGCGCCTCGCTGGTCGCATAGTCTACATTGGCTCGCAAGGTATGCAAAGGAACCCGGCCTTCACGATACCACTCACTACGCGCAATATCCGCACCGTTTAAGCGCCCAGAGGTCATGATTTTGATACCTTTTGCCCCAACGCGCATTGCATTTTGCATTGCTCGTTTCATTGCACGGCGAAACTGTACACGCTTTTCTAACTGCTGGGCAATTCCGTCTGCAATGATTTGCGCATCTAATTCAGGCTTACGAATTTCTTCAATATTGACATGAACAGGTACGCCCATCAGAGCCTGTAAATCACGTTTCAGCATTTCAATGTCTTCACCTTTTTTACCAATCACAACACCGGGTCGTGCCGAGTAAATGGTGATCTTTGCTGATTTCGCAGGACGCTCAATAACGACACGACCAACTGAAGCATTGGCCAGTCGCTTGCGTAAATAATTACGAACATCAATATCTTGCTTTAAGATATCTGAAAAATCAGAGCTTTTGGCAAACCATTTAGATGACCAATCTTTATTGACCGCTAAACGAAAGCCAGTCGGATGAATTTTTTGTCCCATAGCTTTTCCTTTAGTTGCCCACTGTCAAATTAATATGACAGGTTTGTTTTTCAATTCGGTTTCCCCGACCTTTTGCTCTAGCCTGAAAACGCTTTAGTGAAGCTGCTTTGTCAACATAAATTGTGACAACTTTCAGCTCATCAATGTCAGCACCTTCGTTATGCTCGGCATTAGCAATCGCAGATTCCAATACTTTTTTGATCAATTCGGCACCTTTTTTAGGACTAAATGCCAAAATATTCAAAGCTTGGGCAACATCTTTTCCTCGAATCAAATCTGCAACCAAGCGGGCTTTTTGGGCAGAAATACGGGCATTTTTATGTGATGCAGATACTCTCATTCAGCTTATCCCTTATTTTTTCTTAGCTTTTTTATCAGCCAAATGGCCTTTAAAAGTACGGGTTAATGAGAATTCGCCTAATTTATGACCAACCATATTATCGCTAATGAAAACCGGTACATGTGTACGACCATTATGCACAGCAATGGTTAAACCAATAAAATCAGGCAGGATTGTGGAGCGTCGCGACCAAGTTTTAATCGGGCGCTTATCGTTATTTGCACGAGCAGCATCTACTTTTTTCAGCAAATGCAGATCCACATACGGGCCTTTTTTAAGTGAACGAGCCATACCAATTAACCTTTATTAGAGTAACGGCGACGAACAATCATATTATCCGTGCGTTTATTGTTACGAGTACGATAACCTTTTGCCGGAGTACCCCACGGGCTCACAGGCTCACGAGCCTCACCAGTACGGCCTTCACCGCCGCCATGTGGGTGGTCAACCGGATTCATTACCACACCACGAACAGTCGGTCGAATACCGCGCCAACGATTTGCACCAGCTTTGCCGATTTTTTTCAGACTTTGCTCTTCATTACCGACTTCACCAATGGTTGCCCGGCAACTGATATGGATTTTTCGCACCTCGCCTGAACGCAAGCGTACTTGCGCATAAATACCCTCCTTGGCCAACAAAACTGCAGAAGCACCAGCAGAGCGCGCAATCTGTGCACCTTTACCGGGTTTCATTTCAATGCAATGAATGGTTGTACCAACCGGAATATTACGGATAGGCAAAGTATTGCCCACTTTGATCGCTGATTCCGCACCAGAGAGCAAGACAGTACCTACTTTGATACCGCGCGGTGCAATAATGTAACGGCGTTCGCCATCTGCATAACACAACAAAGCGATATGCGCCGTACGGTTGGGATCGTACTCGATACGCTCTACTTTTGCAGGAATACCATCTTTATTACGTTTAAAATCGATGATACGGTAATGATGCTTATGACCACCGCCTTTATGACGGGTTGTAATGTGACCGTTGTGGTTACGGCCAGCAGTTGAGTTCTTCTTCTCAACCAGCGCAGCATAAGGCGCACCTTTATGCAAACCTTCGGTGGTCACACGAATCATGCCGCGTCGACCAGCAGAGGTTGGCTTCATCTTTACAATAGCCATTCTACTTATTCCTTATCAGCAGATGCAGCAGCGGCTTCCAAGTCCAATTCTTGACCGGCAACCAAGCTCACATAAGCTTTTTTCACATCACTACGACGACCCATAGTACGGCCAAAACGCTTTACCTTACCTTTGACAGTCGTGGTCGTCACAGAGGCAACTTTTACACCAAACAACAATTCAATAGATGCCTTAATCTCTGCTTTTGTTGCATTAGGCAACACTCTAAAAGTCATTTGGTTACGCTTTTCAGCCAGCAAATTGCTCTTCTCAGACACAACAGGAGCCAAAATCACTTTCATCAAACGCTCTTGATTCATACCCATTGCTCCTCCAGTTGAGCCACAGCCTCTTTGGTCATCACAACTTTTTTGTAGCGCAGCAAGCTGTATGGATCAACCTGCTGAGCTTCCAGAACCAATACGTTAGGCAAGTTACGCGATGAAAGGTAAATATTTTCATCCAACTGCTTGGTGACAAACAATACCTGCTCCAAGCCCATCTTTTTCACTTGCTCCGCAAAAGCTTTTGTTTTCGGCGTATCAACAGATAAATCTTCGACTACGACAAGACGCTCATCGCGCACCAACTGAGAAAGAATGCTCGCCATACCGGCGCGATACATCTTACGGTTTACTTTTTGCGTGAAATTTTCATCAGGCTTATTGGGAAAAGCCCGACCACCACCTCGCCACAAAGGAGAAGAAGTCATGCCTGATCGGGCACGACCCGTACCTTTTTGACGCCATGGCTTCTTGGTAGAATGCTTAACTTCAGCGCGGGTCAATTGTGAACGGTTGCCTGAACGGGCATTGGCCAAAAAAGCAGTTACCAACTGATGCACCAGTGCTTCGTTATACTCACGTGCAAACAAAGCATCAGACGCACTCAGGCTACCTGAAACTTGGCCTTTAGCATCAATTACTTTTAATTCCATTATGCACCTACCTTCACACTGGGACGCACAACCACGTCACTGTTTGCCGCACCAGGAACCGCACCCTTTACCAGCAACAAGTTACGCTCAACATCTACACGAACAATTTCCAAGCATTGCACAGTCGCCCTGGTATTGCCATACTGGCCTGCCATTCGCTTTCCGGGGAATACTCTGCCAGGATCTTGCGCCATGCCAATAGAGCCAGGTACCCGGTGAGAACGTGAATTACCATGAGAGGTACGTTGCGCGCCAAAATTATGGCGTTTAATGGTACCGGAGAAACCTTTACCTTTTGAAGTACCGGTTACATCAACCAGCTGACCAACCTCAAACATAGACACGGAAATCTGATCACCAGCTTTCAACTCACCCAACTTCTCTTCAGTCAGCGCAAATTCAAGCAAGCCACGACCAGCCTCTACACCAGCCTTAGCAAAATGACCGGCAGCAGCCTTACCGATTCGGTTGGCTTTCTTTTCGCCAAAGGTAACTTGAACAGCGGAATAGCCGTCAGTATCTTTGGACTTCACTTGGGTGACGCGATTTGCAGACATATCCAGCACGGTTACCGGCACAGAAGCACCTTGCTCGGTAAAAATACGGGTCATGCCCACTTTGCGCCCAACCAGACCTAAAGTCATGATTTTTCCTTATATAACAAGGGGTCAATTACGATTGATTGACCATTGGACAAAAAACGGACTTGGCAAACGCCAAGTCCGACACTATACAGTATTTTCTTAAATAGAATCAAGAAAAAATTACCTGAAAATCGTTACTGCACCTTAATTTCCACATCCACACCGGCAGGCAGATCCAACTTCATCAGCGCATCCGTGGTCTTATCGGTCCAGTCAACAATATCCATCAAGCGCAGATGAGTACGGATTTCCAGCTGTTCTCGCGAAGTTTTATTCACGTGCGGAGAACGCAGAATGTTGAAGCGTTCGATTTTCGTCGGCAGCGGAATCGGGCCTTTTACCACCGCGCCAGTACGCTTGGCAGTTTCAACGATTTCTTGCGCAGAACGGTCAATCAAACTGTAATCATATGCTTTCAGGCGGATACGGATTTTTTGATTAGCCATAGATCAACATCCTTTTGATTAAGCGATGATAGAGGAAACCACGCCGGCACCCACGGTACGGCCGCCTTC
>JAUMZB010000005.1 GCA_030528345.1 Eikenella sp.
GCCTGAACGCTTTAGAATAAATCCATGCCAGCTAATGGCGGGACTATACACCTAGGGCGCGCCGTCACCAAGCGTTGCGGCGGTATTTTTGCCTCGAAAAACGCCCGCGCAAGAAGATGCCGAACAGGCCGAGGGCTTGGGGCGGCGTAGCGGCCGGCCAACAGAAAAGGCTGCCTGAAAGGTTTTCTGCTTTCAGGCAGCCTTGTTGCCGTTGACGGATGGGTTTACAGCACTTCAATCAAACCGGCCGCGCCCATGCCGGTGCCGATGCACATGGTCACCATGGCGTAGCCGGTTTCGCCGCGCTGGCGCAGGCCGTGGATGGCGGTGGCGGCGCGGATGGCGCCGGTGGCGCCCAAGGGGTGGCCCAAGGCGATGGCGCCGCCGTTGGGGTTGACCACGTCCATGTCCAGGTTCAGGTCGCGGCACACCGCCAGCGCTTGGGCGGCGAAGGCTTCGTTCAGTTCCATCCATTTGATGTCGGCCAGGGTTTTGCCGGCCGATTTCAGCACCGCCGGAATCGCTTCTTTGGGGCCGATGCCCATGATTTCGGGCGGCACGCCGCGTACGGCGAAGCCGGCGTAGCGGGCGATGGGGGTGAGCTTGTAGCGTTTGAGCACCTCTTCGCTCACCACCAGCAGCGCGCCGGCGCCATCGGACATTTGCGAGGAGTTGCCGGCGGTGACGCTGCCTTTGGCGGCAAACACCGGTTTGAGCTTGGCCAGGCCTTCCATGGAGGTGCCGGGGCGCGGGCCTTCGTCGGTGTCGCACAGCTTGCGGATTTCCTTGGCTTCGCGGCTGGCCAAATCGGCGGTGCGGTACACGGCTTCGATGGGGCTGATTTCGGCCTTGAACTTGCCCGCCTCAATGGCGGCCAGGGCGCGGCGGTGGCTTTCCACGGCAAAGGCGTCCTGGTCTTCGCGGCTCACGCCCCATTGTTCGGCCACTTTCTCGGCGGTCAGCCCCATGCCGTAGGCGATGGCGTAGTTTTCGTCTTGCTCGAATACGGCGGGGTTGAGCGACACTTTGTTGCCCATCATCGGCACCATGGACATGCTCTCGCTGCCGGCGGCAATGGCAATCTCGGCTTCGCCGGTGCGCACGCGGTCGGCGGCGATTTGCAGGGCGTTGATGCCGGAGGAGCAATAGCGGTTGATGGTGATGCCGGAAACGGTGTTCGGCAGGCCGGCCAAGAGCACGCCGATGCGCGCCATGTTCAGACCCTGCTCGGCTTCGGGGAAGGCGCAGCCCACCACCACGTCGTTGATTTCTTTCAAATCAAACTCAGGCACTTGGCCGATCACGCTTTTGATCACATGCGCCAGCATGTCGTCGGGGCGGGTGGTGCGCAGCATGCCGCGCGGGGCTTTGCCTACCGGGGTACGGGTGGCGGCAACAATATAGGCGTCTCGAAATTGGGTCATGGTGTTTCCTCCTATGCGGATTGGGGGTTAATCGTGTTTTCAGGTAGCCTGTTTTCCGGCGGGGCGGGCAACGGGGTTTAATCGCTGCGGTTCAAAATTTTCTGCCGCAAAAACCGGCAGAAGGCTTCGGTTTCGGCTGCTTCCAGCAAAAACGGTTGTTCGGCCTCGCGGCCGTTGCGCAGGCGGTAGCGGATGCCGTATTCGCGGTGGGCGCCGCCGTCTGAGGACGGGGTTTGCCGTTGGTAACAGGCGAAGTCGGCAAAATCGGCAAAATCCAGCCGTTGGCGGCGCCAGCCCGAGAGGCCGATGCGGTGGATGCACACTTGGCGCCGGGGCAAATCCAGTTCCCATTTCAGGCACAGGCCGGTTTTCAGGCTGGCGCCCCTGTCCCGCAAGGCGGCGCGGGTAAACATGCCGAAAAAGACCGCCAGCAGGATGGCTGTGGTGTAAGCGAATACCGGCAGATAGGCGACTTTGGCTTCAAAGTGTCCGACCCCGCCATCCAGATAATCGGCAAAGGCTTCGCCGGCGGCGGTAAGCTCGGCCTCATCGCCCTCTCCCGACAGCTCGGGCAGAAAGTCGTCCCACTCCGCCAAACCGCTGCTTTGGCGGGCATCGCGCACCTTCAGGCGGTAGCCGTCGAAACGGATGGCATGGGCTTCATGCACGGTGGCCGGCTTCAGATAATAGTTTTTACGAAACACGCAATGGGCGGCGCGATCCGCATCGGGCTTGTCGCAGCGTATGGTGGTGCTGTGGAAGGACAGCAGTATCAGCAGCGCCGCCAGCGCCAGTATCAGCGTGGCCAGGCTGAAGGCCATCAGCACCCATTCCCCCGGTTCGCTCCACACCCGCACCCGCTCTGCCTGCGGATGGGGAAAATGCTGCGGAGGGGGCGATGGGCTGCGGTTCACCGGGTGTCCTGGGTGTGTCGTTTGTTTTCAGGTAACCTTAGGATTTGTGGCGCAAGGCCTCTACCGCCGTTTTGTCCAGCCACATCACCGCATCGGCGTCGGACACAATGCGTGACACAATGGCTTCGCGCGGCCCTTCGCGCCATGCGGGGGGAGGCGTAAAACGCCTGTTGGGCGCTGTGCAGATGGGCCAAATCGTCAAACGCGCGGATCAGGTAAAACGCGTCGGCATCGTGTTCGGATAGGCCGAAAGCGATGACATCGATGCCGAAAGCCGCATGCAGGGGCGCGCTTTCTTCGCGCACCACCCGCTCAAACGCCGCGCCGCTGCCGGGTTTTAAACGATAGCTGCGGATTTCCACTAATTTTTGCATCAGCTTCTCCGTTTGCTTGAAGTATCCGGCGAGGCATGCCGTTGGGCGGTGTTGTGTCGGATACCAGTATCCGACCTACGGCTGCTGCGCCGTTTGTTTTCAGGCAGCCCTAGCGCCGCCGCACTTGGGCGGCACAGCGGCGGGCGGCGGCTGCGCCCACGCGGTCGAATTCGCTGCGGCTGCTTTGCGCCAGCTGTTCGGGCGTGCGGTAATGGCGCACGATATGGCTGCGGGTGCAGCGGCAGACTTGGCGCACTTGGGCCGGGGTGCCGCTGCCCGCCAGGCGGGCGCTGCAACGGCTGATAAAACGCTCGCTGTCAAACACATTGCGGGCGTCGGCCAAACGGCTTTCGGGCGTGGCGCAGGCGGCCAGGAACAGGGCGAGGCCGGCGGCCGAGAGCGGGGTAAAGAGTTTCATCATGATGCGGCTCCCAAACAGTGGCAGGGTATGGTCAGGCGGCAGCTATCTGAATTTCTGTTTCACAATGCACGGGAAAATTCAGCGAATTGGCAATAAAGCAGGCGTGGTGTGCCTGTTCGTGCAGAGCCAGCGCCAAGTCGGCATTGCCGCCGGCGGCTATGGTCACTTGCGGGCGCAGGGTGGCGGAGACAAAACGTCCCGGCCGTTCGGCATCGCCTTCGTCCATTGCCGCTTCGGCGTGGTCGGTGTAGGCCAGCACCACAATGCCGTTGACCGCGCACAGATGCAAATACCACAGTTTGTGGCAGGCAGAGGCGGCAGCCAGGAGCAGGTCTTCCGGGTTCCAGCGCCCGGCATCGCCGCGGAAAGCGGGGTCGGCCGAACCGGCGATGTCGGGTTTTCCGGCAGCAGAAGCGGTGAAATCGCGGTCATAAGCGGTATAAGCCGTGGTGCCCTGGCCGCGGTTGCCGATCCAAGTCACGGTGGTGCGGTAGCGGTGGATTTGTCCCATTGCTTTTCTCCCCTATGTGGCCGCGCTGTACGTTTATGTTCTGGAGGTATTGCTGCTCGCTGAGCAAACGTAAGCCGGGTTAGGTTGATGATGGTGTCGGGTGACGGCCTGCGGCCTAACCCAACCTACGGCTGCTGGGCAACAACAGGCTACCTGAAAACCTTTCAGGCAGCCTGCAAAGCTTAATTGCGCAGGGGTTTGCCGGTGGCGAGCATGTTTTCGATGCGCTCCAGGGTTTTTTCCTGTTGCAGCAATTCCACAAACACTTTGCGCTCCAAATCCAACAGCCATTGTTCGTCCACCAGCGTGCCTTCGTCCACGTCGCCGCCGGTCATTACCCAGGCGATTTGGCTGCCGAGGAAGAAGTCGTATTCGCTGATAAAGCCGCCTTCTTTCATATTGATGAGCTGGCCTTTGATGGAGGCGGCGCCAGGGCGGCCGGCCACTTTAAAGGTTTGCGGCACTTCGGGGCGGAAGCCGGCGTCGGCCAGGGCGCGGGCTTCGCTCAAGGCCACATACAGCAGTTCGTAGGCGTTGAACACCACCACGGCGTCTGCGGCGAGATGGCCGGTTTCCTTGGCTTCCAAGGCGCTGGTGGCCACTTTGGCCATGGCGATATTCATATAGCGTTCTTTCAGCGCGGCCAACAGGTCGCCCTGGCTGGCGCGCTCGGCGCGCAGGGCGAAATCTTTGGTGCCGCCGCCGCCGGGAATCAGGCCCACGCCCACTTCCACCAGGCCGATGTAGCTTTCCAGCGCGGCCACCACTTGATTGCAGTGCATCACAAATTCGCAGCCGCCGCCAAAAGCAAAGCCCTGCACCGCAGCCACGGTGGGAATTTGGCTGTAACGCAGGCGCATGGCGGTGTCTTGGAACAGCTTGACGATTTTCTCGATGGCGGCGAAGTTGCCGGTGGCGAATTCGGGCATCATCGATTTGAGGTCGGCGCCCACCGAGAAGGGGGCGTCGGGCGCCCACAGCACCAAGGCGTCGAAGCGCTCCTCGGCGATGTCGAGCGCGCGGTTGAGGCCGTCGAGCACGTCTTTGTTGATGGCGCGCATTTTGTTGCGGTTTTCCACCACCAGCACGCGCTTGTCGAGGGTAAAGGCGCGCACCATGTCGGTTTCAAACACGGTTTCGCCCAATACTTTGTCGCGCTCGCCCAACAGTTTGGCGGGCACGTATTGGCGCTGGTACACATCCAGTGCGGAGCGCGGTTCGTAGCGGCCGCTGGCAAAATGCAGGCTGCCTTGGTCGGTGTGGAAGGCGTCCACGCCTTTGAGCCAGGCGGGCAGCGGGGCATTGCTCATGGTTTTGCCGGCGGCGATGTCTGCTTCAATCCAGGCGGCCACTTGCTGCACGCCGGCGGCCTGCCAGGTTTCCAGCGGGCCCAAGTCCCAGCCGAAGCCCCAGCGGATGGCGAAGTCGATGTCCCGGGCGGTGTTGGCGATGCTGTCGGCCTGTACGGCGATGTAGTGGAAGCAGTCGCGGAAAATCGCCCACAGGAATTGGGCTTGCGGGTGTTCGCTGGCGCGCAGGGCGGCCAGTTTTTTGCCCCAGTCGGCTTCTTTCAAAATTTCGGTAACGGCGGGGTCGGCTTTTTGGTTGCTCGGCACATACTCGCCCGCGGCCGGGTCGAACATCATGATGCGCTTGCCTTCTTTTTTGAAGATGCCGGCCTTGGTTTTGGCACCGAGGGCACCGTTTTCAATCAGAGCGTGCAGCCATTGCGGCAGGCTGAAATGAGCGTGCCAGGCGTCGTCGGGCAGCTGGGTTTCCATGGTTTTGGCCACATGGGCGAAGGTGTCCAGGCCCACCACGTCGGCGGTGCGGAAGGTGGCGGAACCGGGGCGCCCCAGGCGTTTGCCGGTGAGGTCGTCCACCACGTCAAAGCGCAGGCCGAATTTTTCGGCGTTGTACATGGTGGCCAGCATGGAGAACACGCCGATGCGGTTGCCGACGAAGTTGGGGGTGTCTTTGGCGCGCACCACACCTTTGCCCAAGGTGCTTACTAAAAAGCGCTCGAGGTCGTCGAGATGGCGCGCTTCGGTGTCGGCGGTGGGAATCAGTTCCACTAGGTGCATATAGCGCGGCGGGTTGAAGAAATGCACGCCGCAGAAGCGGTGTTTGAGCGCGGCGGGGAACCGGGCGGCCAGGGTTTCGACGGACAGGCCGGAAGTGTTGGTGGCGAACAGGGTGTTGGGTCCCAAATGCGGGGCGACTTTGGCGTAGAGCGCTTCTTTGATGTCCAAACGCTCGGCCACGGCTTCGATCACCAAATCGCAATCGGCCAGCTCGGCCAAGTCGTCGTCGTAGTTGGCGGCGGTGATATAGCCCAAGGCGGCTTTGTGGGCCAGCGGGGCGGGTTTCTGTTTTTTCAGGGCGTCGAGCGCTTTGTGCACGATGCCGTTTTTCGGGCCTTCTTTGGCCGGCAGGTCAAACAGCACGGTGGGCACTTTGGCGTTGGCCAGATGGGCGGCAATCTGCGCCCCCATCACCCCGGCGCCCAAAACGGCGACTTTGCGGATGCGGAATTTGGTTTGCGACATGGTGTTCTCCTGTGGGGTTTGGTGTCGTGCGGATGGCGGTATGGCCGCCGAACCGCTGTTTAAAATAAACAAACGGTTCGGCAGCGGTGCGGCCTGAGGGTTGGCTTATTTTAAACGGCGGGGAAAGGCTACCTGAAAAGACGTCATGCTTTCAGGTAGCCTGTTGCGCCTTAGAATTTATAGGTGTACTGCAAACCTAAGATATGGGCATGGCTCTTGAAATTGGCCGAGCCGTTGGTGCGGCTGGACACGCAGGCTTGCGAGCCGGCGCCGGCAGCGGTGCCGCCGCACCAGCCGTTCACATTGGCGCTGGATTTCTGAATGTGCAGATAGCTGTAGGCGGCATTCAGGGTATGGTGGGGGTTGATGTCGTATTTGGCGCCCACTGAGAACCACATACGGTTGGCATCGGGCAGGGTGCTCATGCGCAGATCGGGGCTTTTCACCGGCGATTGGTCATACGCCCAGCCGAAACGCAGTTGCAGCGGATCGCTGATTTGGTAGGCGGCGCCGAGGCCCACTTTCCAAGTGTCGCGCCATTCGGGGGTGAGAATGGTTTGCTTGCTTTGGGTGGTGCCGCCGGTTTGCGGGTTGGCCACCAGTTTGTTGTTGGCGAAATTCAGCTCGACGCGGTTGAAGCGGGAGTGGCGGGTCCAAGTGAGGTCGCCGAATAGGCTCCAGCGCGGGCTGATTTTGTACATGCCGTGTACGGACAATGATTCGGGGGTGGTGATTTTGACGTTGGCGTCTTCACGCTCTACATAGCCTGCGCGGCGGATGCCCCTTTGTGCTTGAGGGCCGATGACGCGGCGGTTGAACAGGCCGCCGTCCAAATGCCATTCGGCTTCACCCTGCAGGGTGTGGCGGATGGCGGAACGGTAGTTCACACCGAGGCGGGCGGCGTCGTTGATGTTCCACAACCAAGCCAGGTTGTAGCCGAAGCCCCAGTCGTCGCCCTTCACTTGGGCGTAACCGTCGGCATTGCCGTTGCCGGAGCCGATACCGATGCCGCGTGCGGCCAATGCGGGGCCGAAGTTGGCATACTGGCGCAGATTCGCTTCGGTGCGTTGGGCGATCAGGCCGACGGCAACGGAATGGTTGTCGTTGATTTTAAAGGCTACGGTGGGTTGCAGCGCCATGGTTTTCAAACCCAATTCGTTGAGGTTGTAGCGCAGGACGGAGTCGCGCTGGTATTCGGTGCCGGAGCCGAAGGGCACATAGGCACCGAGACCCAGAGACCAGCGGTCGTTGAGTTTGTGCGAGGCATAGATATGCGGCGCCACCACCACGTCGCCGGGCTCGATGCTGCCGGAAGCCTGGCCTTTTACGGACTCTTGGCTGCCGGGGCGGCCGGGGTAATAGGCTTTGGCATCGGAATATTTCACGCTGGGCATCACCAAGTTCACATTCACGGTGGCTTGGGTGCCTTCCAGTTGGGTGAGGCCGGCGGGGTTGTAGAACAGGGTGGAGGGATCGGCCGCTTCGGCGGCGGAAGAATTGGCGGCGGCCTGGCTGCTCACCGATTGGGTGCCGAAATGGTAGCCCGATGCCGAGGCGGGCAGGCTGAAGGCGGCGGCAACCAGCAATACGCTGCTTTTTAATAAAACTGAGTGGTTCATGGGTTTCTCCTGATGGAAGTTGGACAAGGCAGGAATCCTGCCGGAATGCCCGAGTTATCGGGGCTTGAGCGTATAAAACGAGTGGGCATTCTATACCAAACCCCGGCCTTTGTAGCGGCTCTATTTAGAGCTTTTTTATAATTTCTTTACATTCAGGTAGCCTTTCTTCACAAACCAAGCTGCGGGCAAAAAGGCTACCTGAAAGCAAAATGTTATCAGGCCGGCAGCGTTGCCGCCGGATCCGGACTTCCCCGCTGTCGGGGCAGGAAAATCCGGTATGTCGGTGTTAGAAAACGTGGCGTTGGAGCAGCTTTTCGTCGTGCTGATCAAGCTGCATGTCGAAATCGTCCACCATGATCACGTCGCGCTTGAGTTTGCGGGCGCGGGTGACTTGCTCAAACTCGGCTTGGGTAATCAGGCCTTTGTCCAAGGCTTCCTGCAGCTGGGTGGCGGGCGACACGGCGGCAAATTCGCCTTGGCGCGCCAGATTGCGCAGTTTTTTCTCCAACGCTTCGCTGGCGATCACCGCTTCGTGGGCGGGCTTGAGCACGCCGATGGCTTCGCTCTCGTCTTGCGGAATATACATGCCGTGCGCCAGACGCATCAGGGTGTCGTCGCCGCGCATCATCGCTGTGGCCACTTGGCTGCCCAGTTTGTCGCTGGGCGGAGCAATCACGCGGCCGGTGGGCAGAATCAGCACGCGCAGCAGCCAGGCCAGGGGGCGGGCGGGCAGGTTTTTCAGCACGCCGTCGATGGCGGTTTGTGCGTCGTACAAGGCTTGCTGGGCGGCATACTGCATCAGCGGCTCGTCGGCTTTTTGGCAGCCTTCTTTTTCAAAGCGTTTCAGCACCGCGCTGCAGATATACAGATTGGAGAGAATATCGCCCAAACGTGCGGAAATTTTCTCTTTGAACTTGAGGCTGCCGCCCAGGCTGAACATGCTCATGTCGGCCAAGAGGGCGAAGTTGGCGGCCACGCGGTTCATCTGGCGGTAGTAGGGTGCGGTCACGCCGCCTTTGGGGCTACCTGAAAAACGGCCGTTGGTCAGCCCCAGCCAGAAGCTGCGGAACACATTGGTGAGGATGAAGTGGCCGTGGGCGCTGAAGGCTTGGTCGAAGGCCGCGGCGTCGTCGGCATAGGCCGCTTTCATCTCTTTCAATACATAGGGATGGCAGCGGATGGCGCCTTGGCCGAAGATCATCATGCTGCGGGTGAGAATATTGGCGCCTTCCACGGTAATCGCCACCGGAATGGCCTGGTAGGCGTTGGCCAGATAGTTGCGCGGGCCTTGCACCACCGCTTTGCCGCCGTGAATGTCCATGGCGTCGTTGATGGCTTTGCGGTAGCGCTCGGTGTTGTGGTATTTGAGCAGGGCGGAAATCACGCTCGGGGTTTCGCCCATGTCCACGCCGGTGAGCGCCAAATCCTGGCTGGCTTCCATTTGGTAGGTGTGGGCGCCGATGCGGGCGAGCGCTTCGTCCACGCCCTCGAATTTGCCGATGGGCAGGCCGAATTGGTCGCGGATGCGGGCATACAGGCCGGTGGTGTAGCTGGCCACTTTGCCGGCGGCCACCGAGTTGGCGGGCAGGGAGATGCAGCGGCCCACAGTGAGGCATTCCACCAGCATCTGCCAGCCTTTGCCGGCGTATTCCAAACCGCCGATGATGTAGTCCAGCGGAATGAACACATCGCGTCCCCAAGTCGGGCCGTTCATGAATACGGAGCCGGAGGGGAAGTGGCGGCGGCCGATTTCGACGCCGGCAAAATTGGTGGGCACCAGCGCACAGGTGATGCCGATGTCTTTTTTATCGCCCAACAGGCCGTCGGGGTCGTACATTTTGAAGGCCAGGCCGAGCACGGTGGCCACCGGCGCCAGCGTGATCCAGCGTTTTTCCCAAGACACGCGGATGCCCAGCACGTCTTTGTGTTCTTCGCCGGTGTGCGGATCCACATAATCGCCGCGGCAGACCACGCCGAAATCGGGGATGCCGCCGGCATCCGAGCCGGCATGCGGGCTGGTGAGCGCGAAGCAGGGAATATCCACGCCTTTGGCCAGGCGCGGCAGATAGAAGTTTTTCTGCGCTTCGGTGCCGTAGTGCTGCAACAGTTCGCCCGGGCCCAAGGAGTTGGGCACCATCACGCTCACCGCAGCGCTGCCGCAGCGGGTGCCGATTTTCATCACCACCTTGGCATGGGCGTAGTTGGAGAATTCCAAACCGCCGTATTGCTTTTTCACAATCATGCCCAAAAAGCCTTGGTCTTTGATGAACTGCCACACTTCGGGCGGCAGGTCTTTGCGGTTGTGGGTGATGTCCCAGTCGTCGAGCATGCGGCACAGCTCCTCGGTGGGGCCGTCGATAAAGGCCTGCTCTTCGGGTGTGAGTTTGGGGTCGGGGTAGTTCAGCAGTTTGCGGAAATCGGGCTTGCCGGAAAACAGTTCGCCGTCCCACCACACGGTGCCGGCATTGATGGCCGCCTCTTCGGTTTCCGACATCGGCGGGGTGACTTTTTTGAAGGTGCCGAACACGCGGTCGGTAAACAGCATGCGGCGCACGCCGGTGAGGCAGAACAGCACCCCCACCACCAGAGCCGCACCGGCCAGCCACCAGGCACCGCCCAGCAGCGCGCCCAACACGGCGGCGGCGGTCAGCACCCAGCCGTTGGCGCGGAAATAGGCGGCAATACCCAGCAATACCAGCAACAGTATCAAGCCTGTCATGTGATTTTCTCCTTATTTTGTATGGCAACACGTTTGCGTTTTGTTTTTCAGGTAGCCGGTTGCGGCGGATACGCAGCAGGTTGCCTGAAAGATAGGCAACCATACGCTGCAAATCCTAGAGTCGTCAATCCATAACTTAATGTTTCTATTGAATTTTAAAAGAATAAGCACTCTAAATGCCGTCGGCGATGCTTTTCCGCACCGAGGAACGGGAGCGGTTTGCCGGCAATAGGCGGCAAAAAAGCGCCGTTCGGCGCTTTTGACGGCCGGCTCCGCCGTTGCGGGAGTAGCGGTGCCCGAACAGGCGGTTTGTTTTTTATTGAACGTTCAGCAAATCTGCCAAAGCCTGCGGCAGCTCGGGAAAGCGGAAGCGGTAGCCGTCGGCCAGCAAAGCTTGGGGAACGGCAAACTGGCCTTCCAGCACCAAATCGGCCTGCTCGCCCATCAGGCCGCGCATCACGGCGGCGGGCACGCCGAACAGCAGCGGACGGTGCAGGGCGCGGGCGGCGGTGCGGACGAAATCGGCTTGGGTGGTGATTTGCGGCGCGGTGAAGTTGTATACCGCCCGGCGGCGCGCCGGCGGCAGGCGGTAGAGAAAACGGATGCCGTGCGCCACATCGTCGATGTGGATCCAAGGCAGGGGCTGTTCGCCGCCGCCGATTTTGCCCACGCACCAAGCCACGGGCTTTAACAACCGGGGCAGGATGCCGCCGTCGCGGGCCAGCACCACGCCGAAGCGGCAAATCACCAAAGGCACGCCGCCCGCCTGCGCCGCTGTTTGTGCCGCCGCTTCCCATTGCTGGCACAGTTGCGAGGCAAAAACCGCTTGCGGCGGGGCGCTTTCGGTGCAGTGCGGCCAGCCGTCTGCGCGGCCGTTGCCGTAATAGCCGACGGCGGAGGCCTGCACCACCAGTTTGGGGCGGTTGCCGGCCGTGCGCTGTTGCAGCCATTCGCCCAGCACACGGGTGGCTTGCAGGCGGCTGTTCAGCAAGGCTTGCTTGCGCTGCGGCGTCCATTTGCCTTCGCCGATGGAGGCGCCGGCCAGATTGACCACCAGGTCGATGGGCATGTCGGCATACAGATGGTTGAGGGAGGCGACGTATTCGTATCGGCCCCCCAAATCTTGGCGTGCGCGGTTGGGATCACGGCTGACGATGAGCACGCGCCAACTGTCTTGGCGGAAGGCGGCGGCCAAGTGGCGGCCGATTAAGCCGCTGCCGCCGATTAACACGAGGGTGGGGGATTGGTTCGTCATGGCTGTCTGTTTTCTGTGGTGCTGCTTTGGTGGCGGGTGGGTTTCAGGTAGCCTGTTGGGCAACAGTCTGTTCTGATGGCGGCTACCTGAAAGGGCTGGCGGCCGATTGCGGCCGCCCGATTTTGCCTGTATTAGGGATAGCGGCGCAATTCTTCGCGCAAGGCCCGCAGGCCGCTGCGCCGCTCGTTGACGGTTTGGCTCAGGCGGCGGATGCGCTCGGCATGGCGGCTCAGGCGGGCGGCGGCCAGCTCGCTTTCTTCGCGGGCGAGGGCGCGTTCTTCGCGGCGGATGTCGCGTTCAACCAGCTCGCGGCGGCTGGGCGGTTTGGGTGGCGGCACATAGCGCGGCGGCGGGCGGCGGATGCTGGCGCTGACGGCAGTTTGCGCGGCAGCGGCCTGCTGTTGGCGCAAAATCACCTGCATACTGGGCAAAACCTGCACATCGCCGGCTTCCGCCTTGGCCTCTGCGGCCTGCCAGATTTTGGCCAGCTCTTGATCGGCGGCGGCAACCGGCGTGGTGTCGATTTGGGCGCCATTCATCTGCGAAGCTTGGCAGCGGCCTTGCGGCTGCGAAACAAACACGGCTTTGCCGTCGGGCGTTTGGCAGATGTAGGCGCGCGGCGTGTCGGTTTGGCCGGCGGGTTGGGCCGGTGCGGCAGGTTCGGACGCCTTGGTTTCCTCTGCGCCCAGACGGACGGTTTCTTCGCGGCCGAAAAGCCGGCAGCGGCCTTGCGGCACGGCGGTGCGCACGGTGCGGCCGTCTTCGGTTTGGCAGACGTACATCACATCGGGCGGCGCGGCAGGGGGCGCGGTTTCGGCCGCGGTGTGTTGTGCCCGCAGAAGCGGGACGCAGAACAGCAGGCCGAGGGCAAAAATACGGGGGGCAAACATGAGGCCGTGCGGGAGTGAAAGGGAAGGCTTATTGTAGCAGGCGGCCGGTTAGGAAGTGTTGGCATCAGGTTGCCGGGTATGAAGAAAGGCTACCTGAAGGTTCAGGTAGCCTTGATTGCTTTGGGGAGGGACGGTTGGTTAGGAGAACAGGCGTTGCGCCAATTCGCCGCCGGGCTCGATGCCCACCTGTTTCATTTCGTCTTGGCGTTCCACCACGTAGCGGCGTACTTCTTTCAGCCATTGGGTGGACAGCTCTTCCAGTTTGTCGTTCACCAAGTCCAGGCCGAGCATGCTGGAGAGTTTGACCGCGATGTCCATAAAGCGGTTGAAGTTTTTTTCGCCGTCGGGGATATGAGGTGCGTCGAACAGCATGCTGAAGCCGCGGTAGTTTTGCGAGGAAAGCAGGGCGGAGGTGAAGGCGCTGTTGTCGAGGGTGGAGATGGCAAACAGGGGCTCGCCTTGGGGGTTGTTGAGGTAGAACATGCCGTCGTGCGAGAGTTCGAAGCCTTGGCGCTCGACGGCATGGCGCAGTTCCACGCCGCTGATGTTGTTGCGCGACACCAGATGGATGGCGATGGTTTGGTCGACGCGGGCGCACAAATCGTCCAGCGGGCGGGCGACGCCGAGAAATGTGTCGATGTCGGTGAGCAGCAGGCCGCCGTCCATTTTTTCGGCAAAGGCATTGGCCTGCTCGCCGAACTGCTCCAATTCGGCAATGCTGGCCAAACCGTTGCGGCTGATGGCCTGCAGGCCGATAACAAAGCCTTGGTAATACACGCTGGGAATGGGCTCGGCGATTTGGAAGCGGTCGTCCATGGTGCAGCCGGCAATGCGGAAGCGGCGGCTGCTGGAGAGGCGCGGCATGGCGTGCAGTTCTTGCGGCTCTTTGAGGGCGATGTAGGCCAGGTAGTCGAAGCGGCCGTCAAACCACGGCAGTTCCTGTTTGGCCAGGTCGTGCAGGTCGAGCAGCAGTTTTTGCTTGGCGGCGGATTGGGTTTGGGAGGGTTCGGCCACCGGCACTTTTTTGAAGGAGAAGGCGGGGGGGGCGGCTGAGGGCGCGGTTTGCAAGACCGGCTCGGCCGGGGCGGAGGGGCGCTCAGGGGTTTGGGGCGGCAATACGGCGTCGTCAGCGGCCGCGTCTGCTTCGGATATGGCGGTTTGGCGGGCGAAAGGGGGTTTCAGCCGAGCCGGTTCGGCCGCTTGGCCGGCATCCGTTTCGTCCGCAACAGGGGAGGCGGCGTTTTTGCCGTCGCGCACGGAATGGGTGCGGCTTTCGAGCAGGGCGTCTTTATCGGCATGGCCGAACTGGGCGCGCACGGCGTCGCGGTATTTTTTTTCCTGGTAGGTGTTGTACAGCAGCACGCCGAAAATCGGCGCGAAAATCAAAATGGCGATGAGGAGTAAGGTGTTCTGGCTCATGGGCGGTTCCGATGGTGTAGGCAGTCCGTCTTTGCGGGCGGATTATAACCAAAATCGGCGCAGGGGGTTGCCGCTGATTGGCGGGGGGCGGGATGCAGCGCGTAAAAATCTGTAGCCGCCGCACGGAGCGGCTTTCAGGTAGCCCTGGCGAACACTTCTTCCGCCACCGGCAGGCCGGCGGCTTGCAGGAGGGTCCAGTCGAAAAAATGGCCGGGGTCGCTTTTGCGGCCGGGGGCGATGTGTTGGTGGCCGATGACGGCTGCAATCGGGTAGGTGCGGACGAGGCTGTGCAGCAGCGGGAGCAGGGCGGCGTATTGGGCTTCGGCGAAGGGTTCGAAATCGCAGCCTTCCAATTCGATGCCTATGGAAAAGGCGTTGCAGGCCGGGCGGCCGCGGAAGGCGGAGACGCCGGCGTGGTAGGCGGCATCATCGCAGGAGACAAATTGTACGGTGCGCCCGTTGCGCTCAATCAGAAAATGGCTGGATACGCGCAGTTGGGCGAGCCGGGAGAAAAAGGGATGGGCATCGGGATCGATGCGGTTGGTAAACAGCGTTTCGACGGCAGCACCGCCGTATTCGAACGGCGGCAGGGAAATATTGTGCAGCACCACCAGGGAAACCGTTTCGCCTTCGGGGCGCGGGGCACAGTTGGGGGAGTGCTGTTGGACGGCCTGCTGCCAGCGGCCGCGTTGCCAATCGTTCATCGGCGGATTCCTTCGGGCGGGGACAATGGCGGGATTATAGCGCCAAAACGGAACGGCTCCGGGTTGCCGCCCGATGGCCTCGGATGCAAAACAGGCTGCCTGAAATCGCTCAGGCAGCCTGTGGGGCGGGAGTGCGGGCAGATTATTTGTTGCACACGCTTTCCAAAGCGGCGGGCACGTCGCCGGCACACACCCATGCCAGTTGGCCGTTGTGCTGCATCGGCAGCAGCACCATGGGGTGTTCGGGGTTGCTGTTCACATGCACGGCGGAAATGGTGCCTTGGTTGATGTGTACGCTTTGCCAGTGCTGTTTTTCCGCGGCCGACAGTTTGAACGGCTCGGTGATGTCGGTCAGGGTTTTGCCTTCTTTGAAGCGCATGTTTACCATCATTTTGGCGGTGTTGAGCGTTTCGGCGGCGGCCGGGTCGGCTTCGATCACGAGGGCGGGTTCGGCCGGTGCTGTCGGAGCGGCAGAAGCTGTGGCGGGTGTTGCCGACGCTGCTGTTGGTGCTTCGGCCAAGCCGGCGGCGGCTTTGAGTTCGTCCAATGCTTGCGGATTCAGATAGAGGAAGGCGCCGCCGCCGAGCAGCGCCAGCACGAGCAGCAGGCCGAGGATGCGGCCGGCACTGCCGGAGCCGCCTGATTTTTTTCTGGCAGGACGGGTTGTTTTTTTGCGGGAAGATGTTTTTAAACGAGCCATTATTGCAATAAACCTTTTCAAAATGCTTTCAGTTGGGCAGAAGATGGCGAAAGCAAGATTTGTGCCAATTTGAGCTTTGCTGAAGATTTAATTTAAATCAGACAGATCAATGGCTTGTCGGTACAAAACTTGAACCGGCGGCTAAACATAAATTAACCATAATTGGCAGAACTTTTGCAAAATGGGCGTTTGCTGATGCGGGCGGCAAAATGCGGGCAGGCTGCCCGAAAACGGGTTTCAGGCAGCCTGCGGCGGCGGGATGTGCGGCCGGACGGTGTTCAGAGACCGAACGGGGCGGCGTCGCCGGCGCCTTGGCGGATCAGCTCGGTGCCGTCGGTCATGTCGATCACGGTGGTGGGTTCGGTGCCGCACCAGCCGCCGTCAATCACCAAGTCCACGCTGTGTTCGAGGCGGTCGCGGATTTCGTAGGGGTCAGTGAGGGGTTCGCCGTCTTCGGGCAGCATCAGGGTGCAGGAGAGCATGGGTTCGCCCAGTTCGGCCAGCAGTGCCAGGGCGATGCGGTTGTCGGGCACGCGCAGGCCGATGGTTTTGCGTTTCGGGTGCAGGGTGCGGTTGGGCACTTCTTTGGTGGCGGGCAGGATGAAGGTGTAGGCGCCGGGGGTGGCGGCTTTGAGTTGGCGGAACCGGCTGTTGTCCACTTTGGCGTAAGTGCCCAGTTCGGAGAGGTCGGCACACATCAGGGTGAGGTGGTGGCGCAGGTCGATTTGGCGGATGGCGAGGATGCGTTCCATGGCGGCTTTGTCGCCCAGATGGCAGCCCAGCGCGTAGCAGGAATCGGTGGGGTAAACGATGACGCCGCCTTGGCGCACGATGTCGGCGGCCTGTTTGACCAGCCGTTCTTGGGGGTTGTCGGGGTGGATTGCGAAAAATTGGGCCATGTTTTTTTTGAAGGTTGGGGTAGGTGGTTGTGCGGCTACCTGAAAGTTTCAGGCAGGCGTTTGGGCGGAGCCGAATACTTGTTGCAGATGGCGGCGGTAGTCGGCCAGATAACGGGGCACGTCGGGGGCTTTCATCACGTCGTGAACAATAAAGGTGGGCAGCGGGGAGAGGCCGAGGAATTGCTGGGCTTTGTGAAAATGCAGATACACGCCGTCGGCACCGATGCCGCCGAAAAATTCCTGCGGGTCGTCGAAAGCGGCGGCAGGGGCGTTCCAGGTGAGCGAGAGCATGTGCCGTTTGCCGTGCAAGAGGCCGCCGGTGCCGTAGTTTTTCTGCGGCACCTCGCTGTTGCGGCCGTCGTTGGCAAACAGACGGCCGCGGCCGGCGGTGAACACTTCGTCGATGTAGCGTTTCACCATCCACGGCTCGCCCATCCACCAGCCGGGCATTTGGTAGATCACCGCGTCCAGCCAAAGAAAGTTTTCCACTTCGGCCTCGGTGTCGTAGCCTTGGTCGATATGGGTTTCGCGCAGGGTGTGGCCGAGAGCGGCCAGCACGGTTTTGGCTTCGTCGTGCAGGGTGCGGCTGAGGCGGCCTTGGGCGGCGCCAAAGGCTTTGCCGCCGTTAATAAGCAGAATATTCATGTATTTGCCTTGGAAAATCGGGCCAACAATTCGTCGGCCAGCGCCAAATAGGCCAGCGTGCCTTTGGCCTTGGCGTCGTAGGCCAAGGCGGGCATGCCGTGGCTGGGCGCTTCGGCCAGGCGGATATTGCGCGGAATGGTGGTGGCCAACATCTTATCGCCGAAATGCTGCTCCAGCTGCGCGCTCACTTCCAGCGCCAAGCGGCTTTGCGGGTTGTAGAGGGTGCGCACGATGCCGGTAATGTCGAGCTGCGGGTTAACGGCTTGGCGGATTTTGCGCACGGTGGCCACCAGATCGGAAATGCCTTCCAGCGCGTAGTATTCGCACACCATCGGCACCAACACGCCGTGGGCGGCCACCAGACCGTTGAGGGTGAGCAGGGTGAGCGTGGGCGGGCAGTCGATCAGGATGAAGTCGTAATCCTCGCTCAGGGGCAGCAGGGCGTTTTTCAAACGCATTTCGCGGGCGATTTCCTGAATCAGTTCCACTTCGGCGCCGGCCAGCGAACGGTTGGCCGCCAGCACATCGTAGCCGCCCGCTTCGCTGTGCAGCTTGGCTTCGGCCGCTCCGCTTTCGCCGAGCAGCACTTGGTAGATGCCGTTTTTCAGGCTGCTTTTGTCGATGCCGCTGCCGGTGGTGGCGTTGCCCTGCGGGTCGAGATCCACCACCAAGACCCGCTGTCCGCGTGCGGCCAGCGAGGCGGCCAGATTGACGGCGGTGGTGGTTTTGCCCACTCCGCCTTTTTGGTTGGCCACCGCCAGAATGTTTGCGCTCATGCTCTGCCTCCGGCTTAGGCCTGCTTGGGCCGCATCAACACCATATGGCGCTCGGCATCCAGCATCGGCACATTCAATTTGTCCACCCGCACCACGGCCACGCTGTCGGGCACATGTTCCAACTCTTCATAGGGATACACGCCTTTCATTGCCGCCCAATAGCCGTTTTCGTTTAAAAGGTGTTTGGTGAGCGCGATGAAGTCGGCCAGCTCGGCAAAGGCGCGGCTGGTGACCACGTCCACCTTCTTGTCGTGCATGGCCTCCACGCGGCCGCTGGCCACGGTCACGTTGTTCAAACCCAATTCAATCACGGCCTGTTGCAGAAAAGTAGTTTTTTTGGTGTTTGAATCCAAAAGCGTAATCTGCAAATCGGGGCGGCAAATGGCGGTGGGAATGCCGGGCATGCCGCCGCCGGAGCCCACGTCCATCAGCGTTTGCGCGTCTTGCACATAAGGCAGCAGCGTGAGGCTGTCGAGCACATGGTGGCTGATCATCGCGGCTTCGTCGCGCAGGGCGGTGAGGTTGTAGGTGCTGTTCCACTTTTTCAGCAGCGCCACATATTCGAGCAGCAGCAATTGCTGGGCGGTGGAAAGCGCCAGCCCCAATTGCTGCAAACCCGCTTGCAGTTGTTGTTTGTTGTCCATGATGTCTTTCATTCCATTGTGTTGCGTCATCTGATCCGAGGCTCGATGGCGGTGCAGGCTACCTGAAAGCCTTAAGCACACATTGATAAAGCTTTCAGGTAGCCTAATCGCGTGCATGGCGGCTGGGGCGGAAGGTGGCGGTTTCGCGCAGGATTTCGGGTTTGATAATGCCTTGCAGCTGCTCGCGGCCGATGCGCAGTTCGGGCCGCCCCATGGCGTAAGGGCCGATTTCATAGGTTTGAAACAAGAATACCAAGCCGTTTTCGGCCAGCTGCCAATTGTGGGTGCCGGCAACAGGCCATTGCGCCAAATGCGCATCGATCTCGGCAGGCGTGAAGCCCTCGGGGGCAAAATTGGAGGCTTGGGTGAGATATTGCCGCCAAGCCGCCAGTTGCAGCTTTTCCAATTCCGCCATTTTGCCGGGCAGCACAATCTGTGCCAAAGGCAGCGCCTGCGCGGCGCCGGATTGGGGCAATACATACAGGCGGTAAGTGCCGTTGCCGTGGGCGCCGCAGGTGTATTCCCAGTCTTCTTCGCCGAACACGGCGTAATGATTGCTCTGCCCCAGCAGTTTGATTTCGTTGACGTAAGTTTGCTCACAGCTGGTGTCGTTTTCCGTTTTTTGGCTCAAGGCGGCTTTCAGGGCGTTTGGCCGCAGGCTGCGGGCGTTGATGTTTTGTTGCAATACGCCGGCCGCCCAGCGGTCTAAGGCGGCGTGGCCGGACAGGGGATAGGCCGCTTCCTGCGTGTGGCAGACCTGTGCGGAGGGGCAATGCCGCACTTTGACTTCGCGAAACCGATCCGATAAAGGCGCAGCCGCCAGCGGGGCGGACAAAGCCAGCAGGCATAAGGCGGAATAAGGCTTTTTCATGGTGCAATCCTTTCGGTAAAAGGCGGGACGTTTTCAGGTAGCCCTATGGGCGTGCCCCGAATATTACCTTATTTCGCGTCTTTAAAACCGCGTTTCAAATGCACCATCAACAGCGCCACCGCGGCGGGGGTGATGCCCGAAATGCGGCTGGCCTGGCCGACGGTTTCGGGGCGGTTTTGGTTGAGTTTCTGCTGCACTTCGGCAGACAGGCCTTTGATTTTGGCGTAGTCGATGTCGGCGGGCAGCTTGAGGGTTTCCAAGTCTTTGCGGCTGTCGATTTCTTCGTTTTGGCGGTCGATATAGCCTTGGTATTTGACTTGGATTTCTACTTGCTCGATGACGTTTTCAGGTAGCCCGCTTGCCGGAGCGGCATCGGGCAGGGTCATCAGGGCGGCGTAGTCGATATTGGGGCGGCGCAGCAGGTCGTGCAGGCTGGCTTCGCGGGACAGTTTTTGGCCGAACACGCGTTCCTGCTCGCTCTCGGGCAGCTTGGCGGGGGTGTACCAGGTGTTGCGCAGGCGTTGGATTTCGCGTTCGATTTGTTCGCGTTTTTGGTCGAACTGCTGCCATTGCTGTTCGGTCACGAGGCCGATTCGGTAGCCGGCTTCGGTAAGGCGCATGTCGGCGTTGTCTTCGCGCAGTTGCAGGCGGTATTCGGCGCGGCTGGTGAACATGCGGTAGGGTTCGTTTACGCCTTTGGTGATGAGGTCGTCCACCAAGACGCCGAGATAGGCTTGTTCGCGGCGCAGGGTGAGCGGCGCTTGTTCGCGGATGTACTGCACGGCGTTGGCGCCCGCCAGCAGGCCTTGGGCGGCGGCTTCTTCGTAGCCGGTGGTGCCGTTGATTTGGCCGGCGAAAAACAGGCCGGCGATGGTCTTGGTTTCGAGGCTGGCTTTGAGGTTGCGCGGGTCGAAATAGTCGTATTCGATGGCGTAGCCGGGGCGCAGGATGTGGGCGTTTTCCAAGCCTTTCATGGAGCGCACGAGGGCGAGTTGGATGTCGAAGGGCAGGCTGGTGGAAATGCCGTTGGGGTAGTATTCGTTGGTGGTCAGACCTTCGGGTTCGAGGAAAATCTGATGGCTGTCTTTGTCGGCGAAGCGGTTGATTTTGTCTTCAATCGAGGGGCAGTAGCGCGGGCCGACGCCTTCGATTTTGCCGGTAAACATGGGGCTGCGGTCGAAGCCGGAGCGGATGATGTCGTGGGTGTGCAGGTTGGTGTGGGTAATCCAGCACGATACTTGGCGCGGGTGCAGTTCGGCGTGGCCGCGCACGGAAAATACGGGCACCGGGGTGTCGCCGGGCTGTTCGGTGAGCTGGGAAAAATCGATGGTGCGGCCGTCGATACGCGGGGGGGTGCCGGTTTTGAGGCGGGCGACGGGCAGCGCCAGTTCTTTCAAGCGGCCCGACAAGCCTTGTGCGGCGGGGTCGCCGGCACGGCCGCCGGCATAGTTTTCCAAACCGATGTGGATTTTGCCGGCCAGAAAGGTGCCGGCGGTGAGCACCACGGCACGGGCTTTGAATGCCACGCCCATTTGGGTGGTCACGCCGCCGGCGCGGTCGCCTTCCACAGTAATGTCTTCCACCGCCTGCTGGAAAATCTCGAGATTGGGTTGGTTTTCCAGCATTTCGCGGATGGCGGCTTTGTAAAGAATGCGGTCGGCCTGTGCGCGGGTGGCGCGTACGGCGGCGCCTTTGCTGGCGTTTAAACGGCGGAATTGGATGCCGGACATATCGGTGGCCAGTGCCATGGCGCCGCCGAGCGCGTCCACTTCGCGCACCAAGTGGCCTTTGCCGATGCCGCCGATGGAGGGGTTGCACGACATTTGGCCCAGCGTTTCGATATTGTGGGTGAGCAGCAGGGTTTGCGCGCCCATGCGTGCGGCGGCTAGGGCGGCTTCGGTGCCGGCGTGTCCGCCGCCGACCACGATGACATCGTAGGTTTTGGGATAAATCATAAGCTCGGGAAGTTTCCGTGGGTGGGTTGGGGCCAAATGGTTTTCAGGCAGCCTGTTGTGTTGGCGGCACTTCGGCAGGCAATCACCGCTGAATGATGCCGTTGCTGGTGTTGGTTCGGCCGGTGTTGGGGCTGTCTGAAACAAAAAAGAGCCCTGAGGCTCTTTTTTGTCGGTTCCATCCGATTAACGTTTGGAGAACTGTTTGGCGCGGCGGGCTTTGCGCAGGCCGGGCTTTTTGCGCTCCACTTCGCGGGCGTCGCGGGTGACGAAGCCGGCTTGGGACAGAGCGGGTTTCAGAGCGGCATCGTAGTCGATCAGGGCGCGGGTAATGCCGTGACGGATGGCGCCGGATTGGCCGGTTTCGCCGCCGCCGGTCACATTGACTTTGATGTCGAATGCTTCGGCGTTTTCAGTCAGTACCAGCGGCTGACGCACCACCATGCGGCTGGTTTCGCGGGCGAAAAACTCGTCTACCGGGCGGCCGTTTACGGTGATCTGACCGCTGCCTTTTTGCAGGAATACACGAGCCACAGAACTTTTGCGACGGCCAGTGCCGTAATAATATTTACCGTTCATGTCGCGTCCTTAAATGTCCAGAACTTTGGGTTGTTGTGCAGCATGCTGATGCTCGGCACCGGCATACACTTTCAGTTTTTTGATCATGGCATAACCCAAAGGACCTTTGGGCAGCATGCCTTTTACCGCTTTCTCCAAAGCACGGCCGGGGAATTGGTCTTGCATTTCGCGGAAAGTGCGCTGATAGATGCCGCCGGGGAAGCCGGAATGGCGGTAGTAGATTTTGTCTTCGTTTTTGGCGCCGGTCACACGCAGTTTGTCGGCGTTGATGACGATGATGTAGTCGCCGGTATCCACATGGGGGGTGTATTCGGGCTTGTGTTTGCCGCGCAGGCGGCGGGCAATCTCGGCAGCCAAGCGGCCCAAGACTTTGTCTTCGGCGTCGATGACGTACCATTCGCGCTTCACCTCGTGCGGTTTGGCTGAAAAGGTTTTCATAACGGAATAATCCAAATTAATATCAGAAACCCGCGATTCTAAAGATTCGGCTGTGGGATGTCAATGCCAAGGCTGCCGGCCCAAGGCTTTTCCTGAAGAGGCGCCCGGAAAGTGTTGTTTTTGCCGTCTGGCGGGAAAACGAAGTGGGCGTCGAAGAAAAACCGGCATGCAATGCATGCCGGTGTATAAGGAACCCCGCAAATGCCGTTTGGGCAAAATTCGCTTGAACCTTGAATCAAGGTCGGCCGCTTCTGAGTCGGTTTCGGGTACATTCTCAAGGAACGCGCACACCCACCTACAATCGGCAGCCAAAAGCGAACTTATTGGTTCAAAGGAATTGTATGCCTTCGCGAGCACCGCAGGGTAAAAACGGAATCTGAAGAATGCTAGCCTTCGATGCGGAGCACCTTGTCGCAGCTTTCTATCATGGCGCTTATTCTACGCTCAATTTCGCCGATTGCCAAACCGTCTTTTGCGCTCATTTTCAATAGGTCGTGGGTGAGGTTGAGGGCGGCCATGATGACGATTTTGTCGGTTTCCACAATGCGGCCGCTCGACTGGATGGTGCCGATTTTCTGATTCAGCATGTGCACGGCCTGCAGCAGGGTTTCTTTTTCGCTGGCGGGGGTGCCGATATTAAACTGGCGGCCCAGAATGTCGACGCTGACTTGTTCGATGCTCATGCGGCGGGCTCCTGTGTTTCGCTGGCGGGCAGGCGGGACAGCAGGTGGCGGATGTCGGCGGCGTTTTGTTCGAGCAGGGTGCGGTAGCCGGCGTTTTCCTGCTGCAGGGCGAGAATGTATTGGTTGGCTTCGGCTTCCAATTTCCCCAAGCGGTCGGTGTAGCTCAGATTCAGATTTTCCACAGCCGCCTGGTGCTGCTGGATGAGTTGTTGCTGCTCTTGCTGCAGGCGGGCCACTTCTTGTACCAGATGGCGCTTTTCGCCAATGGCGGTTTGGTATTTGCTGACCAAGGCTTCGATGGAGGCCTGCAGGTGTTCTAATTGGCTGTGCATGGCATGGGTCTCGTGATTCGGTACGGCCGGTCTGCCGGCAAACTGGCCGCATTATACTGAAACTGGCTGCTCCTGCCGATGTTTTATGCCAGTTCGTTGCGGACCTGGCGCCCCATCAGCTGTTCGGCGACTTCGCGAACGGCGATTTTGCCGTCCAGCAGGTCGTTGAGGATGAAGGTAATCGGCATCTCGACGCCGTGGCGGCGGGCTTGGACCGCCGCTTCACGGATGGTGTGGACGCCTTCGGCCACATGACCCAGTTCGGCCAAGATGTCGGGCAGGTTTTTGCCTTCGGCCAATTTGAGGCCGACTTGGCGGTTGCGCGAGAGGGAGCCGGTGCAGGTGAGGATGAGGTCGCCGACGCCGGCCAGCCCCAGCAGGGTGGTGGCGTGGGCGCCCAAGGCCAGCGCCAGACGGTTGATTTCGGCCAGGCCGCGGGTGATCAGGGCGGCGCGGGCGTTCATGCCGTATTGCAGGCCGTCGGCAATGCCGGTGGCGATGGCCATGACGTTTTTCACGGCGCCGCCCACGGCCACGCCGACGGGGTCGTGGTTGGCATACAGACGCAAAACAGGGGTGTTGAGTTCGGCGGCTAGGGCGTTAATCCAAGCACCGTCGGCCGAGGCCAGGGTAACGGCGCAGGGCAGTTGTCGGGCCAGCTCTTGGGCGAAGCTGGGGCCGGAGAGGAGGCCGATGCGGGTGCTGCCCGGCAGTTCGGCGGCGGCCACTTGCTGCGGCAAGAGGCCGCTGTTTTGTTCGAAACCTTTGCAGGCGGTCAGTAGCGGCACGCCGGCCCAGCCCCAGGCGCGCATGAGACGCAGGCTGTCACGCAGGCCGGCCACCGGTGTGGCGATGATGACCAAGTCGGGCGGGGGAATGTGCTCGGGGGAGGAGGCAACGGCCAAGGCGTCGGGGAAGGGAAAGTCTTTCAGGTAGCCTGTGTTGCGGCGCTCGGCCTGCATGGCGGCGGCGTGTTGCGGGTTGCGGCTCCATAGGGTCACGCGGTGGCGGTGTTGGGCGAAATGGATGGCGAGGGCGGTGCCCCAGGCGCCGGCGCCCATAATGCAGATATTCATGCGGCTCGTGTTTTGTTTATGAGATGGATTGGGCGGGCTGGCCCGCTGTTTGCAATTTTAATGAATGTGTCAGATAAACACCGCAGGCTACCTGAAAGCCGCAGAAATGCTTTCAGGTAGCCTGAGGGATGGCGGGCACGGCATCGTGAACGGTGCTTTAGCCGGTAAAGCGCTTGAAGACCAGGGTGCCGTTGGTGCCGCCGAAGCCGAAGGAGTTGGACAGGGCGGCGCGGATGGGCAGGTCGCGCGCTTGGTTGGCGCAGTAGTCCAAATCGCAGCCGCCTTCGATGTCCTGCTCGAACAGATTGATGGTGGGCGGCGATTTTTGGTGATGGACGGCCAACACGGAATACACCGCTTCCACGCCGCCGGCACCGCCGAGCAGGTGGCCGGTCATCGATTTGGTGGAGTTCACCACCACTTTGCGGGCATGTTCGCCCAAGGCCAGTTTCAGGGCGTTGGTTTCGTTGGCGTCGCCCAGCGGGGTGGAGGTGCCGTGCGCGTTGACGTAATCGATGTCGTCGGGATTGAGACCGGCGTCTTTTAAGGCGCGGGTAACGGCCAGTGCGGGACCGTCGGTATTGGGCGCGGTGATGTGGTAGGCGTCCGAGCTCATGCCGAAACCGGCCAGCTCGGCGTAAATTTTGGCGCCGCGTTTTTTGGCGTGCTCGTATTCTTCCAATACCAAAATGCCGGCGCCTTCGCCCATCACGAAGCCGTCGCGGTTTTTGTCCCACGGGCGGGAGGCGGCGGCGGGGTCGTCGTTGCGGGTGGAAAGCGCTTTCATGGCGTCGAAACCGCCCACGCCGAGCAGGCAGACCGCGCCTTCGGCACCGCCGGCCACCATTACGTCGGCATCGCCGTATTTGATCAGGCGGGCGGCATCGCCGATGCTGTGCGCGCCGGTGGTGCAGGCGGACACCATGCCGTAGCTGGGGCCGCGGTAGCCTTTGAGGATGGTGATGTGGCCGGCAATCAGGTTGATGAGGGAGCCGGGAATAAAGAAGGGGTTGATTTTGCGCGGGCCGTTGGCCTTGACCACATTGCCGGTGGCTTCGATGGAGGGCAGACCGCCGATGCCGGAGCCGATGTTCACGCCCACGCGGTCTTTATCGAGGCCGGATACGTCGTCCAAGCCGGCGTCGGCAATGGCCTGCAGGGCGGCGGCGATGCCGTAGTGGATAAACACGTCCATGCGGCGGGCTTCTTTGGCGCTGATGTATTGGCCGATGTCGAAGTCTTTCACTTCGCCGGCAATGCGGGCGTTGAGGCCGGAGGCGTCAAAGCGGGTAATCGGGCCGATGCCGCTGACGCCGGCCAGCAGGTTTTGCCAGGCGTCGGCCACTTTGTTGCCGACCGGAGAAACCTGACCCAAGCCGGTAATCACCACTCTTCTTTGGCTCATATTCGTTCACTCCCAATAGAAAGCCTCTGCCGCAAGGCGTGCGGTGGGCGCACCTGAGGGCAGAGGCGGTTGTCTTGAAATCGGAAACCCCGTTCGGATCAGCTGACGTGTGCGGTAACGAAATCGATGGCCTGTTGGACGGTGGTGATTTTCTCGGCCTCTTCGTCGGGGATGTCTACGCCGAAAGCTTCTTCCAGTGCCATTACCAGCTCTACCACGTCCAGAGAGTCGGCACCCAAATCTTCGCTGAAAGAAGACTCGTTTTTCACTTCGCTTTCGCTTTTACCCAGTTGTTCGGCAACGATGGTCTTCACGCGTTGTTCGATGTTGTCCATTGTGTGATTCCTTGTCCTTAATCAAAACGGATGAAATAAAAATAAATAATCGGGCTGTTTTCAAGCGGCGCGATTGTAACGGATTTGGATAGAGTTTCCTATCCATTTTTGGCGGCGGCGGTGCCGACCGACCGATGGCGCGCATATTAGCACAGCGTATCCGGTTTGCAAATAATTGAAAATCATGTTTAAAAACATTATTTTGCTGGATTATTTTTCCGGTTTGCCCAAGGTTTGGCGCAGAAAAACCAGTGCTGCGGCCAGTTCGGCGGCGGTTTCTTCCTGTGAGGTGTTGCCGGTGTGGCCGCCGGCGGCGGGGGCGTAGAGGCGGGCGGGAACACCGTTTTCCCGCAGGCGGGCGTGAAATTTTAAAGCGTGGGCGGGGTGCACGCGGTCGTCGCTGAGGTGGGTGGTGATCAGGGCGGGGGGATGGGGGCGGCCGGCGGCGATATTGTGGTAGGGCGACAGGGCTTTCAGGTAGCCTGCATCGGCGCTGTTTGCCGGGTCGCCGTATTCTTCCAGCCAGGAAGCGCCGGCCGAGAGCAGGGGGTAGCGCAGCATATCGGTGAGCGGCACTTCGCACACCAGCGCGCCGATGCGTTCGGGGGTGCGGCAGTAGGCGGCGGCGGCAATCAGGCCGCCGTTGCTGCCGCCCTGCAAGGCGATGTTTTCGGGGCGGGCGAGCCGGCGGGCGGCCACATCGTCGGCTACGGCCAAGAGGTCGTCCACGCTTTTGTGTTTGCGTGCCGCGCCTTGGGCGGCGGCGTGCCATTGCGGGCCGAATTCGCCGCCGCCGCGCAGATTGGCCAACACAAAGGCGCCGCCTTCGGCCAGCCAGTGGCGGCCGATGCTGCCCAGATAATGCGGCAGCTCGGGCACGCCGAAGCCGCCGTAGGCATAAACAATGGTGGGCGCATCGGCCTGCCCGCTGCCCACATGGTAATACGGCACTTCGGTGCCGTCGGCGGAACGGGCGCGGTATTGGCGCACGCTCAAGCCGGCGGGGTCGAATTGCGGCTGCTGGCGGCGCAGCACGCACAGTTCCATGCGCTGCAAATCGAGGCTGTAGAGGGTGAGCGGGGTGAGGAAGTCGCTGGCGGCGATATACAGCACGTCGCCGCCCCAAGGCTGGTCGGTCAATTCCAGCGCGCCGGCGGGCAGCGTGGGCAGGTTGGCCACCGCTTCCCAGCCGCCATTGCGGAAACGCCAAGCTTTCAGGCTACCTGAAACATTGTCGAGCAGGCTGGCCACCACAAAACGCTTGGTGGTTTCCACGCTTTCCACCGACTGCCCGTGCTGCGGCTCGAACAGGCAGCAGGCTTCGCCCAAGACGCCTTTATTGAGCTTCACCGCCAGCAGGCTGCCGGCGGCGTAATGGCGGTGGGCGCGTTGCCAGCCTTCGCGCAGCTGCACCAAAAGTTGGCCGCCCAAATAGCCCACCACTTCGCAGTTTTCAGGTAGCCCCAAGGGCAGCGGCGTGCCGTCGGCAGCCACTTGGTAATACTGTTTGCTGAAAAAGCCGCCGGCCTCTTCGATGAGGTCGATGGGCGCGCCTTGGCCGTCGAGATAGCGCCAGGCGTGCACCAACACCGATTCGGCCGGCGTTTGTAACACCGGCTGTGCTTCTTCGAAACTTTGGCCGCGCCGCATCAGCCACACTTCGCGCGGGTAGCCCGAAGCGGTGAGTTGGCGCTCGTCCCAGGCGGGGCACACCCATACGCTGTCGGCATCGCGCCAGGCAATGTGGTTTTTGCCGGCGGGAAAGTGGAAGCCGTTTGCCACAATCTGCCGCGCAGCCAAGTCGAACTCTACCGTGAAGCAGGCATCGCCGCCGTCGGGGCTGAGAAAGAGCAGGGCGCGTTCCGGGTTTTCCACATGGTGCGACACGCCTTCCAAATAAACGTCGGCGCCCAAGATGTCGTCGAAATCGGCCACCGAAAACAGCACTTCCCATTCGGGCAGGCCGGCGCGGTAGGCGGCGGCGGAGCAGACGCGGTACACGCCTTTGGGAAACTCGGCGCTCAGGTGGAAGTGGTACATGCGCGCGCGGTGTTCCTGGCAGAACGGAATCTGTTTTTCGTCCTGCAATATGCTGAGGATGTCTTGGCGTAAGGCGGCGTAGTCGGGCTGTTGTTCCAACCAGTTTTGCGTGCGGCGGTGTTCGGCTTCGGCGAAGGCTTGGGTGTCGGGGTGGCTTAGCTGTTCGAAATGGCGGAAGGGGTCGTCGTGCGGGGTCATGGCATCACAAGCGGGGAAGGGGTTTCAGGCAGCCCGAATTGGCAGGAGGGCGCATCATAGCCTTGCCGGCGGTTTCAGGCTACCCGAAAGCCGATTTTGAAGACGGGATGAAAAACACCCGCTGCGGGCGGCAGCGGGTGGTGGCGGGGCAAACGGGCTTATTGTTTCTTGGCGCCGAAAGCGCCGCTGAACTGGCCTTGTTGGCGGTAGACGCCGGCCATTTCGGCCGCATTCGGGCCGTAGAAGCCGCCGTTGGTTTGCACGCCGTTGCGTTCGCCGGCGAAGGTGTTGCCGCTGATGGTGGCTTGCAGATTAATCGGGGCAACACCGGTGGGAGAGACGGTGCCGGTGAGGGTTTTGTTGGCGAAGTTGACATCAAATTTGGCGGTGCCCTGTACGGCGGTGGAGGGCGATTGGCCGCGGTGTAAAGACAAACCGCTGTATTTGACTATGCCGTTGGCAGTGGGCATTTGTTCGGTCGGCTTGCCGTGGGCGAAGAGGTAGCCCTCGGTTTGGTTGGGCAGTTTCAGGTAGCCCCAACGGGCATTGGCGAGATTGCCGCCGATGGTGCGGTGGATTTTGTCGCCGTTCAGGTCGTTGATGGAAAGAAAAGCGCCGACGCTGATGCCTTGTGGTATCAGCTCGATGGTACGGCCGGCAATGGTGATTTGGTTGATGTCGTTGGTGTGGCTGACAGGCGCGGTGCCTCGGGGCGAGCCGTTTTGATTGACGGTGAGCAGTTGGCCGTTGACGGAAGGGGTGTTGGCACCGGGATTACCGGGGTTGCCGGGATTGAAAGACTGATTGTTGCCGCCGCCGCCACCGCTGCTGCCGCAGGCAGACAGGGCTAAGGCGGAGAGGGCGATAAGGGCGGGTAGGTAACGTTTCTGCATGGTAACAACTCCTGAATCGTTATTGGTGGAATTTAAGTGTGCCTGTAAAGCGGTGGCAGTGTAGCACGTTTCCAGGGGCGGGGGATTTGCTGTAGCGGGGAAAACTTGTTATAGAGGCTTTCAGGTAGCCTGCGGTGCGGTTTTCGCGCCATAGGCTGCCTGAGAGCCGGCATTTGTTTGGATGAGGGTGGAGAAAGTATAAAGTGATGAAGCGGCGTATTTTGATGTTGGGCGGTTTTGCCTTGGGCGATTATCCGCTGCACGCTTTGGCGGCGGCTTTGCAGGATGACGGCTATGCGGCGCTGCCGGTACCGCTGCCGCAGGATGAGGATTGGCCGGCAGGGCTGGCGGCGGTGTGCCGGCGATACGCTTTGGGCGCGGACGATGTGGTGTTGGGTTGGTCTTTGGGCGGCCAGTTGGCGGCCTTGCTGGCGGCGGCGGCGGGCTGCCGGCTGGTAACGTTGGCCTCCAGCCCCAAGTTTTGCGCCGATGAAGATTGGGCGGGCGGCATGGCGGCGGAGGCGTTTGCGCGTTTTGTGCGCCGGCAGGAAGCGCAGCCCGAGCAGAATGTGGCGCAGTTTGCCGCGCTGGCGGGCATGGGCGACGATTGCCCGCAGTTGCGGCAAATCGTGCGCGAAGTGCGCGCCCGGGTGCCCGAAGGCGAAGGGCAGGCGGCAGTGAATTTGCGGCATTTGGGTTGGCTGGCGCGGCTGGATACTTTCGCCTGCCTGCACCGTTTGCCTGTGCCGCAATTGCACCTCTTGGGCGAAAATGATGTACTCTTCGACTCCGCCGCGGTGGCGGCACGGCTGCCGCAGCGGCCGGATGTGCAGGTGCGGCTGTTGGCCGGTGCCGGCCATCTGCTGCCGCTCACCCGCGCCCAAGCCTGCGCCGAGGCGGTGCATGCTTTTTTAACCCCTTAATCTGCCGAAACAAATCCATGCCGAATTCCGCTGTGAACCCGCTTCAATTCGACCAACACCATCTCTGGCATCCCTACACGTCCATGACCCGCCCGCTGCCCGCCTTTTTGGTAAAACGGGCGCAGGGAGCGGAAATCGAGCTGCAAGACGGCACGCGCCTGATTGACGGCATGTCTTCCTGGTGGTGCGCCATCCACGGCTACAACCATCCCGTGCTCAATCAGGCGGTGCAAGACCAGCTGGCCGAGATGTCGCACATCATGTTCGGCGGGCTCACCCACCGGCCGGCCATTGAGTTGGGTGAGTTGCTGCTGTCGATTGTGCCGCCGCAGATGGACAAAATCTTTTATGCCGATTCCGGCTCGGTGGCGGTGGAGGTGGCGCTGAAAATGGCGGTGCAGTATTGGGCGGGCGTGGGGCGGCCGCAGAAAAACAATATCGCCACCGTGCGCAGCGGCTACCACGGCGACACTTGGAATGCGATGTCGGTGTGCGATCCGGTCAACGGCATGCACCACATTTTCGGCAGCAGCCTGCCGCAGCGCCTGTTTGCCGATGCGCCCGCCGTGCGTTTCGGCGAGGCTTGGCGCGAAGAAGATTTGGATTCGGTGCGCCGCCTGTTTGCGCGCCACGGCGGCGAGATTGCCGCGTTTATTATTGAGCCGGTGGTGCAGGGCGCGGGCGGGATGTTTTTCTACCACCCCGACTACCTGCGCGGTTTGGCCGCTTTGTGCCGCGAGCACGATATTTTGCTGGTGTTCGACGAAATCGCCACCGGCTTTGCCCGCACAGGCCGCCTGTTTGCCTGGGAGCACGCCGGCGTGGCGCCCGATATTATGTGTTTGGGCAAGGCGCTCACCGGCGGCTATATGACGCTCTCGGCGGTGCTGGTCACGCGGCAGGTGGCCGAGGGCATCAGCGAGGGCGGCGGCGTGTTGATGCACGGCCCCACCTTTATGGCCAATCCGCTGGCTTGCGCGGCGGCGTTGGCCTCCACCCGCCTGCTGCTCGCGCAAGATTGGCAGGCCAATATCCGCCGCATCGAAAGCCGTTTGCAGGGCTTGCGGGCGGCACGCGATTGCGTTCAGGTAGCCGATGTGCGCGTATTGGGCGCCATCGGCGTGGTGGCGCTCACCCGTGCGGCAGACATGGATAAAGTGCAGCGCCTGCTGCCGCAATTGGGCGTGTGGCTGCGGCCGTTCGGGCGTTTGGTGTATTTGATGCCGCCTTATGTGATCAGCAACGAACAGTTGGATCATTTGGTGGCGCAAACCCTGCAACTGGTGGCCGAGCTATGAGCAGGCTACCTGAAAGCTGGCAGGCTTGGCTGGCCGGCCGCATGGCGGAAAAAGAAGCGGCGCACAATCAAAGACGGCTGCAGCCTTTGGCGCGGCAGGGCGTGTATGTGCGGCATCAGGGGCGGTGCTTGGTAAATCTGGCCGGCAACGATTATCTGGGCATCGGCGCCGACACCGAGTGGCTGGCCGAGTTTTGGGCGCAAACGCCGCCCGAAGAGCGTTTGCCGTCCGCCTCCGCTTCCCAGCTGCTGGCCGGCCATGCGCCTGCCCACCGGCGCTTGGAACACACGCTGACCGAGTTGTTTCAAGCGCCCGCCGCCGTCGGCTTTAGCAGCGGCTACCAAATGAACCAGGGCTTGTTGGCGGCCTTGGCCGGCGGGCGGCACACGCTGGTGTTGGCCGACAAACTGGTGCACGCCAGCATGGTGGACGGCATTTTGCTGGCCAAAGCGCCGTTCCGCCGCTACCGCCACAACGATATGGCGCATCTGGCCGATTTGCTCGCGCGGCACCACCGCGATTACGAACGCATCTTGATCGTGACCGAAAGCATTTTCAGCATGGACGGCGACGAGGCGGATTTGGCGCAGCTGGTGCGCCTCAAACGGCAATATGCCAATGTGGCGCTGTATGTGGATGAAGCCCATGCCGTGGGCGTGCGCGGCCAAAAAGGGCTGGGCTGTGCCGAAGAAGCCGGCTGCATCGGCGAAATCGATTTTTTGGTGGGCACCTTCGGCAAGGCGCTCGGCTCGATGGGCGGCTACCTGATTTGCAACGACTTGGTGCGCCGCTATGTGGTGAACCATGTGCGGCCGCTGATTTTCAGCACCGCCCTGCCGCCCCTCAATGCGGCGTGGACCGATTTCGTGTTGCGCCGCCTGCCCGCTTTGCACGAGCGCCGCCGCCATCTGGCCGCCATCAGCCGCCGCTTGGCCGATGCCGTGCGCGAAAAATACGGCGTTTGCCCCTCCACCTCGCACATCGTGCCGCTGATCACCGGCGCCAACCAAGCGGCCTTGGACAAAGCCGCCGAGCTGATGCGGCAGGGTTTTTACGCCGCCGCCATTCGCCCGCCCACCGTGCCGCCGCAACAGGCGCGGGTGCGTTTCAGCCTGAGCGCGGCCTTAGACCGCGACACCGTGGCCAGGCTGGCGGAGGCGCTATGATTTGCCCCGATTTGGTGAAAAGCCGTTTTGAAAAATCGTTTGCCACGTACGACGCCCACGCCGCCGTGCAGGCCGACGTGAGCCGCCGCCTGTTTGAGGCATGGCAGCGGCAGCGTCCGCCGGCCGGCCGCCTGCTCGAATTGGGCTGCGGTACCGGCCAGCTCACCCGCCGCCTCGCCGGCCTGAACGGGCTGGAGCGCGTGTATCTGAACGATTTGTGCCGCCAGTCGGCCGGTTTGACCGCATTGTTTCCTGCCGGCTGCGCCCGTTTTCTCGCCGGCGATATGGAAAGCGTGGCGCTGCCGCAGGATTTGGACGCCGTGTTGTCTGCCTCCGCCGTGCAATGGGTCAACGATTTGCCCCGCCTGCTCGGGTGTTGCGCCCGCAGCCTCAAGCGCGGCGGCTGGCTGGTGTTGTCCAGCTTCGGCCCGCAGCACTACGCCGAAATCAAAGCCCTCACCGGCATCGGGCTGGCCTATCACGAGCTCGCGCAATACCGCGATTGGCTCGCACCGCAATTCGAACTGGTGTGGACGGCGGAAGAAACACGCCGCCTGCTGTTTGAACGGCCGGCGGCGGTGTTGGCGCATATGCGGCACACCGGCGTTTCCGGCGTGCGCCGCACCCCTTGGAGCCGGCGGCAATGGCAGGCTTTTGCCGCCGACTACGCCGCACGTTTCGGCAGCCCTGCCGGCGTGCCGCTTACCTACCACCCCCTTTGGATTTTGGCGAGAAAAAAATGACCCCCCTGCGCGGCACATATTTTATCGGCGGCATCGACACCGATGCCGGCAAAACCTTTGCCACCGGCTATCTGGCCGCCCGCGCGGCCGAAGCCGGCGGCCGCGTGATCACCCACAAACCGGTGCAAACCGGCTGCACCGGCCTCTCAGACGACATCGCCCGCCATCGCGCCATCATGGGTTGCGGCTTATTGCCCGAAGACCGCGAAAAACTCACCATGCCGCAAATGTTTCCCTACCCCTGCTCGCCCCATCTGGCCGCAGCTCTGGCCGGCCGCGCCATCGACTTTGCCGCCATTCATCATTCCCTGGCTGTCTTGCAGCAGCGTTACGACACCATACTGATCGAAGGCGCCGGCGGCCTGCTGGTGCCCCTGCGGGAAAACTATTTGCAAATCGACTGGGTGCGCGAGCAGCAATGGCCGGTGATTTTGGTGAGCAGCGGCAAACTCGGCAGCATCAACCACACCCTGCTCAGCCTCGAGGCCCTGCGCGGGCGCGGCATCCCCCTGGCCGGCCTGGCCTACAACGATTTCTTCCGCAGCCAAGACGACACCATTCACCAAAACACCCGCCACTATCTGCAAGGCTACCTGAAACGGCATTTCCCAGAGGCCGCCTGGTGGGACATTCCTTGCTTGACCGGGGTGTGAGCAAGCTTTCAGGTAGCCTCAGGCTACCTGAAAGCCCAGTAACCATGGATGAGCAATCCCATTTTTAACTGACTATCTGGTATGGTCCTTAAATGGATCATGTGCCTGGAGTCCGGTACAACTGAACGGGTTTGGGCGTGAAAATACCCATACTATGTGTGATTAGCCGGGCAGCCATCACTCATTTTATTTAGGAGACAACATTATGAAACCGAAAGCCCCAAGCACCAGCGAAGAATTGTTCCATCAGGCCGCCTTGCAAAGCAGCCGTTTGTTGGCTCAGGCCCAGAGCAGAATCATTCGTGGAGACAATGGAACAAACCATTTGAGCGGCGATTCTGAAGATGACGAAATTTACGGCTATGGTGGAAGAGACTGGCTATATGGAGGATACGGTAACGACACACTCTATGGCGGCGGGGATGGAGATCATATTTATGGTCAAGACGGGAACGATGATCTTTACGGCGAGGATGGTGACGATTATCTGGCCGGCGGAGATGGCGATGACAAGCTCTATGGCGGCCGCGGTGATGATGAGGTTGACGGTGGCAGAGGTAATGATACCTACCTATTTGATGCCGCTTTTGGTTTGGACGAGATAGCGGAATTAGAAGGCCATGACCGCATCGAATTTACCGCCCACCGGCGCGATCAGATCGCCATCCAAAGGGAATACGGAGAATTACTGCTGGTGGCGGGCAGCAACGACATCGTGCATGTGGAATCTTTTTTTGACCAAGCGGCCAGCCGCATTGAAAGCATCCGCTTTGCTGATCAAACCGAACTGAGCTTGGAAGACATTTGGGCCCAATTCGAGCAACCGAACGCCCAGCACATCAACGGCAGCGGCAAGTTGCACGGCAGCCGCTTCCATGACGTTTTAAACGGCCAAAACGGCGATGATTTCCTCTACGGTTATCGAGGTGACGACATTCTTCGGGGCGGTCAGGGCAATGACGTGTTGGGCGGTGACGATGGCAACGATGTTTTGGAAGGCGGAGACGGTAACGATGTTCTCCTTGCCGGCGAGGGAGATGACATACTGGATGGCGGCAGCGGCGATGACGAGTTGAATGGCGGCAGAGGCAATGACACCTACCGCTTCGTTGCCGCCTTCGGGTGGGATGAGATTTGGAATTGGGAGGGTGCCGACCGCATCGAGTTCAGCCACCACAAACGTGCCGATGTCCGTTTCAGCCGCGGCAGCGCAGATCATCAGGATCGGCTGCTGATTGACACTACAGATGGCAGCCGAATCACGGTAATGTGGCATTTTATTAATCCCAATAGGCCATCGATCGACAGCATCCGCTTTGCCGACGGCAGCACCCTTCAGGCTGCCGACTTCCTCAAACCCTATCTGATCAACGGCAATGCCGGCCACAACACCCTCCACGGCAGTTTTGGCCATGACGAAATGTACGGCCGCAACGGCAACGACAAACTCTATGCCCGCGAAGGCGACGATGTCCTCTACGGCGGCCACGGCAACGACGTGCTCGACGGCGGCAGCGGCAGCGACCAACTCTACGGAGATGCCGGCAACGACCAACTCTACGGCCGCGACGGAAACGACCGCCTCTCCGGCGGTGCCGGAGACGACAAGCTCTACGCCGGCCACGGCAACGATGTGCTCGACGGTGGCAGCGGTTACGACCAGCTCTACGGCGACGTCGGCAACGACCAGCTCTACGGCCGCGAACAAAACGACCTCCTTTCCGGCGGTGCCGGTGAGGATGTCCTCTACGGGGGCAGCGGCAACGACAAACTCTACGGCGGCAGTGACCAAGACAAACTCTATGGCGATGAAGGCAACGACCAACTTTACGGTGATGCCGGCAACGATCTGCTCAGCGGCGGTGCCGGCAACGACCGTCTCTTCGGCGGCACCGGTAGCGACGTGCTGTACGGCGGTGCTGGCAAAGACACCTTCGTTTTCGACAGCGTCTTGGGCGGCAGCAATGTGGATATCGTAAAAGACTTTAGCCGCGGCACCGACCTGCTGGCTTTGGGCAAATCCATCTTCGGCGGCTTGGGCAGCAGCATCGAAGCGGCCGAATTCGGTTTGGGCAGCAGCGCAGCCAACAGCAGCCAGCGCATTCTGTTCAACCAGGCAGACGGCAAACTGTATTACGATGCCGACGGCCTCGGCGGCGGTGTCGCCGTCCATTTTGCCACCCTACAAGGAACGGGGCTGAATCAGCTCGACCATACCAGCTTTAGCCTGATTTAAAGCCTGATGTAAACCGCACCCGTGTTTGGCTTTCAGGTAGCCTCAGGCTATCTGAAAACCACCTGAAAGCCGTTTAGCCCAATTAAAACCGCACTTCGTGCAATACGGAGTGCGGCTTGTGTGTGCGGAGGTTGAATGCAGGGTGCGGCGTTGGGCTGTAGACGGCGTGTCTTACCAAGCCGCCCAAGCGAGGCGGGCTTTGAGGCCGTGGTAGCTGCTGATGCCGCTGGTGCTGTGGCGGATTTTGCCGTGGCGCAGGATGACGATGGTGGGGAAGGCTTTGATTTGCCAGGCGGCGGCAATCTGCCCTTGCGGGTCGGCCACGGCGGGAAACTGCCAGCCGTGCCGTTTCAGGTAGCCTGCGATGTCGGCCTCGCTGCCGGAAGAAGTGGCGATACTGAGCACGCGCACGCCGTCTTGGCGCAGCCGCTCGATGGCGGGCGAGGTGTGGCGGCAGATGCCGCACCAGCTGCCCCAGAAATACAGCACCATCGGCTCTTGCCGGCTGAGTTCGGCGGGGTGGAGGGCGCGGCCGTCGGCGGTGTGCAGGGTTTGGCCGGCGTCGGCGGGAAAAACGGGGGTGCGCCACCAGTCGAGCAGCCACATCACGGCAAAGATCAGCAGCAGGGTTTGGCTGGCTTGGCGCAGCCAGTAGCGCAGGGATTTTGGGTGGGCGGGCTTCATCGGGCTACCTGAAAACGGTTTGTTATTCGGCTTCTTTGAGCAGTTTGCGTTCGTACACGGATTGGGCGAGCGTGCCGGCGTCGATGTATTCCAGTTCGCTGCCCAGCGGCATGCCGTGGGCCAGCCGGCTGACGCGGTAGGGCAGGGTTTTGAAGAATTCGGCCAAGACATAGGCGGTGGCGTTGCCTTCGGGGGTGAAGGCGGTGGCGATGATGACTTCTTCCACCGGGCCGTTTTGCAGCCGCGCCACCAGTTTGTCGAGTGCGATGTGTTGCAGATCCATGCCCTGTGCGGGGCTGATCTGCCCCATCAGCACGAAATAGAGGCCGTCGTGGCAGTTGGCGGCTTCCATGCCGGCCACGTCGGCGGGCAGATGGACAATCATCAGGCGGCACGGATCGCGGTTCTCGTCGGCGCAAATGGCACACAACTCGCCTTCGCAAAAGGTATTGCACAGGCGGCAGTGCTGCACGGCGGTGAGGGCGTGTTGCAGGGCGGCGGCCAGCTCGGCGGCGCCGTCGCGCTTGTGGCGCAGCAACTCGTAAGCCATGCGGCGGGCGGATTTGGGGCCGACATTGGGCAATACTTTGAGGGCGTCGGTGAGGCGGCCGAAGGCGTCGGGTTTTTTACGGCTCATGGCGTAGGAGGCGGCTGGCGGGCAAAAACGGGCATTTTACTATACCTTCGGCCGCCGCAGGCTGAGAGCTTGGCAAGCCCCCATCTGCGGCGCATTTCTGCCCGGCTGCGCTGCTACGCCTTGCACGGCAGCCACGTTGGGGGCAAGGTCTCAGGCTGCCTGAACAGCCTGCGGGCTGCCGGCGGGCGGATGCGGGGCGGGTGGCGGCGAATGTTAAAAACGCGCAAAAGCGCCGGCGGGCGCGGCCGGCCGGCTTGGCATTTGCCGCGGTGGCAAGCATAATCCGCCCCTATGGACAAACAAGCCGATACATTCCGCATTTTTCTGGAAAACGAAGCCGCTGCCGATGAATTGGCCGAACGCTGGGCGCCGCATTTGCAGGCGCCGCTCACGGTGTGGCTGGGCGGCGATTTGGGCGCGGGCAAAACCACGCTGGTGCGCGCCCTCTTGCGCCGCCTCGGCCATCAGGGCGCGGTGAAAAGCCCCACCTATGCGCTGGTGGAAAGCTACCGCGTGGGCGGCACCGATATCCACCATTTCGACCTCTACCGTTTCACTTCGCCCGAGGAGTGGGAAGACGCGGGCTTGGACGATTTGTTCGAGCAACCCGGCCTGCGCTTTATCGAGTGGCCGCAAAACGGCGGCGGTTTCACCCCGCCGCCCGATGTTCAGGTAGCCTTGAGCGTGCAGGACGGCGGCCGCCTGTGCACCCTCACCGCCCTCACCGACAACGGCAGACAAAGTTTGGCAATATGAATTCTCCCTTTACCCGCAGACAGTTTCTCGGCGGCGGCGCTGGCCTGCTCCTGCTCGGCCTCTCCGCCACCGCTTGGGGGCGCAATACGCCGCAGTTCGTGGCCGTACGCATCTGGCCGGCCCATTCCTACACCCGCCTCACCCTCGAATCCACCCAGCCCGTGCGCTACAAGCATTTCACGCTCGACAACCCGCGCCGGCTGGTGGTGGACATCCAAGGCGCAGCCCTCAACAATGTATTGCAGGGGCTGTCGCAAAAAGTGGTGAGTACCGACCCCTATATCCACAATGTGCGTGTGGGGCAGTACAACCCCGACACCATCCGCGTGGTGATGGATTTGAAAACAGCGGTCAATCCGCAGGTGTTCGCCCTCAGGCCGGTGGCCGATTTCCAACACCGGCTGGTGGTGGATCTGTATCCCACTCAGGCCGTGGCCTTGGCGCAGGAACAAAACGACCCGCTGATGGCGCTCCTGCAGGACTACAGCAACGGCAAAATCCGCAGCGACGGCACCGCCGAAGCCAGTGCGCAGGCGCATGTGCCGCCGGTGCAGCAAACCCCGCCGCCCGCCCAAACCGCCCGCAACCGCAAGCCGGTGATCATGCTCGATCCCGGCCACGGCGGCGAAGACCCCGGCGCCATCGGCCCCACCGGCGTGCGCGAGAAAGACGTGGTGCTGTCGATTGCGCGCGAAACCCGCCGCGAAATGGAGCGCATGGGCTACCAAGTGTATATGACGCGCAACGAAGACGTGTTCCTGCCTTTGCGCGTGCGCGTGGCCAAGGCGCGCAGCCAGAAGGCCGATGTGTTTATTTCCATTCACGCCGATGCCTTTACCACCCCCAATCCGCGCGGGGCCGGCGTGTACGCCCTCAGCCGCGGCCGCGCCACCAGCGAAGCTGCCCGCCGCTTGGCGCAGTCGCAAAACGCGGCCGATTTGATCGGCGGCATCCGCAGCAGCGGCAACAGTCAGGTAGACAATACCCTGCTCGATTTGGTGCAGACCGCCACCATCAACGACAGCCTGAAGCTCGGCAAAGCGGTGCTCAACGAAATGGGCAAAATCAACCGCCTGCACAAAGGCCATGTGGACCAGGCCGGTTTTGCCGTGTTGCGCGCACCGGATATTCCGTCGATTTTGGTGGAAACCGCGTTCATCTCCAACCCCACCGAAGAGCGGCTGCTGGCCAGCAGCGAGTTCCGCAAAAAAGCCGCCCGCGCCATTGCCGCCGGCACCCGGCAGTATCTGGCCACTGCGGTGCTGGCGCGGCGTTGAGGCGGGAAACGCCGTTTCGGCGGCGGATTGGCCGCATGGCAAAATGAAAACAGGCTGCCTGAAAAAGTTTTCAGGCAGCCTGTTTGCTTGCCGCGAGGCAGAATCAATTGCTGTGTTTCAGCTGTTCCATTACCTGCGGGTTTTCCAAGGTGGAGATGTCGGAAGTGATTTCCTCGCCCTTGGCCAAGGAGCGCAGCAGGCGGCGCATGATTTTGCCGGAGCGCGTTTTGGGCAGGTTTTCGCCGAAGCGGATGTCGTCGGGCTGGGCGATTTTGCCGATTTCGTGCGCCACCCAGTTTTTCAACTCCTGCGCCAGCTTTTGTTTGTCGGCGTCATTCTGCGGATACTCGCCTTTGAGCACCACAAAGGCCACCACCGCTTCGCCTTTTACGTCGTGCGGCTTGCCCACCACGGCGGCTTCGGCCACCAGCGGGTTGGCCACCAGCGCCGATTCGATTTCCATGGTGCCCAGGCGGTGGCCGGACACGTTTAGCACGTCGTCCACGCGGCCCATGATCCAGATGTAGCCGTTTTCGTCGCGGTGGGCGGAGTCGCCGGCCACATAGTATTTGCCGCCGAAGTCTTCGGGGAAATAGGTGGATTTGAAGCGTTCGTCGTCGCCCCACACGGTGCGCAGCAGGGAAGGGAAGGGGCGTTTGATGACAAGGAAACCACCGTTGCCTTTTTCCACCGGCGCGCCGGATTCGTCCACAATGTCGGCCATGATGCCGGGCAGCGGCAGGGTGCAGGAGCCGGGTTTGATGGCCACGGCACCGGGCAGGGGGGCGATCATATTGGAGCCGGTTTCGGTCTGCCACCAGGTGTCCACAATCGGGCAGCGGCCGCCGCCCACCGCTTCGTAATACCACATCCACGCTTCGGGGTTGATCGGTTCGCCCACGGTGCCCAACAGGCGCAGGCTGGAGAGGTCGAAGCGGTTGGGCGCGTCGGCGGCCAGCTTGATCAGCGAGCGGATGGCGGTGGGCGCGGTGTAGAAGGTGGTGACTTGGTGTTTTTCGATGGTGCTCCAGAAGCGCGAAGCATCGGGATAGGTGGGCACGCCTTCAAACACAATCTGGGTGGCGCCCACCGCCAGCGGGCCGTAGGCGATGTAGGTGTGGCCGGTGATCCAGCCCACGTCGGCGGTGCACCAATATACATCGTCGTCTTTGTAGTCGAACACCCATTTCATGCTCATGATGGCGCCGAGCAGATAGCCGCCGGTGCTGTGTTGCACGCCTTTGGGCTTGCCGGTGGAGCCGGAGGTGTAGAGGATGAACAGCGGGTCTTCGGCATTCATCCACTCCGGTTCGCATTCCGCGCTTTGGCCGGCTACCAGTTCGTCCCAGAATACGTCTTTGCCGCCCATTTCCGCCTCGGCATCGGTGCGGCGGAACACCACCACTTTTTCCACGCTCGGGCAGTCGCCGTCGGCCAGCGCCTCGTCCACCGTGGCTTTCAGCGGCACGCGCTTGCCGCCGCGCACGCTTTCGTTGGCGGTGATGATCACTTTCGCCGCCGCGTCTTTCACCCGGTCTTTCACCGCGCCGGAGGAGAAGCCGCCGAACACCACGGAATGGATGGCGCCGATGCGGGCGCAGGCCTGCATGGCCACCACGGCATCGGGCACCATCGGCATATAAATCACCACGCGGTCGCCTTTTTGCACACCCAAGGATTTCAGGCCGTTGGCAAAGCGGCACACGCGCTCGTACAGCGCGCGGTAGCTGATGGCCTCGCTGCCGCCGTCGTCTTTTTCGTAAATGATGGCGGTTTTGTCGGCTTTGTCGGCCAGATGGCGGTCGAGGCAGTTGTAGGAGATGTTCAGAATGCCGTCGTCAAACCATTTGAAAAACGGCGCATTGCTCTCGTCGAGCACGCGGGAAAAGGGTTGGTGCCAGCTGATGTGTTCGCGAGCCAGCGCGCCCCAGAAACCTTCGTAGTCTTCATTGGCCTTCTCGCACAGCGCGTGGTAGCCCTCCATGCCGCTGACGTTGGCGCGGGTGCGGGTTTGGTCGCTGGGTTCGAAGACCCGGTTTTCTTTTAAGACGGATTCAATCGCAGACATAATGTGACTCCTTTGCGGATAGGCGGTCGGGGGAAAGAATAAGGCTACCTGAAAGCGGCGGAAGCCGGTTTAGGTAGCCTTATGTGCGCTCTCTACTTTTCCTTTATATACTTGTTCCGGTCTTGGCAGCGGGCTACCGAAGAACGTGGGCGCATTTAAACCGAAGCGTGCGGCCGCCGCCAATTTTTTTTTTGGATAGCCGCCATCAGGCCGGGCAATCGGGAAGGCTTAAGTTGATAAAATTTAGCGGGTTTTAATTTAATTTAAGCGGGATTTACCCGCTGGAAAAGAGATGCGCTGCGCCGCACAAAAAAGCGGGGCGGCGGCCCGGCCGCTGCCTAGCCACTGCGGTTGTTATAGGGTATCATGCGCTTCCCTTCCTCCGCGTATCCGAAAGACCCACCCAAGCATGCATTCCTGGTTACTCAGCGGCCTCGGCGGCCGTCTCTTGCTGGCGGCGGCGCTGATTGCCGTGATGGCGGCCTTATTTTTTTGGGCGGCGGGCGCATGAGTATTTTGGTGGACAACCTCACCGTGAGCTACCGCCGGCATCCGGTGGTGCACCATGTCTGCTGCGCTTTTGAAGCGGGCGGCAAATGGGCGGTGTGCGGTCCCAACGGCGCAGGCAAATCCACCCTGCTCAAGGCGGTGATGGGTCTGTTGCAGGCGGATACCGGCGCGGTGCGGTGGGAAGGTGTGTCGCGCCGCGACATTGCCTATTTGCCGCAGCAGGCGGAAACCGACCGCAGCCAGCCGATGTCGGTGTTTGAATTGGCCGCTTTGGGCTTGTGGTACGAAATCGGCTTTTTCGGCGGCATCGGCCGCCGGCAGCGAGAGCGGGTGGAGGAAGCTTTGCTGCGGGTGGGGATGGCGGATTTTGCCCGCCGCCCGATCAGCCAGCTGTCCAACGGCCAGTTCCAGCGCGTGCTGTTTGCCCGCATGCTGGTGCAGGAGGCACGCTTTCTGTTGTTGGACGAGCCGTTTAATGCGGTGGACGCCCGCACCACCGAAGCGTTGCTGGAAGTGTTGGACCAATGCCACCGGCAAGAAGGACGGGCGGTGGTGGCCGTGTTGCACGATTACGAGCAGGTGCGGATCCATTTCCCGAACACCCTGCTGATTGCCCGCGAAAAAATTGCCGCCGGCGCCAGCGGCGAAGTATTGTCGGAAGGCTACCTGAAAGCCGCCGTCGATGCGATGCGGCAAACGGAAAGCCGCGAATGGTGCGAACAGTAGCACGCTTTGCCGTATCGGGGCGGCGGTGTTCCGCCCAATCCCCCGCCTCCTGCACCCGAACCGCCGCACCGGCCAAACACCATCTGCCCCCAAGATTGCCGCCCCTGCTTTCAGGTAGCCTGTTCCCGTATTTGCCGAAGTCCTCCTGATGAATCCAATCGAATTGATCACCGACCCCTTTGCCGACGGCTTTATGCGCTATGCCTTGGCTTCGGTGCTGTTTTTGGCCGTCGGTGCCGCGCCGGTGGGCGTGTTTCTGGTGATGCGGCGCATGAGCCTGATCGGCGATGCGCTCGGCCATGCCGTGCTGCCCGGTGCGGCAGCAGGCTATATGCTCACCGGCACGCTCAGCCTGCCGGCCATGAGCATAGGCGGGTTTGCCGCCGGCATCGCCATGGCGCTGCTGGCCGGCTTGGTGAGCCGGTTTACCAATTTGAAAGAAGACGCCAATTTTGCCGCTTTTTATCTGGCCAGCTTGGCCTTGGGCGTGGTGCTGGTGAGCAGCCACGGCAGCAATGTGGATTTGCTGCACCTGCTGTTCGGCTCGGTGCTGGCGGTGGACGATGCTTCGCTGCTTTTGGTGTGGTGCGTGAGCGCGGTGTCGGTGCTCACGCTGGCGGTGATTTACCGTCCGCTGATGCTGGAGAGCGTGGACCCGCTGTTTCTGCGTGCGGTCAACGGCAAGGGCGGCCTGTGGCATGTGCTGTTTCTGATGCTGGTGGTGCTGAATCTGGTGGCCGGCTTTCAGGCCATGGGCACGCTGATGTCGGTGGGGCTGATGATGCTGCCGGCGATTACCGCCCGTTTGTGGGCACGCAGCATGGGCGGCTTAATCGGCCTGGCGGTGCTGTTTGCCCTGTTGTGCAGTTTCTGCGGCCTGCTGTTTTCTTATTATGTGGACATTCCGTCCGGCCCGGCGATTATTTTGTGGCTGGGCGGGCTGTATGCGGTGTCGCTGTTTGCCGGCCGCGAGGGCGGCATGCTGCCGAAATGGTGGCGCGGGCGGCACAAAACGGTTTGATTGGATTAACGAAAAGGAGTTGGAAGATGAAGATGAAACGATGGAAGCTCGGCCTGGTGGCCGCCCTGTTTTCAGGTAGCCTGTATGCCGCGCCGATGGAAGTGGTGGCGAGTTTCAGCATTTTGGGCGACGTGGCCAAGCAGGTGGGCGGCGAGCGCGTGAAGGTCACCAATCTGGTTGGGCCCGACCAAGACGCGCATGCCTACAACCTCACCAGCCGCGATTTGCGCACCGTGCGCAACGCCAAGCTGGTGCTGGTGAACGGCTTGGGCTTCGAGCAGGCGGCGGTGATGCGCGGCATCCGCCAGAGCGGCGTGCCCTTTGCCGAAGCCACCCAAGGCATCAGTCCTTTGAAAGCCGAGGACCACCAGGAGCGCTGGGCGCCGGAAAGAGCGGTGGCGCGCCCTACAAAAGCTGAGGACCATCACCACCACGATCACGGCCACCACCACGATCACGGCCATGATCACCACCACCACGGCGAATTCGACCCCCATGTGTGGCACGACCCGGTGCGGATGCGCACTTATGCGCAGAATGTGGCCAATGCCCTCATCCGCGTGGATCCGGAGGGCCGCGCCTATTACCAGCAGCGCCTTAACGACTATCAGAGCCGGCTCAACGCCCTGCACCAGTGGGCGGGGAGCCGGTTCAACAGCGTGCCGCAGACGCAGCGTAAGGTGTTGATCGGCCACGACTCCTTTTCTTATCTCGGCCGGCGCTACCAGGTGGAGTTTATTGCCCCGCAAGGCGTGAGCACCTATGACCAGCCTTCCGCGCGGGCAGTAGCGGCCATCATCCACCAAATCCGCAGCCAAAACATCCGCGCCGCCTTTAGCGAAAACATCAAAGACGCGCGCATGGTGCAGCGCATCGCCCGGGAAACCGGCATCCGCATCAACGGCAAGCTCTACACCGATGCCCTCAGCCGCGGTGCGCCGGCCGCCACTTACGAGCAGATGTTCCGTTACAATGTGAACGCCCTGGTCAATGCCATGAAGCAATAAGCCGTTGCAGCAAAAAGAAAAAAGGCTGCCTGAAAACTTTTAGCTACGCAGAAACCCGCGCAGCTTGTTTTCAGGTAGCCTTTTTTCATGTGGATGGATTATGCAGGGCAGGCCATCAGCTTTCTGCCGCTACGGCGCTGTCGGCAGGCAGGTGCGGGGCGATGGTTTTCAGCATCTGGGCCAGCATTTTCGGATTGGCCGCCACAATATCGCCGCTTTCCAGCCAGCCTTCGTTGCCGCGCAGGTCGGTGACGATGCCGCCGGCTTCCTGCACAATCAGCGCGCCGGCCGCGATGTCCCACGGCTTGAGGTTGAATTCGAAAAAGCCGTCGAAACGGCCGCAGGCCACGGCGCACAAATCTAATGAAGCCGCACCTTCGCGGCGCGCGCCGGCGGTTTTGGCGAGGAAGTCGCGCAGAATGGCCAGATAGCGGTCCATCATGCTTTGGTCCACTACCGGAAAGCCGGTGCCGATCAGGCTGCGGTTCATTTCGATGCGGTTGGAAACGCGGATGCGGCGGTCGTTGAGCAGGGCGCCCTTGCCGCGCGAGGCCATGTATAGATCGTTGCGTTCGGGGGCGTAAACCAAGGCTTCCTGCAGCACGCCTTTGTGCAGCAGCGCCATGGAAACGGCGTATTGCGGATGGCCGTGCAGGTAGTTGGTGGTGCCGTCCAAGGGGTCGATGATCCATTCGTATTCGGCGCGCGCTTTGCCGCGGCTGCCGCCTTCTTCGGCGGTGATTCTGTGCTGGGGGTAGGCGTCGAGCAGGATGTCGCTGATGATGGCTTCGGCGTTGCGGTCGATTTCGGAAACGAAGTCGTTGAAGGCTTTGCTGTCCACTTTCACGGCAGACAGATTGTTGGCGGCGCGCACCATCATGTCGCCGGCGCGGCGGGCGGCTTTGAAGGCGGTGTTGAGAACGGGATTCATGGGGTTTCCTGTGGTAAAACTGGCCGGCAAGGCGGGAGTTTTTAAAGAACAAAGGCCGGCATTATACGCGGGAAAGAGGCACGGCGGTATGGCCGCTGTTTACCTTTGGCCGGCGGCGTTCTAATATATGCCTGCCGCCGCGCACGGCTTTAAAATCGGGCGGCCGCCCTGATTTGGGGCGTGCCCTCAGCAAGCTTGCGAAGCGGTTTTACGAGGCAAACACCGTGGATGCAAGGCGGAAATGGGCACCGGGTCGGGCATCCGGCAGGCATGGTTTTTGACCGCAAAGACCGCCGCAACGCTTTCTGACGACACGCCCGGGGCTACCTGAAAACCCGTTGATGGAAGGATATCCGAATATGACAGCCATTCTGATTACGCTGGCGCTGATTCTGCTGCTGGTGGGTTTGTTGGGCGCGGTGCATCCGGCGCTGCCGGGCATGCCGCTGATGTTTATGGGCATTTGGCTGCTGGCTTACAGCCAGGATTACCAAGTCATCGGCTCGACTGCGCTGATTGTGATGGGCGTGCTGCTGGCGCTGGCGATGGCAATGGATTATGTGTCCGGCCTGTTGGGCGCAAAGTTTACCGGTGCCAGCAAGGAGGCGCTTTGGGGGTCGGTCATCGGCGGTGTGGCGGGCTTGTTTTTCGCGCTGCCCGGCATGGTGTTCGGCCCCTTGGTGGGCGCGGCGGCCGGCGAATTTTGGGCGCGGCGCAATTTGCTGCGTGCGGGCAAAGTGGGCGTCGGCACCTTTATCGGCTTTATCGTCGGCGTGGTGGCCAAGCTGGGCTGCGCCTTGGTGGTGCTGTTCAGCATTGTCGGGCTGTATATTTATTATTGGTTAAGTTAAATGAACCAAACGGGCTTTCAGGTAGCCTGCCCAAGCCATTCGCAGGCTACCTGAAAGCCTTTGTTGTATGTTAAGGACAAACCCCATGATCGGCTTAATCCTGATGACCCATGAAACCTTGGGCAAATCCTATACCGAGCTGGCCGAGCATTTCTTCGGCAAAGTACCCGATTACTTGGGCATTGTCGGCGTGCACCCGCAGGAAGACCCGGAAACGGTATGGCAGCGGGCACGAGCCGAAGCGGCGCGGGTAGATGCCGGCTGCGGCGTGCTGGTGCTGGCCGATATTTACGGTGCCACCCCCTGCAATGTGGGGCAGCGCCTGTTGGCCGACGGCGGCCGCGTGCTGCTGGCCGGCATAAACGCGCCGATGGTGGTCAAAGCCCTGCAATACGCCCCGCAGGCGCAGGATTTGGCCGTGTTTGCCCAAAAGGTGCGGCAAGCCGGCTTGGACGGCATTGTTTACTTAAATTCGCAAGAAGGAGGCGCATCATGCTGAAACAGGAAGCAGAAATCATCAACAAGCTCGGCCTGCATGCGCGGGCCTCATGCAAATTCACCCAAACCGCCGGCGCTTTTCAATCCGACGTGTGGGTGAGCCGCAACGGCAAACGGGTAAACGGCAAGAGCATCATGGGTTTGATGATGCTGGCCGCCGCCAAAGGCGCGGTCATCGAAATCGAAACCGACGGCGCCGACGAAGCCGCCGCCATGAACGCCCTGCTGGCCCTGATCAACAACTATTTCGACGAAGGCGAGTAAAGCATGAGCGTAGTTTTGCACGGCGTGGCGGTGGGCGGCGGCATCGCCATCGGACGGGCGCACCTGCCCGCGCGCGGCATGGAAGAAGTGCCGCATGTCGATTTGGAGCCCGACGAAATCGAAGGCGAGGCCGCCCGTTTCGAAACCGCCATCAAAGTCACCCGCCGCCAGCTCGAGCAGCTGCGCAGCGCGATTCCCGAAAACGCGCCCACCGAGCTGGGGGCGTTTATCTCGCTGCACCTGATGCTGCTCACCGACGTGACCCTCTCGCGCGAACCCATCGACATCATCCGCGCCCAAAGCATCAACGCCGAATGGGCGCTCAAGCTGCAAACCGACAAACTCTCCGAGCAGTTCGACGCCATCGACGATGCCTACCTGCGCGAGCGCAAACAAGACATGCTTCAGGTAGCCGAACGGATTTATAAAAACCTGGCCGGCCTCGATACCGAATTGCTGCGCCCCGAAAACGAAACCGACGACATCATCTTGGTGGCGCACGACCTCGCCCCCGCCGACACCGTATTTTTTAAAGAACAGCGCATTGCCGGCTTCGCCACCGACGCCGGCGGCCCCACCAGCCACACCGCCATCCTCGGCCGCAGCCTCGACATTCCCTCCGTGGTCGGCCTGCACAATGCACGCGAACTGATTGCCGAAGACGAATGGGTGATTGTGGACGGCATCAGCGGCGTACTCATCATCAACCCCGACGAGTTGATTCTGGCTGAATACCGCAAGCGCGACCGCCTTTACCGCAGCCAGAAACGCCTGCTCAACAAACTGAAAGATACCGAAGCCACCACCCGCGACGGCGTGAAGATCGAGCTGCTGGCCAACATCGAATCCGTGCAGGACATCCGACTGCTGCACAAACTTTCCGCCGACGGCGTGGGTCTGTTCCGCAGCGAATTCCTCTACCTCAACCGCGACACCCAGCCCGACGAAGAAGAACAATACCGCGTATACAGCAGCCTGGTGAAAAAACTCAAAGGCAAGCCGCTCACCGTCCGCACTGTCGATTTGGGCGTAGACAAAAACCCGCGCTGGTTCGGCCAAAACCACGCCCTCAATCCCGCCCTCGGCCTCACCGGCATCCGCCTGTGCCTGGCCGAGCCGGTGATGTTCCGCACCCAAATGCGCGCCATCCTGCGCGCCGCCGCGCACGGCCCGGTGAAAATGATGTGGCCCATGATCGGCTCGATAGACGAAATCCGCCAATGCCTCACCCACCTGGCCACCGCGCGCAAACAGCTCGACGAACGCGGCGAAACCTACGGCAGCATCGAAGTGGGCGCCATGATCGAAATCCCCTCCGCCGCCCTCACCGTGGCCACCCTGCTCAAATCGCTGGATTTCATCTCCGTCGGCACCAACGACCTCATCCAATACACCCTCTCCGTAGACCGCGGCGACGACAGCGTCAGCCACCTCTACCAACCCGCCCACCCCGCCGTACTCAAGCTCTTGCAAAACATCATCCGCACCGCCGACCGCCTGGGCAAACCCGTTTCCGTATGCGGCGAAATGGCCGGCGACCTGCGCTACACCCGCCTGCTGCTCGGCCTCGGCCTGCGCCGCTTCTCCATGAACACCAGCAACCTGCTGGCCGTGAAAAACGTGGTCATCCAAAGCGACAGCCAAGCCCTGGCCGAACAAACCGGCAAACTGCTGCGCTTGGAAGACTTGGAGAAAGTGCGGCAGTTTTTGAAAAAGCTGAACAAAAGCGAAGAAGAGAAAGCCGCTGCGGAGTAGATAGCGCCGTCTTTGCCAAAGCAAACACAGCAGACAAAAAGGGCTACCTGAAAGGTTTCAGGTAGCCCTTTTGGCGGACGGCGCACACCCTATGCCGATTTTCTTTGTGTGAGAGGCTTAGGGCGTGTCGTCACAAAGCATTGCGGCGGTATTTTTGGTCAAAATCCGCATCTGCTGCGTTAAAAATGCTCGCAAGATGTCCAATCTTGCTGCGCTTTTTGCCTGGCAGCTGCGGATTTTGCCTCAAAAAACCGCTTCGCAAGCATTATGACGACACGCCCTAAGCCAGGGCAAAAGGCCGGATGTGGGCGAGGCTGTCGCCGATTTCGGTGCGCACCTGCTCGGCATCGTAATGGCTTTGAAGGTTGAGCCAGCTTTGCGCATCGGTGTTGAAGAAGGCCGCCAAGCGCAGGGCGGTATCGGCGGTGATGGCACGTTTGCCGTGCACGATTTCATTGATGCGGCGCGGCGGCACGTCTATGGCTTTGGCTAAGGTGTATTGGCTGATGTTCAACGGCTTGAGCCAGTCTTCCAGCAGGATTTCGCCGGGGTGGGCTAAGGGAATGTCGCGCGTGTTCATGATGGGTTCCTTTAATGATAGTCCACGATTTCCACTTGTACGGCCTAGCTGGATTGCCAAACAAAGCAGATGCGTCACTGTTCGTTGATGCGGATGCTGTGCTGGCCGGCGCGGTCTCCACCGAGGGCTTCCAAACGGTTGCCGGGCGGAATGCACAGGAAGTTCAAATCGGCGGCGGCATGCAGCTGTTGCAGCTTGCGGATGGCGACGCGCTCAATATTGGCAAAACGCTTAACCCGTTTGCCGCGAAACAGGGCTTCGGTGTCTTTGCAGCGGAAATCGGTAATCATGTTTCATAGTAACGCAATGCGTTATTAAGGGCAAGCCAAAGCGTTTTCTCAAACCGCAATCAACTCGATAACCGTGCGCCGCCGCTCGAATGAAACAGGCGTAGAGGTGGCGCTGGATGAGTTATCAACTCTCTATTCTACCGTCGGCCAAGCGGGAGTGGGACAAACTGGATGGCAGCATCAAGCGGCAATTCAAATCCAAACTGGCCGAACGCCTAAGAGAACCCCGTATCCCCTCTGTTGCCCTGCATATGCCGGACTGCTACACAATCAAACTGAGCGGCGCAGGCTGCCGTTTGGTTTATCGGGTAGATGGAGAACGGATTGGCGTCACCGTGCTGGCCATAGGCAAGCGCGAACGGTTGGCGGCATACCGCGCGGCAGCCAAAAGGGCTAGCTGAAACCCTTTTCAGGTAGCCTACTTTGGTTTTTGGCATAGTGTGCTTGTTTTTGCCCCGCAAAAAGTCAGATTTGGCAGGATTGCAGGCAGAAAACTGACGAAAAATGTCAGTTTGAGGTATTTGCTCCCGCTTCAGAAGGCGGTAGGTAAAGAAAATATCCGCCCGAAAATTTAGTTAATAAATATAAAATATAAAATATTTCATATGGTTGAAAATATATGTGGCGGATTGTCTGCTGTTTTGGCATCCCCGTTGCTCAACCCTTCTCATGGCAGCGGTGCTTATGGATGCGCCAAAGCTTGTTGGTAGGTTTTCATTGTTGTACCCTCCGAAACGCAGTACCCTTTCTTTTTTAGGTTGATTGTCTACTTACTCTGTTGTTTATTTTATAAAGGAATTTCATTATGTTGAAACAAGTACAAAAAGGTTTTACCCTGATCGAGCTGATGATTGTAATCGCCATTATCGGCATTTTGGCCGCCATCGCTCTGCCGGCTTACCAAGATTACACCGTTCGCTCACGCGTATCTGAAGCTTTGGTAACTGCTGCTGCCGCTAAGATTAGCGTACAAGACCACTTGGCAGGTGGTAACCCTCGTGCCCTGCAAACTGGTTACGCGACCGGCTACACCTGTATCGGTCATGCTACTTGTAACAGCGGTTTGAATCCGGCTACTGCTACGGCCAACGTTGCTTCCTCTGAGATTGATCAGGTTACTGGTCGAATTACCATTGCCACTACTGCGGCCGCTGGTGGTGGTACCTTGATCTTCACTCCGAATGCTCCGGCCGGCACAGCTTTGCCTAATGGTCAAACTGCATTCCAGCCGTCTGCTGGTTCTACCGAATGGCGTTGCGCTGCTCAAGGTGCAACTTCTACCTTTGCCGGTTTCCAAGCCGGTAACTTGGAAGCGCGCTTTGCTCCTTCTGAGTGTAAATAATAGCCGTTTAACTTAAGTTATTTGCCCAGCCCCGCTATAAGCGGGGCTTTTAAATCGAGTTAGTTTGATTGTTTGATATGATTCAAGAAGTGTTAAGATGAAAAAACGGAACTATGGATTTTCTCTGATTGAGCTGATGATTGTGATTGCCATTGTTGGCATTTTGGCAGCAGTAGCGCTTCCTGCGTATCAAGATTATACGGTTCGTTCCCGTGTTTCAGAAGCATTGGTGGCGGCATCGGCAGCCAAAATACATGTGCAAGATGTATTGGCTGGCGGAAATCCTAGAAGCTTGGCCGGTGGTTATGCCCACGGATTTCCATTGCCTTCGGTTACCGCCAATGTTTCTAATGTGAATATTCATCCGGCAACGGGTGTCATCACTGTTGCCACCACATTGTCGAGTGGTAACGGAACATTAACTTTTACGCCAAATATCCCTGTTGGAACGGCTTTGCCGGATGGGCGGGTTGCTTTTCAGCCCCCAAGCGGAGTGGTATCGTGGCGTTGTGCCGCACAAGGGGCAGCGGCAGCTGGTTTTACCGGTGTAGTGGCTGGTACATTAGATCAGCGGTTTGCACCGGCCGAGTGTAAATAGGCTTAATATTTAAAATGGATTTAATGGCATGAGGGCTTGGGAAAATTTTCGATATAGGGCAACCTTCTACCATTTATTGGTTAGCTTAGCCATTGCTGCATGTACGGCTTGGTTGGTTTTTCAACTTTGGTATCCTCTTCCGTATCGTCATCTAACGGCAGGCACAACGCTGTTTTTGACAATTGTATTTGTGGATTTGGTATGTGGTCCAATTTTTACATTAATTTTGGCAAACCCTAAAAAATCTAAGCGTGAGTTATTGCTGGATTTATCTCTGGTGATAATAATTCAGTTGGCGGCGCTGGGATATGGTTTATACTCAGTTAAATTGGCTAGACCGGCGGTGGCATCTTTTGAGCGTGATCGAATTGCTATTATTACGGAAACTGAGATTGATCGTGGCGATTTGCCAAATGCTCCGGAAGGCCTGCAAAAATTGCCATTGAATAATATCTTAAAAGTAGGGATTCGTCGTGCTCAAAATGAAAAAGAATTCTTTGAAAGTATTAATCTTTCGTTTGATGGTATTGAGCCCAGTTTAAGGCCAAGCTGGTGGTTGCGTTATGAGGATGTTCTGCCGGAAATTAAAGAAAAAATGATGCCAGTATCTCAGATAGATATGACCCAGCTAAGTGAGGCCAGAAGTAAGATTCTTAATCAAGCAATTATTAAAACGGGTTTGCCGGCTGAGGAGCTATTTTACTTGCCGCTGGTTAGCAAATATACACAAGAATGGACTATTCTGCTAAATCGAGAAGCCGATTTTATTGGCTATGCAAATCTTAATGGGTTTGAAATTAAAAGATTGGAGTAGCAAATTTATAATTAAATGTGAGGCTACCTGAAACCCTTTTCAGGTAGCCTTTTCCCTATCCGCCATCTTTGACTACACCCGCAGCAATAACACCTGCAACACAAATTTGCTGCCGATATAGGCCAGCATCAGGCTGGCGAAGCCGGCGAGGCACCAGCAGGCGGCTTTGCGGCCGCGCCAGCGGCGGGTGCGGTGCAGCAGCAGAATCATGGCGTAAATCAGCCAGGCAGCGAGGCCGAAAACGGTTTTGTGCGTCCAGGCCATCGGGTGGCCGAACACGGCGGGGGCGAAGACGGTGCCGCTGAGGGCGGAAACGGTGAGCAGGGTGAAGCCGAGCAGCATGCTTTGGAACATCAGTTTTTCCAGGCTGAGCAGCGGCGGCAGGAAAGAAACCAAGGGGGAAAAGCGGTGGCGGCGCAGGTCGCGGTCGAGCAGCAGAATCAGCCAGGCAAACAGGGCGGCGATGCAAAACAGACTGTAAGAGAGCAGGGAAACGGCAATATGCAGCACAAAGGGCAGGTGGGTCACGGCGGTGCCGCCGGTTTGCTGCGGCAGCAGGGCGGCGGCCAGCATGCCCAAGGCGGCCAGCGGGTAGAGCAGCAGTTGCAGCCCTTTGAGCGGATAGAAAAAGCTGCCGCCCCAATACAGCATCAGCATCAGCCAGGTGACCATGCTGAGGGCGTAGCCGAAGCCGGAAAGAAAGGCTTGCTGCTGCACCACGGGCAGCCAAACGGCGGCGGCGTGAGCCAAAAGGGCGGGAATCAGTACCGCCATCTCGCCTTTGAGCGGATAGTGCTGCGGGGCGTTGGGGCGGCCGAAGCGCCAAACAAAGGCGCTCATGGCGGCATAAAAGGCGGCCAGCAAAAGGGAAAGCAGGGTCATGGCGGGACTCGTGCGGGTGGGCTTTCAGGTAGCCTGTGGCGTGGAACAATGAACGCCCGGCAATATTTACGGGTTTGAGGTGGTATGCCCCCGCCCGCCGGCGGGCGGGGGTTAGGGGGCGGGTGGCGGCATCCGTCTGATTCAGCCAAAGCGTTTGCCCCCATCCCGGCCTTCCCCCGCCGGCGGGGGAAGGGGTATATTGGGCGACTGCGCCGCGTACGTGGTGTAAAATGCGGCGATTTTATAACAAAACCCCTAGGGCGTGCCGTCACAAAGCGTTGCGGCAGTATTTTTGGTCAAAACCCGCAGCTGCGGCGTTAAAAATGCTCGCAAGATGTCCAATCTTGCTGCGCTGGCTGGTTTTACTAGCGAAGCGTGTAAAACCGCCCTCTTCGAGTGAGCCTTGCAGCTGCAGATTTTGCCTCAAAAAACCGCTTCGCAAGCATGATGACGACACGCCCTGCGGCGCGGGCGTTTGCCTGCGCCGGTTTGCCGAAACATAAGGAAAACCATGTTAGAAAATTTATCCGGCCGCCTGAGCCAGATGAGCAAAAACCTGCGCGGTCAGGCACGTTTGAGTGAAGAGAATATCAAAGACGCGCTGCGCGAAGTACGCATGGCGCTGTTGGAGGCCGACGTGGCGCTGCCGGTGGTGAAAGATTTCGTGGCCAAGGTGAAGGAGCGCGCCATCGGCCGCGAAATTGCCGACAGCCTCACGCCCGGCCAAGCATTTATCGGCATTGTGAACCAAGAGTTGGCCGAATTGATGGGCACGCAGAACAGCAGCCTCAATCTGGCCGCCGTGCCGCCGGCGGTGGTGCTGATGGCGGGCTTGCAGGGTGCGGGCAAAACCACCACCGCAGGCAAGCTGGCGCGCCTGCTGAAAAGCGAAGGCAAAAAGAAAATCCTGCTGGTGTCGGCCGACGTATACCGCCCCGCGGCCATCGAGCAGCTGCGCCTGCTGGCCGAGCAGGTGGGGGTGGATTTCTTCCCGTCGGATACTTCGCAGCAGCCGGTGGCGATTGCCGGGGCGGCGCTGGATTATGCCAAAAAGCATTTTTACGACGTGCTGATGGTGGATACCGCCGGCCGCCTGGCCATCGACCAGGAAATGATGGACGAAATCAAGGCGCTGCATGCGGCGGTGAAGCCGGTGGAAACCCTGTTTGTGGTGGACGCCATGCTGGGCCAAGATGCGGTGAACACCGCGCAGGCGTTTAACGAAGCGCTGCCGCTCACCGGCGTGGTGCTCACCAAGATGGACGGCGATTCGCGCGGCGGCGCGGCTTTGTCGGTGCGTCAGATTACCGGCAAGCCGATTAAGTTTATCGGCACCGGCGAGAAAATCAGCGGCCTGGAGCCTTTCCACCCCGACCGCATCGCCAGCCGCATTTTGGGCATGGGCGACGTGCTCACCCTGATTGAAGACGTGCAAAAAGGCATTGACGAGGAAGTGGCCGCCGAAATGGCGAAAAAGCTGCACAAGGGCAAGGGCTTCGACCTCAACGATTTCAAAGCGCAGATTCAGCAGATGAAAAACATGGGCGGTTTGGAATCGCTGATGTCCAAGCTGCCCGGCGAGTTCGGCCAGCTTTCGGCGCAGATTCCCGAAGGCACGGCGGAAAAAGCCATGGGGCGGGTGGAGGCCATCATCAATTCGATGACGCCCAAAGAGCGCAGCAACCCCGCGCTGATCAAGGCCAGCCGCAAACGCCGCATCGCCGCCGGCGCCGGCGTGAGCGTGCAGGAAGTGAACAAAATGCTCAAGCAGTTCGAGCAGTCGCAAAAAATGATGAAGATGTTCAGCGGCAAGGGCATGGGCAAGCTGATGCGCATGGCGCAGGGCATGAAGGGGATTTTCCCCGGCCGCTGATAGAAAGCGCAGGTCTCAGGCTACCTGAAAGGCGGGTTAGGGTTTTCAGGTAGCCTTAGCACGTTTGGCAGGGCACCCGCTTGGTCACTTTGGGCAAGTCCGAGACCTGTGCAAAACCCCATCTGCGGCGCATTTCGGCGTTGTGCGTTTATGCCCTAGGGGTACTGCCCGCCCGCTTAGCCTTGTATATGATATGTCTGTCCCACAGGGATTCCCGGCGTTCACACTCGCTGCGCTGCTACGCCTTGAACGGCATCCGCATCTGGGGGTTTCGCAAGGTCTCAGTCTGTGTTTCAGTAAGTAAAGACCAGCGGGCTGCGTTGCCTCCACGGGGGGCATTTCTTATAATTGTCGTCTGCTGCGGGCAGCTTGTTTGGCCGCCGCCGTTTTTGTTTCAAAAAGGAAAAACCATGATGTCTGCACGCAGCTTATTTGCCGTTGCCGCCTTGTTGGCGGCTGCCTGTGCCGGTGCGCAAACCCCTCTGGAGACTCCTGCCGGCGTGATTCGCGCCGGTTCGATGGCCAATGAAATTCTGGTGCGCGACACCATGACGCCCGTGATGATCAGCGCCCAAGCACGAGGTTGCCAATCTCCGCAAGGCGTGGTGCCGTTTTTGAAAGCCGAACCCGGCGGTGCCGTCGGCCGGCGCCAATGGCGGGAAATCTGGGTGGTGCAGTGCGGCAATCAAAACTATCCGGTGGATGTTACGTTTAAAGAAACCGCCACCGGCGTCACCTACATCGTCAAATGAGATTGGCAGCCTGCGCGCCCCATAGAAAAAGCACTTCCAAGCGAAGTGCTTTTTTGTTTGATGGAGAAAGCCTTATCCCGCTTTGCCGTCTGCGCGCGGCGCGGTCAGCCAAGGCAGGTAGCGCCAGAGATACAGCAAAAGCGCGGCGGCAAACAAGACGGCGGAAAGATAGAGGCTGTGTTGGTAGGCGGTCGGCTGCACATACAGCATCACCGCCGCCAGCGCGCGTGTGCCAGCGGCTGCGGCCATCAGCCAGAAGGCCGCCGTCATCAGCTTGGGCGCGGGATAGAGCGGACGGCCGGTGTGCCCCAGCGCGGTGCGCACCATCATGCCCACGGTCATCACGCCGATGCCGCCCACGGCAAACAGATGCACGCCCAAGCTGTTCCATTTCGGCAGCCAATGGCCGATGCCCATGACCGCCAAGCCAGCGCCGGTAAAGGCGAAGCCGAGAAACAGCACCCACAGCATCGGCTCTTTCGCCACTTCCGGCCGCCACCAGCGCACCGTCTGCACCAGCAGCAGGCCGCCGGTACCCACGGCGATGGCCGCCGCCGCGGGCAAGGCTACCTGAAAGCCGTACAGCACCGCCATCAGCAGCGGCGCGGCCAGCGAAGCGGTCATGATATGGGGGTGGGATGCTACTTGCTCGCCGCCCAGCCGTTTGGCGGTGAAAAACGGCACCACGCGCATGCCGATGAGGCCGATGAAGCCGGCCACCACGCTCAAGCCGGCCAGCAAACCGTTTTGCAAGGCGTCAAAGCGGCCGCGGGCCAGCTGAAACTGAAACACCGCCAGCAGCAGGCCGAACACCGCCAAGGCTGCCACCGCCGGATAATTGCGCCGGTTGCGGCTGCGCCACACCGCCGCGCCCATACAGCCCGCCGCCAGCCAATAAAACGCCACGCCGGCCGCTGCACCGGGTATCGCCAACACATCGACAAATGCACCCAAGCGCGCCAGCAGCCACAGGGCGGCCAGCAGCATCAGCGCTTTGCCCTGCGTGCGCGGCCGGCCGGTCCAAGTGGCGACGGCGGTGAGCAGAAAGCCCACCACCACCGCGCCGGTGTAGCCCCAAATCATTTCGTGGGCGTGCCAGTAAAAGCCGGGCAGGGCGGCGGTGCCGGTGTGGCCGAAGCCCCACAGCAAAACGGACAGCGCGCCGTAGCAGGCGGCCAAGAGGTAGAAGGGGCGGAAAGCCATGCCCCACAGGGGGTGGCGGGGAGAGAGGATATTCATGGTATGGGATGGGGTAAGCGGAAGCGTTGGGGATAAGGCCTTGGCGGCCGGGAAGCGAATGCGCCGAACAGAGAGGGCTGCCTGAAAACGGTGTGGCCTGTTTTCAGGTAGCCTCCGGCAGCAGCGGGGTGAGGGCGGGGAACAGCGCCCGCTCTTCAAAGCGGACATGTTCGCGCAGGGTGTCGGCAAACCGGCGCTTCCATTCGGGGTCGTCCCAAAGCGGGGCGGCCAGCATGGCACGCAGGCAGGCATGGTCTTCGGCAAAGCGCGTTTGCAGGTCGGGTCGGTTCAGCGCCGCCCACAAGGGGGCGAACTGCGTCTCTTCGGCGGTGAAGTGGGCCAACAAGCCGTCTTGCTGAGCGGCGATGCCGGCGCGCTGGTCGGCTGCGGGGTCGCGCAAAATCCGCAGACACAAGCTTAAGGCATGGTGGTGTTCTTGAGACAGGGGAATCAGTAAGGGGTGGCGTTTCATGGCGTTTTCTCCGGCGGAGGAGTGTGGGATTCGGGCGGGCGGTAGGCAAGGGGATGCCGCCACAGCTCGGCGAGAGAAAGGCTGTCGCGCCGGGGGTGGTGATGGAGGAAGGCGGAAAGCGCAAACAGCAGAACCGATTGGCTCAGAAAAAAGGCAATCAGGGCCAAAGTCCAGCCGCCGCGCCAAAAGCCCAATATGCCCAAGCAGGCCGGCAGCAGGGCAAACAACATCAGCCAATGGCGGGAATTGAGGCGTTTCAGCGGCGTGCGGTGCAGCAGCTGCCGGAAGAAAATGTGTAAAACAGAGGCATCCATCGGCGTGGTGTTCCGGTTATCGGCCACCGATTATGGAAGCCGGGGACATGGGCGTCAATACGCCGCTTGGCGGGTTTCGTGTTAGACTAGCCGCCTTTTTTCTGAGCCGGGAATTTCAGTATGCATCCGAAAAAATTGGTCATCGCCAGCCGCGAGAGTGCGCTGGCCATGTGGCAGGCCGAACACATCCGCAGCCGCCTGCAGGCGCTGTATCCCGATTGCGAGGTCGGCATCTTGGGCATGACCACGCGCGGCGACCAGATTCTCGACCGCACCCTGTCGAAAATCGGCGGCAAGGGGCTGTTTATCAAAGAATTGGAGCAGGCGCTGCAAGACGGCCGCGCCGATTTGGCCGTGCATTCGATGAAAGACGTGCCGATGGATTTGCCCGAAGGCTTTGCTTTGGCCGCCATCAGTGAACGCGCCAATCCTTTCGACGCCTTGGTGGCCAATGAGTTTGAGCGTTTGGAAGACCTGCCGGCCGGTGCGGTGGTGGGCACGTCCAGTCTGCGCCGCGAAGCGCAGTTGCGCGCGCGTTACCCGCATTTGCAGGTTCGGCCGCTGCGCGGCAATGTGCAAACCCGTTTGGCGAAACTCGATGCCGGCGAATATCAGGCGGTGATTCTGGCGGCGGCCGGTCTGCAACGCTTGGGTTTGGACGGCCGCATCCGCCAAATCCTCTCGCCCGCCGACAGCCTGCCCGCCGCCGGCCAAGGCGCTTTGGGCATTGAGATTGCCGAGGGCCGTTACGATTTGCTCGAAATCCTCAATCCGCTCAACCACCCGCTGAGCAATGCCTGCGTGACCGCCGAACGCGCCCTGGCCCGTGCTTTGGGCGGCAGCTGCCAAGTGCCCTTGGCCGCCTACTGCACCGAAAGCGGAGGCCTGCTCACCCTGCACGGTTTGGTCGGCCATCCCGACGGTTCGGTGATGCTGCAGGCGTCTGCGCAAGCGCCGCTGGCCTATGCCGACGCCCTCGGCCGCGCCGTGGCCAAAAAGCTGGCCGACGACGGCGCGCAAGAGGTGATTGAAGCGGTGTTGGCCGAACAGGCTACCTGAAACCGTCCGGTTCGGCCGGATCCGCCGCTTCTGCCGCTGGCGGAAACCTAGGGCGGTTTGGTTTTGACAACACGGTTTAAAGGCTGCCTGAAGTGCTTCAGGCAGCCTTTAAACCGTGTTGTCAAACCGTGCCGTGCCATCAGCGCACCAAAGCCATATTGTCGCGGTGGATCAGCTCGTCTTCCGCCACATAGCCCAGCCGGGCGGCAATCTGCTCCGAGGGAGTGCGCAGGATTTTGGCGGTTTCGCCGCTGGCGTAATTGGCCAGGCCGCGGGCGATTTCGCGGCCTTGGCCGTCGAGCACCGCCACCAGTTCGCCGCGCCGAAACCGCCCCTGCACCGACACGCAGCCCACCGGCAGCAGGCTGCCGTTTTTCTCGGTCAGCGCACGGGCGGCGCCCTCGTCCACCACCACGCTGCCGCACAGCTGCACATGGCCGAGCAGCCACTGTTTGCGTGCGTTGAGGCGGCTATATGCCGGGGTAAACAGGGTGCCGATGCTCTCGCCTTCGGCTAGCCGCAGCAGAATGTCGGTTTCCCGGCCGGAGGCCACCACGGTGGAAGCGCCGCTGAGCGCCGCGCGGCGGGCGGCCAGCACCTTGGTGTACATGCCGCCGGTGCCCACGCTGCTGCCCGCGCCGCCGGCCATGCGTTCCAAATCGGGGTGGTCGGCGGCGATGCGGGGAATCAGGCGGGCGGCCGGGTTGCGGCGCGGGTCGCTGTCGTAAAGGCCGCGCTGGTCGGTGAGGATCACCAGCGCGTCGGCTTCGATCAGGTTGGTGACCAAAGCGCCGAGGGTGTCGTTGTCGCCGAGTTTGATTTCTTCGGTGGTCACGGTGTCGTTTTCGTTGATCACCGGCACAATGCCTTTGGCCAACAGAGTACGCAGGGTGCTGCGGGCGTTCAGGTAGCGGGTGCGGTTGCTGAGGTCTTCGTGGGTGAGCAGGATTTGCGCGGTGTGCATGCCCAGCGGGGCGAACACGTTTTCATAAGCCTGCGCCAGCCCCATTTGTCCCACGGCGGCGGCGGCCTGCAATTCGTTCAAGGCCTTGGGCCGGCCGGGCCAGCCCAAACGCTTGATGCCCTCGGCAACCGCCCCGCTCGACACCCACACCACTTGCACGCCGCGCGCTTTGAGCGCCGCAATCTGCGCCGCCCAATGGGCCAGCGCCTGCCGGTCGATGCCGTCGCCGCCGGCAGTAACCAGGCTGGAGCCGACTTTTACCACCAGCAGTTTGGCGCGCATCAGATTAGGCAGAGGATTCATCACGGGCTACCTGAAAAGAAAAACGAAGCGCGGATTGTGCCACAGAGCCGGCAGAAAGATAAGGGAAGGGGCGGATTATCCTTTATAATGCGGGGCAGTTTTTGCTCCCGTGTTTGCCGCCCGAAGGAGGTGCGTCGTGACTTTAGCCTATTTCTGCATTTTGATTGCCGTGTTCCTGCCCCTGTTTTGCGCCGCCTATGCCAAAAAGGCGGCCGGCTTCAACTTTGCCGCCGACAACCGCCACCCGCGCGATTTTCTGGCCAAAACCGAAGGCCGCGCCGCCCGCGCCAATGCCGCCCAGCAAAACGGCTACGAAGTGTTCGCCCCTTTTGCCGCCGCGGTACTGGTGGCGCACGCCACCGGCGGAGCCGCCCAAGGCGTGATCAATTTTTGGGCGCTGCTGTTTGTGGCCAGCCGCCTGCTGTATATCTATTGCTACATCGGCGACAAACACACCCTGCGCTCGCTGTCGTTTACCGTCGGCCTGGTCTGCATCGTGGCTCTGTTTGTGGCGGCGTTTTAGCTTTCAGGTAGCCTGACGCTGGCCGAACGGGCTACCTGAAAGCCTGTAACATCAAGAATTCAAAAACCAATCGGAAATCCATCCATGAAATTTATTGACGAAGCCAAAATCGAAGTGGTCGCCGGCCGCGGCGGCAACGGCGCGGTGAGCTTCCGGCGCGAGAAATTCGTGCCGCGCGGCGGGCCGGACGGCGGCGACGGCGGCCGCGGCGGCAGCGTGTTTGCCGTGGCCGACGAAAACGTGAACACCTTGGTGGAATACCGCTTTGTCAAACGCTATCAGGCCAAAAACGGCGAGAAGGGGCACGGCTCCGACCGCTACGGCGCGGGCGCGGACGATATCGAGCTCAAAATGCCGGTCGGCACCGTGATCCGCGACACCGACACCGACGAAATCGTGGCCGACCTCACCTGCCACGGCCAGCGCGTTTGTCTGGCGCGCGGCGGCAAAGGCGGCTTGGGCAACATCCATTTCAAATCTTCCGTCAACCGTGCGCCCAAGCAGTCCACGCCCGGCGAAGAAGGCGAGGCGCGCAGCCTGCAGTTGGAGTTGAAGGTGCTGGCCGACGTGGGTCTGCTCGGCATGCCCAATGCCGGCAAATCCACCCTGATCCGCGCGGTGTCCGCCGCCCGCCCGAAGGTGGCCGATTATCCGTTTACCACCCTGCATCCGAATTTGGGTGTGGTGCGCTTGGACGAAAACCACAGCTTTGTGATGGCCGACATTCCCGGCCTGATCGAGGGCGCCGCCGAAGGCGCGGGGCTGGGACACCGATTTTTAAAGCATTTGTCGCGCACCGGCCTCTTGCTGCACGTGGTGGACTTGGCGCCTTTCGATGAGGCCGCCGACCCCGCCGCCGAAGCCTTGGCGATTGTGGACGAGTTGCGCCGCTACGATGAGGCGCTGTATCAAAAGCCGCGCTGGCTGGTGTTGAACAAGTTCGACATGCTGCCCGCAGAAGAGCAGGACAGCCGCGTGGCCGCATTTTTAAGCGCCATCGGTTGGGATTATCCCGCGCCGGACGACCGCTTCGGCTTCGACCGCGACACCCCGCGCGTGTTCCGCATCAGCGCGCTCACCCATCAGGGCACGCAGGAATTGGTGCAGACCATCCAGCGCTATCTGGAGGCGGAAAAAGCCCGCGCGGCCGAAGCAGCGGCCGCCGAAGCGCCGGCGGCGGCAAGTGCAACCGATACCGATGTGCTGAAACCGGAGTGAGGCCGTGAAGTATGCGTTTGGAGCAGTCCTGGTCATGCTGCTGGCCGCCTGTCCGTCGTCCGCCGTTACGGAGGCCGCCCAAGCGTCGGCCGCCGCACAGGGCCGGGCAAACGGGGCGGCCGTCGGATGGGCGGGCACCTACCGTGGCGATCTGCCGTGTGTGTTTTGCGGCGTCCGGCAGGTTTGCGGTTCGCCCTGCGGCGGCGTGGACACCGAATTGCTGTTGCGCCCGGACGAGGGTTATCGTCTGACGGAAACCTATCGCTTGCAGCCTCCGGTGCGCCGTGAAGTGTCCGGCCGTTTCGAATGGCTGTCCGAGCCGGGGCTCATCCGTTTGGACGAAGCGGGCGGGGGGCGTCTTTTCCGCGTGGAAGACGGCGGTGTTTGGAGTGCAGACCCGACGGGTCGGTTTTGGGGCGATCCCATGTTTCAGTTGAAGAAAACAGATTAACCGCCATGCGGCGTTTGCCCGCCTTTGCCGATAAATGGAAACCGGAGTGAAAACCATGAAAAAGTATATGATGTTGTTGGCTGCCGTCAGTTTAGCGGCGTGTTCCCCCCAGCCGCCGGCCGCTCCGGCGGCCGTCTCGGAGGCCGGTGTGCCTGCTGCCGTGTCGCAGCCGGCGGCGGACGGCGCCCATCCCGGCCGCGACGTGCTGGATTGGGCCGGCACCTACCGCGGCACCCTGCCGTGCGGCTCCTGCGAAGGCATTGAAACCGAGCTGGTGTTGGGGCAGGACGGCGGCTACCGACTGGTGGAAACCTATCTGGAACGCGAACCGGTGCGTACCGAGGTGTCCGGCCGCTTCGAGTGGCTGGCCGACGGCAGCCGCATCCGTTTGGATGAGGCGGGCGACGGGCGCTATTATCTGGTAGCCGAAAACCGCCTGCTGAGCTTGGATAACGAAGGCAAGCGCCTGGAAGGCGAGATGGCGGATAGGTATCTGTTGCAGAAAGCGGAAGCGCCGTAAGGCGGACGCTGGCGCTGTCAGCCTAAGGCTACTTGAAAGGGTTTCAGGTAGCCTTTTGTTTGGCTGCCGCCAAGGGAGCGGGACGGAGGGCGGAATGTTTTAATGCGGCGGCGGGCGGGATGGTGCCGGAGGGGGAAGGAGTGAAGGCTTCAGGTTACCGGAAAGGCGACGACATGGCGTTTGGGCCGGTTAACCGTTGGCCCGCAAACGCATCCGCATCACGCCGCGCACGGCGTTGGCGGCCACGATTTCGTCGGCCTGCATCAGCGTGCGGCGGGTCAGCAAACCTTCCTGCACGCTGTCGGTGTCGGCGCCCAGATGGGTTTCGGGATCGGACAGTATCTGCTGCCGCATCACGCTGTCGAGAATGTCGAGCGACAGCGGCGGGGTGTACCAGATGCTGCCGAAGCGCACGAAGATGCTGCTGCGGCCGCCTTCGAGCAGGTGGCCGTCTTCATTGAAGAGCAGGCTGTCGAAGGCGCCTTGGGCTTCTGCCTGCTGCCAGGCTTGGTCGAACAGGCGGCGGCGGCCGGTTTTGAAACGGCGCAAAAAGTCGTGGCGCGGCAGGCCGAGGGGGCTGAAGATGAGGTAAGGGGAGACGGCAGGCAGTTCGTCCAGCGGCTGCAGGCTGAGGTCGGCGCGGCCGTCGGGGAAGTATTCGAGGCGCAGCAGGGCGGGGCGGGGCTCGGCTGCGGCGTGTTCGGCAATGTCCTGCCACAGCTGTTCGCCGGGCGGGGGAAAGCGCAGGGTGTCGGTGCTGTGTGTGAGGCGGCGACGGTGCAGGGGCAGCATCGGGCAGGCACCGTGTTCGAGGCGCATGCTTTCGATGAGGGAGAAATCGGGCGGCAGGTTGCTGAGAAAACGGGCTTTCCAGCCGCATTCGCGGTATTCGTCCTCGGCTTGGCTGTCGGTCACGATGCCGCTGCCGACACCGAAAACACCGCGGTAGCGGTTGCTGTCGGGCAGCGGGTTGAGCAGCAGGGTGCGGATGGCCACGTTGAGGGTGCCGTAAAAGCCGAGGCCGCCGGGGCAGGGTTTCAGGTAGCCTATGCTGCCGGTGTAGAGCCGGCGGGGGCTGCTTTCGAGTTGGCGGATTTTGGCCAGGCTCATGTGTTTGGGCGCGCCGGTGATGGAGCCGCAGGGGAAGGTGGCGCGCAGGAGTTGGGCGGCGGTGGTGCCGGGGCGGGGCAGGGCGTGGATGCGGCTGGTCATCTGCCACACTTGGCCGAAGGGGCGCACGGTGAAGACTTCGGGCACGCTCACGCCGCCGGGCAGGGAGATGCGGCCGAGGTCGTTGCGCAGCAAATCCACAATCATCACGTTTTCGGCGCGGTTTTTCGGGTCGAGGCGCAGGGCTTGGGCGCGTTCGGCATCGCCGGCGTCGCCCAGGCGCGGGGCGGTGCCTTTCATCGGCTCGGTTTCCACGCTGCCGTCTCCGCCGATGCGCAAAAACAATTCGGGCGAGAGGCAGAGCGTCCACTCGTGGCTTTCGGCGGGCAGCTTGGCCAAAAAGCCGTAGGGCACGGGCTGGCGTTGGCGCAGGCGGCGGTAGAGGGCGGCAGGGTGGCCGTAGCTTTCCAGGTGCAGGCGGGTGGTGTAATTGATTTGGTACACCTCGCCGCACGCAATAGCGGCTTGGATGTCGGCAATGTGTTTCAGGTAGCCGGCTTCGTCGGTGTCGGCCGAAAGGGCGCAAAGGCCGGCGCTGTCGTTGGCGCCGTGGGCGGCCAGCCAGGCATCGAGTGCGTCGGGCGGCAGCAGGCTCTCTTCGGCAAACCAATACAGGCCGGCGCGGCTGCCGGTGTCTTGCGCGGGATAATGCAGGGTGTGGCCGAATTCGTAGGGCAGGCAGAGGCAGGCGTGCCAGCCTTGCGCCCAGCCCCGTTGCAGCTCGGCATCGAGGCGGTCGAATTGCTCGGCGCTCAGGTGCACGCTGTGCCGGTGGTCGGTGAGCAGGCGAGCCTGCCCGCTGTGGGCGTCGTCAAACAGGGCGAAATAGGGCATGGCAGGGGGTGGGAGGGAGTCGGAACGGCGCGGATTGTAGCACGGGGCGGCAAGGCTGTTGGTGCGGCGGGCATAAAGTTAGAATAGGTTAAATCTTTGCCGGGCTGTGGTTTTCAGGTAGCCGCAAACGTGGTGCTCGGGCTATGATGGCGCGGATTTTTTGCTGATGTCAATTAAGGAGACACATGATGTTGTGGCAGCATTCAATTGTTCGGGCGGCCGTGGCGGCCGCGCTGGCGGTGGGCGCTCAGGCGGCGTGGGCGGATTCGGTGCATCAGGTTTGTCAGCGCTATTTGCAGGGCGAGCCGGAGGAGCGGCAACTGTCCGCGCCCCGTGCCGCGTCTGCCGCCCGTTATATTGAAACGGCGCAGATGCGGATGGCTGTGCGGCCGGCCGAAAAAATGATGACGACCGCGGCGCCGGCTGCGATTGCCCCCGAAGCGGCGCCCATGCCGCGGCAAAACACCGAACGCTACGGCCATCAGGCGGCCAATCCGGTGCACAGCACGGCCGAGCAGGCGGTGTCTACGTTCAGCATCGATGTGGATACCGGCAGCTATGCCAATGTGCGTCGTTTCCTCAGCCGCGAAAACCGCCTGCCGCCGGCCGACGCGGTGCGCATTGAAGAGCTGATCAATTATTTCGACTACGGCTATGCCCAGCCGCGCGACGGCAAGCCCTTTGCCGTGCACACCGAAGTGGCCGACTCGCCTTTCCGCGAGCAGGCCAAGCTGTTGCGCATCGGCATTCAGGCCAAAGAAATGGGCACCGCCGCCCTGCCGCCGGCCAATTTGGTGTTTTTGGTGGACGTGTCCGGCTCCATGATGAGCCGCGACAAGCTGCCCTTGGTGAAATACACCCTGTGCACGCTGGCACACCAAACCCGCGCCCAAGACCGCATCACCCTGATTACCTATGCCGACGGCAACCGCGTGGTGCTGCCCGCCACGCCCGGCAACCAGTGGCAGAAAATCCTCAATGCCTTGGACGGCCTGAAAGCGGGCGGCGCCACCGCAGGCGAAAACGCCATGCAGCAGGCCTACCGCGAAGCGCAACGCGGCCATGTGCACAACGGTATCAACCGCATTCTCCTGGCCACCGACGGCGACTTTAATGTGGGCATCACCGATTTTGAAACCCTCAAAAGCATGGTGGCCGAAAAACGGCGCAGCGGCGTGTCGCTCACCACCCTGGGCTTTGGCACCGGCAACTACAACGAGCACCTGATGGAGCAGCTGGCCGATGCCGGCGACGGCAACTACAGCTATATCGACGGCCCCGAAGAAGCGAAAAAAGTGTTGCAGCGCCAGCTTTCTTCCACTCTGGCCACCGTGGCGCAAGACGTGAAAATCCAAGTGGAATTCAACCCCGCCACAGTAAAGGAATACCGCCTGATCGGTTATGAAAACCGCATGCTGGCGCGCGAAGATTTCAATAACGACCAAGTTGACGCCGGCGACATCGGCGCCGGCCACAACGTGACCGCGCTGTATGAAATCATTCCCGCCGGCGCCGAAGGCTGGCTGCCGGAGCGCCGTTATCAAAATACGCCCGCCGCCGAAGGCAAGGCCGGCGAATACGCCTTTATCCGCCTGCGCTACAAACTGCCCGGCCAAGCCAACAGCCTGCTGATCAGCCACGCCGTGCCCGCCGGCAGCGTGCCGCTGGCACAAAGCAGCAACGCCACCCGCCAAGCCGCCGCGGCGGCCGCTTACGGCGAATTGCTGCGCGGCGGCAAATACAGCGGCGACGCCGACTGGCCGCAAACCCTGCAACTGGCCAAATCCGCCCAATCCCCCGACCGCCACGGCCTGCGCCGCCAATTCGTGGGTTTAATCGAAAAAGCACAATCGCTCAGTAGCCGGCCGCCGCAATAGGCCTGGCAGCCATGAAGAAGGGCTACCTGAAAACAATCGGCGCAAAAACGCGCGCTGTTTGTTTTCAGGTAGCCCTTAATTTGTTGCAAGAGACCGCCGCTTCCTTTTTTCGGCACTTTCTATTGGGTACATCGTCTCGCTATCCACCCAATGCTCCGGCATCTACAGCAAGTCTTGCCGGCAACGTCGCCAGAAGCCGATTGGTGCGGCGGCCAATCATTTTTTAGATAGATTTGCCTAAATTGGAATAAGATTTGCTGGCAAGGTAAAGATGGTTCAAACCCTATTATGGCCGGAATATGTCTGCGATTTTTTATCTCTTAGAATTGATCAGCCTGCTTTATTGGGTTGGCATGATTGTTTTGCTGTTTGCCTCGCTGCTGTTGATTCCCAGAGTGTTGCGCGCCGGCTGGTCGCGCAATCTGGCAGCGGCGGTGGCGCTGATCGGCATACCCGCATATTTCTATTTCTGGCCGCGCTGGAACCCTGAATCGGCCGAAGAAAAAGCGGCGCGCGAGCAATCTGAAACGGCGCAAGCCATTTTTGCCGAGCGCTGCAAAACCGCAGGCGAAAAAATCTACCGTACTGCCAAAGATGTGGAAGGGATTACTTTATTAAATGTGTATCCAGCTTCAGTTCGATCTAATAAATATATTCCAGAACAAGATCCAATGTGGCATGGTGCGGCATTACCAGATCAGCAGGGGGGGAGCGTTACATTTTAAGTTTTTTAGGTTGGTCTGAAAGATTTAAAGAAACATTAAATTTTACATCTCGGTATACATCATTAGAAAAGCCAAGATATAGGCTTAATGACAATTCATCATCTCAGCTTACTATTCAATATAAGAATTATTCTTATATTGATATAGAGGATAAAGAAAGCTATTTTCTTCGCTATAAAATACATCCCAATTTAAGAGTTAATAATGGTAAATATTTATTTCATGAAAGAATGAATAAGAGTCAGGGTATGAGTAATTATGCTGTTTACTATAAATCAATTGTTAAGCCTGAAGATCGTCAATATTGGATAGCTGGAGCGGAAGTTAGTATTATTGATCAGAGTAACAAGCAGATTATGGCTAGAAAGACATGGTATGCGTTTGCACCTAATATGAGGCCTATGAATAATGGATCTTGGGCATGGCATCATGCTATACACTGTCCAAAGGATGGTGAGTATGGGGATCCAGTAGTAAAGTTTGTTATATCTGTGGTTCAGCCAAAGCAAGGAGAGTGAAATGACTAGCTCAATTAACATAAATTCAACAGAATCTTTATTAGAGTTTGCAAGTTTGCAAATGGCATCAGAGGCTTTGTGGGAAAGAAAAAATTTACTGCCTACTGAGCTGAGTAATAACCTAGATTTAGATCTAATTAAAATTTTAATTACGGGAAATCAGCATGCCAGTAAATTCACGGAAAATCAAGCTATTGAATTTTCTAAAAGCTGGAAAGTTATAGCCCATGTAGGTAATACTACAACCGGTTTTTCTGCTACGGTATTTGAAGCGTTGAATGATAATACTGCTGCCGGCATCCGTGCCGGCGATCAGGTGATTTCTTTCCGCAGCACCGAATTTATCGATGATGCCGCCCGCGACAACCAAGCCACCAATACGCTGGAAATTGCCGATAAAGGCTTTGCTTTCGGCCAACTGGCCGATATGTTGGATTGGGTGCGGGGTTTGCAGCAAAACGGCACGCTGAAAGACCGCGTTAAAATCACCGGCTACAGCTTGGGCGGCCATTTGGCCACCTCCTTTAATCTGCTTCAGCAAAGTGGTAAGAAGCTAAAAGAAGAAATAAGAACAAGCATATCTAGAGGCTACCTGAAAGCCGTTTCATGCCGGATAGGCGGCTTTCAGGTAGTCTGCTTGCATAATTTTTTCAGTGTAGCCGAGCAACTGGGTATGGAATTTGCTTGTTTACCCTCTAATGAACTGGGCTTTACTCCGGCAGTTTCAGGTAGCCTTTATAGAAAATAAATGATTGTAACGGAATAATATCGTTGTGGTTATCATCGTTATCTGGTTTTTTCTAGGCATTTGGTTTTGGCTGACGGTGGCTGCAGCCAAACTGGGTCGGGTGTGGATGCGGGCGTTTTTCCCCGAAAAAAAATGGGCGGGTGCCGCCGGTGCGTTTATCGGCTTTATGCTGCTGATGGGTGGCTGGTGGGTATATTGGGGGATAGAGTATCTGCAAGTTCGATATTATGCCAAGCAGATGTGCCAGCAGGCGGGGGTTAAAGTTTATATAACGCCGGAAGAGTGGAAGGAAATGGTGGGAGGGGAAGAGGTTTGGAGAGAAATTCAGCCGATTGATCGATCTCCTACCCTAGATATGCAGAGTAAGACTCTTACTTTTAATCATATGAATTATGAAATTTCTCATCAAGTTAATAATAGGGTTTTTACATATACAAGATATAAAAATCATTCATATTTATTAATGACTGATAAAATTTACTATGATAGCTTAAGTCAAAAAATTCTTTTCCAATATATTGAATCTAATGTTGGAACCAGTTCAACGGATTTAATTGGTGGATTAAAATTTTGGATAGATACTATACCTAGTTGTAAAAATAGAGAACTATGGATTCAGTATAAAAGACTGTATTTTTTTAAACCGTAAATGGGAGATGTATTATGAGTAATCAAAATATTTCAAACTATGTGATTTTGGCAGAAGCTGCGTATGCAAATTTTTCTAATTACAAATTGGAGGATAAGGAAGAATTAGGTCAGGCTATCATTGATACTGGAAAAGAAGATGATGAGCCAAATGAAAAATCTACCACCATCAAACTAGCAGACTATATTACCAGCCGCTACGATGTCATCGCCCATCACCACGACCAAGCCGGAGACGGCTTCTTTACTTCTGATATTCTCAACGGCAGCGGTTTTTCCGCCACCCTGTTTCAAGACAAAGTATCCAAAGCCTATGTATTGGCCTTAAAAGGCTCGAAAGGAGCACAGGATTTAATTGGTGCGGATCTCAACGATATTGTATTGGACGGTTTGGCGCATCACCAAATCGTAGAGATGTATAATTTTTGGCAATCCCTTACCCAAACCGAATACCACCCCGCTACCATTAAAACCGACTGGGCATTAACTGCAGAGTACGCAGCAAAAAGATTGGAAGCCTCTACCCGACGAGAATCCTACAGTTTGGAACAGTTTTTGGCGGAAAAAGGCTTGGCCGGCCAAGGCTATTTTAATGATTCCAATGTGTTGAAAGCCGTGCCTAATCACCCTTTCGGCAATGTTATCCGCCAAGTGGTGATAGATACTTCCGAAGCCAATAAACAAAGCGGCAAAGGGCTGGATATTCAGGTAACCACTACCGGGCACAGCTTGGGCGGCCATTTGTCTATGGTTTTTTCACGCCTGTTTCCTCAAGCCACCCTGCATACTTATATGGTGAATGGTGCGGGGGAAGGCGGCAAAAATAATCCGGTAGCTTCCGACAACCAAACCAATATTCGCGAGTTGTTTGCAGCACTTGGCGGGGCTGAGGCTTATGAGAAAAACAAAATCACCAGTTTGCGCGGCAATAAGAATATCAATTTTACCGCCATGGATTCCAACGATAGCCTGTATTTTCCGGAGCAGTGGCAGGCTTGGGGTTTGGTGCAGCCGGGTGTCAAACAGGATTTGTTTATTGAAAGCGGAATCGAACATGCACTTGGCCATGGTACGACACAAATGAGCGATACCATGATGGTGGCCTCTTTGTTTTTTGCACTGGATAACCGTTTGAATGCAGATATCCAAACAGCACTGGACGTATTGAATCCAATGTTGCAGGCGGCTACAAATGATGATGGTTTTTCTTTAGAAAAAACGGTTTATATGTTGAGCCGGCTGATTTATGGCCAAGATGCGATTGAGGTAAAGGACAAAGCAGACCGCAATGCGCTCTATGCCGAGATTATGAAGTTGCAAACGTCTATTGCCAAATTGAAAGAGAATGGCAGTAGTTTCCAAATTTTGCCGTTGTCTGACATTGCCAATATGGCAGAAGTTGCTTTGGCAGAAGACGATAAGGGCTTGGCGTTACGTTATGCACTTAAAGAATTGAATACGTTTATGATAACGGGATTTGATTATTCTGCGCATAATCAAGTTGGCGAATTGGCTTTGCAATCTGAAGCTCATCCCCAAGGCATGACTGAAATGTATCTGCATCAGCGCATCAAGATGTGGAACGGCTTGCTGACCAAAAATATGCAAACCGGAAGCCGTATGACGGAATTAGAGTTCTGGAACGGTACGTATTATCAGGATTTGGCTACACAACAAACAGTTGGAGCGGCACATCATGCGGAATATGGTAGTCCTGATGCCTATGGAGAAAACCCGAAGGTTGTGTTTGGCACAGATCATGCCGACCCGGAAATCAAAGGTGGAAAAAAAGCCGATTACTTGTTCGGCGGCGCCGGCCACGACACCCTAAATGGCGAAGCCGGCCACGACTACCTCGAAGGCGGCAGCGGGCAGGACACCTACTTCATCCAAGACCACGACACCGTATTCGACAGCGACGGCCGGGGCCGCATCGTGTTCAGCGGCCGTGAGCGTTTGCTCGGCTCAGACACCGCCGACTACACCGCCGCCCGCTTCGCCCGCAGCAGCAGCGACCCCGACAACACTTGGTACAGCATCGGCCAAGACGGCAAGCGCGACGGCGAATTGGTGGCCGAGCGCCAAGAGGAGGATTTGCTGCTCTCCCGTCAGGGTGGCGACAGCGCCACGGTAAAAGGCTTTTTCGCTTCGGCCGGCAGCGCCCAGCCAGGCACCTTCAGCGCCTTGGGCATCACCCTGGCCGACGAAGTGCCGGCAGAAGGTAGCTCTGAAGCTGCCTTCTCCCAAAGCGGCCATGTCGGCCGCTACAATGTGTTCTACCTCGGCGGTCACCATCATTTCCAAATTTCGGGAGCGGAGAAAGACGACATCGTGTTTGCCACCGGTACGGCGGGTGCCAAGATAAATGGCGGGAGTGGCAGCGATTTGGTGTTCGGCAGCTTCCATGCCGATACGATCTACGGCGGAGAGGGCAACGATATTCTGAGCGGCAGCGCCTATGTGGGTGCCGGCAGCCCGCGTACGCCCGAAGAGCAGGCTTTGGATGCCGACACCATTATCGGCGGTGGCGGCCGTGATTTGATCAGCGGCATGGCCGGTGACGACATCATCCATACCGGTTTCGAGAACGAGCATCTGCTCACCGGCAGCGGCGGCGAGCGCGGCGATTGGGCGAGCGGCGGTTTGGGCAACGACCGGGTGTACGGCAGCATCAACCATGATTTTCTGAGCGGTGCAGAAGGCATGGATTGGCTGTACGGCGGTGCGGGCGACGATGTATTGATCGGCGATGCTTTTTACCGCGCCGGCCGGCGCAGCCAGCACATTTATGTGGAGAGCACGATTACCGGCCCAACCTATCTGCCCGGCGGCGGGGTGATTCCGCCTTCGGTGCACCGCCCGGCTTTGGGCACGGAATTTTCTTTCCGTGACGGAGCTTGGGAAACGACAACGCTCAACAGCGTTACCCGCACCCATCCGGATACCGACGAATGGGCTGTAGCGATCAACCGGGAAACCGGAGATTACGCATTGACGGCCAAAGTGCTGCCCAATAATGAAGACCACCGGGTGGCGGCAAACGGTGCGACGGACTTTTTATACGGCGGCCACGGGGATGATTTGTTGATCGGCCAAGACGGCGGCGACCATTTATACGGTGGTCACGGCGACGACATTCTGTGGGGCGATGACAACCGCGATCCCGATGTGGTCGGACATGACTACTTGAGCGGCGGCGAGGGCAACGATGTCCTGCACGGCGGCAAAGGAAACGATGTATTAATCGGCGGCAGCGGCAGCGACCGCTTGTTGGGCGGCGAAGGGGCGGATGTGTATCTGTTCCACAGCCGCGATCTGCAAAATGCCGCCGACACCAATACCGTGAGCGACAGCGACGGCCGCGGCACGGTGGTGATCGACGGCCATGCCTTGCACACCTTGTCTTGGGTGGCGGATGCCGCGCAGCCCGAGCGCTGGCAGGCGAAAGAGACCGGTTGGGTATTGAGCCGGTCCGGCAGTCATCTGTATCTGAGCGGTGCCGGCCTGTTCCAAAGCGGTATCGTGCTTGAAAACCATCGGGCGGGAGATTTCGGTTTGCACCTGCCGGATGCGGCCGCTCCGAAGGATCCGGAGCAGCCGGATTCGCCCAAATCCGATAACGGCGGTGCTGCCACCACACCCGATGCGCCCAAAGGCAAATACGAAACGCCCGAACGGACATGGAGCGGCAGTGAGGACGGAGACACCTTAACCGGCACCGATGCGCGCGAAGACCTCAACGGCTACGGCGGTGACGACACCATTTTTGGCATGGGCGGCAACGACGTCATCAACGGCGGCGAAGGCAACGATGTGCTGGTGGGCGGCAGCGGTGCCGACACCTACGTCTTCTCCGGCGCTTGGGGGCAAGACACCATTCGGGCAGAGGGCGCCGAAGACCATATTTATTTCAAAGACACCAAGCTGGCCGAAGTCGGTTTCAAACGCGAAGGCAAAGACCTGTGGATACACAAACACGGCAGCAGCGACAGCATTCTGATTCAGAACCAGTTTGCCGATAGCACCAGCCAAAGCGCGCAGGCGGTGGTGAATTGGGAGTTTGCCGACGGAGCGCATCCTGCTATGTCCTATATCGCATCTGCTTGCGCCGCTATTAAAC